>PABJ01000033.1 GCA_002699105.1 Ectothiorhodospiraceae bacterium | reverse complement strand
TTGCGAAATCGAGTATGCTGATATCGGTCACGGCAAGATCGCGGTCGGTGTGAGAGACAAACGCAAGGAGAACGAACACCGCGATCACGATCATCAGCAAACCGATGACGGTGAATTTTCGATGCTCGGCAGCCTGCGGACTCTTCTTCTTTTTCCGGCTTGCCATCTCGGTACGTTTACCTTTGCGCTTCACGTTACCTTTCTTGCTCTTGTGCTGCGACTCGCTGTTATTGCTCTTTACTATAGAAGGGAAGCTTCACGACTTCAGCCGGAACCGGCTTGTTCCGGATCATGATATCGACCACGGTGCCGGGTTCCTTTATTTCGACAGGTACGTAACCCATCGCTATGCCGTATTCCAGCATCGGAGATTTTGTCCCGCTGGTAACGACACCCACGGCCTCGCCGTCCTTCCAAATTTCGTACCCATGCCGGGGGACTTGCCGGTCTTGAACCGTCAGTCCGACTAACCTGCGGGTGATACCGTCCTCTTTTACTTTCCTGAGAACCTCACTGCCGATAAAGTCGCTTGCCTTCAGCTTGGTGATCCAACCCAGGCCTGCTTCGAGGGGATTCGTCGACTTATCGATGTCGTTGCCGTAGAGACAGAATCCGACTTCAAGGCGAAGCGTATCGCGCGCACCCAACCCGACAGGCTTGATGCCGTGCGGCTTCCCTGCCTCGAAGAGTGCATCCCATACCTTCTTCCCTGCTTCGGGAGACGATTCGAAATACAGTTCGAAACCGAATTCGCCCGTGTAACCGGTGCGCGAAATCAGGCACGGCACACCGGCTACCTTCCCGCGGACGTAGTGGTAGTATTCAACGCCGCTCA
Organism: Ectothiorhodospiraceae bacterium; assembly: GCA_002699105.1. Taxonomy (GTDB): domain Bacteria; phylum Bacteroidota; class Ignavibacteria; order SZUA-365. The sequence continues at coordinate 14,982 of PABJ01000033.1, read as the reverse complement.
AATCCACATCGGCGATAGCATTCACCACATCCAGCGATTTCGGTCCCTGGACTGCAAGGAGGGATGTGTTGTCGCTTTTATCGATGAGCTGCACATCGCCTTCAATGTGGCTTTTCAGCCAATCGAAATCCTTCTGCAGATTCGATGCGTTGACGACGAGCATAAAGTATTCGCCGCAATGATAGACGAGCAGATCGTCGACGATCCCGCCGTCATCGTAGCACATGGCGGAATACTGAATCCTGCCCTCGTGCAGCTTGCCGACATCGTTCGTCGTCATCTTTTGAACAAATGCCGCGGCATCCTTGCCGCTGACTTCGAACTCGCCCATGTGGGATACGTCGAATACGCCGACGGCCTCGCGCACTGCTTTGTGTTCGGCGATGATGCCTTCATATTGAATCGGCATGTTGTAACCGGCGAACTCGACCATTTTCGCGCCGAGACCGGCATGAATTTCTGTAAATGCTGTGTTCTTCATGTGCTTGTGTTTTTAGACTCTCGAAATCCTGCGATGAAGAGCGAGATCCGCCTTTTGGGCGCGCTCGCTCAATACATACTTGATACTGTTATAAAAGTCGGCGTTGAATCGGGCCGCTATCAGTTATATAAGTTGTTGCCCGCTCTCCTTCCAGTCCGAGAGGAATCTCTCAAGACCGCTATCGGTAAGCGGGTGCTTGAATATCTTCGTGATCGTGCTGTATGGAATCGTTGCGACGTCGGCACCCATCTCTGCAGCTTGTGCAAGGTGCAGCGGGTGGCGGATGCTGGCAACGAGGACTTCTGTATCGAATGCGTAGTTGTCGTAGATGGTGACGATCTGTTCTATGAGATCCATGCCGTCGTGGCTGATATCGTCGAGCCTGCCGACAAACGGCGAAATGTAGGCCGCACCAGCCTTTGCGGCTATGAGCGCCTGGGTCGGTGAGAAACACAGCGTGACATTCACCTTGATACCTTCGTCCGACAGCACGTTCAACGCCTTGATGCCTTCCGGGATGAGTGGAATCTTCACGACAATGTTCTCGTGGATGGCAGCCAATGCGCGGCCTTCCTTCAAGATTCCTTCTTTATCGGTGGCAACGACTTCGGCGCTGATCGGCCCGTCCACAACTTCCAGAATCTCGTCCAGGAGTTCGCGGTAGTTACGGCCTTCCTTGGAGACAAGGGAAGGATTCGTTGTCACCCCATCGAGTACTCCCATACTGGCAGCATCGCGGATTTCGTCAATATTCGCGCTATCAATGAAGAACTTCACTGAGAACCTCACACTTTACTTTAACTGATAATACTTATAAGAATGGAAATAATCAACTACCGAGGCGCAGCAAATGCTCTACTGCATATAAATCCTGAAAAACGTTGTAATTACACTACCTTCTGGAACTCCTCCCTCGTGAGCGAAGTTTCCGCCATTGCAGTCTCTGTTTCGTGAATACGGACAGTGATACGCGAAAGATTGGTATATCCCTGCAGTGCGAACCAGATTTTACGGATAAGATATTCCGAGATATGCTCTGCCGTTGTCGTGAAGGACACCATGACGTGCTTGAAATCCGACCCGGCAAGGAACTGCTTCATCACATCGTCGTTCTCATCGCACATGAACGCATGGTCAATCTCATCGATGATCGGTTTCACCTTCTCTTTTAATATCCCGTAATCGAGCAGCATGCCGTTCGGATCGAGGCCGCCTTCGAGCTCGACCCACATGCGGTAGGAATGCCCGTGAATGTTCGCACAGAGTTCTTTATGGAACGGGAGCCTGTGGCCCATCTCCCAATGAAATTGTTTTGCGATTTTCATGATCCGCCGCGATCTGCCGGTACAACATGAGTACAGTCTACAAATGTACCCAAAGCAAGAGGCACCGAACAACCGCAGCCGTCATACGCGGTATACCGGACAGGCACCTCCCCAACCGAAAGCGCTTGCAGCGGAATCACTTAGGGACTTTTGCCGTGACGTACAGACCGGCAAGAAAAAAGATGGCGTTTGGCAGCAAGGCGGCAAGCAGCGGGGGTATTGCCCCGTTATATCCGAACACCTGGCTCAGTTTCTGCCCGACGAGGTAGGTAAAGCAAATCAATATGCTGACGCCGAACTGTACCGACGTCCCGCTTTTTCGCTTCACAGATGCGAACGGCACACCGAAAAACACGACGACGAGCGAGGCAAAAGAGAAGGCAATCTTCCCGTGATAGTCCACCAGCAGCCTGTTGATGTAGCTCCCTGCTTTTCGCTGCCGTTCAATGTAGTCGCTGAAATCGCCGAGTTCCATCTCCTCCGGCTTTTGCTGCATGCGCACAATGCTGCCGGGTGTCAGGACGAGCTTGCCTATGTAGAGCGAATCGAACTCCTCAATCTTCTCTCTGCGATTGACGGCGATCGTCGTATCCTGGGCAAACGTGCGGATCAATCCGTCGTAGATCGTCCAGTCGCCGCGGTCTTCGTTCCACTTCATCGTCTCTCCGTCGACGCGGCGGATAAGCCTCGTCGGATCGTCCGAATCGAACTGCTGCACCGATACCTGCCGGGCGCTTTGCTTACCGATATCATAATAGTCCAGCGATACAATCCGGTTTTCAGAGTCCTGAAAAAATAGCTGGTACCGCCCGCCCTGCACCATGTCCTTCTTCATGTACTCGCGCTCAATCTCGACGCGAAGCGAGTTGATCTTCGGCACAATCCAGCCGTCGAAGCCGGTCATCGCTAGACTGACGATCAGCCCGATAATGATAAACGGAACCATGAAGCGGTACAGACTTACGCTGCCGCTCTTCATGACGGTGAGCTCGTTCGTATTGGCAAGCTTTCCCACCACGCTCAGCGCGCCGAGCAGCAGAGCCACCGGCACCATCAAGCTCAGGATTCGCGGAAGAAAGTACACATAGTACAGCCCGATGATATTTATCGGCACATCCTGATCGATGAAGTCATCGACCTTCTCCACCATATCGACGAGGACGAAGATGCAGCTGAAGGCCAGCAAGGCAAAGCCTGCCGAGCGGAGGAATTTGGTCGTCACGTATGTATCTAGGATGCGCATCAGGAGGCTTCGTGTGGGTTTGCGACAGACTGCGGTTGTTTTGCCCGGTACCGCCTTGGTAGCAACCTGCTGAATTTCGACCAATCTATCACCATCGTTTCCCGTGCTGTCCGGATGGTAATAATGATACCGAGAACGCCGAGGACCACGTTCGCGGCCCACATCCCCCAAAGGGGCGAGAGCACTCCGCGGTCGGCGAGCTTTTCCCCTCCGATGAGGCATGCCCAGTAAAAGAGAAAGAACCCGAGGCTCAACCCTGCCCCGACGCCGAACCCGCCCCGGCGGGCCATCATTCCGAGCGGCACACCGACAAGCGTGAACACGATGCAGGCGAACGGAATGGAGTACTTCTTGTAAATCTCGACGAGGTACTTGTTGATTTGGTTGTTATCGAACTTCACCGTACCGGCATCGGATTCGATGAAGGACTTCAGACGCTTGAGATCGGCGATTGCCGCATATGCCGCATCGGCGGTATCCGTTGCAACAGTATCGACCTTCATTTCGGGCAGGCGGTCCTCGGCCACCGCATCGCTGTATGGGATGTAGCCAGGCTGCATGTATTCCGCGCCTTCACCCTGTGCGGGCACCGAGACAAAGTTCGCAATGTATTTGCGCGATTCGGCGAGCAGCCGATTCCGCAGATTGTCGACCTTTTGTTCGCGTGCATCGCGGATGCTATCCACCATTTCCTGCATCATCGCCGCAGACGACGTTCTATCGTCCCGGCGGGCTTTGGTGGCGTCGCTTCGCTGAAAGCCGAATCCGCTGGCGGGAATTGCCACCCGGTGCCGCTCAAACCGGAGCTTCCGGTAGTCCGTCGGGTCTTCGCTCTCCATCTGGTGGATCTCCCCGTCGGTCAGATCCATGAAAATCTTCGAATAGTCCGAAGAGAAACTCACCTTCCCATATTCTGCGAGCACGACGGTCTGCTGCTGCGGATCGGAGAGATCGTAGATCGTCACCCCGCGGAGATCGTTGCTTTCTTCGTAGGTCTGGCGGACTAGAATTCTGTAGTTGGGGAGCTCGGTTTCGTTTGTAAATACACCCGCCTGGATCGAGAGCGTCGGTTTTTTCCGGAGGATATCGCTCATGAGCGTCCGGAGGCGGATGTTCGATTCCGGCAGTACGTCGTTGTTGAAGGTAACAAGCCCCATGGTGACGACGACGGCAAACCCCAGTGCGGGGACCATCATCCGGTAGAGACTCATCCCGCTGGCACGCATGATCACCGTCTCGTTATCTGCGGCCATCTTCCCGAATGCCATCAATGTGGCCACCAGCACGGACATCGGAACTGCCAGCACCACCATCCATGCCAGATTCAGCGCGATGAGTTCGGATATCAGCCAGAAGCTCAGCCCTTTCCCGACGATATCCGAGGCGGATTTCATCAGAAACTGGAGCAGGAACAAAAAGATTATCACGCCGTTAGCAAACAGGAACGGCCCGAGTATGTTCTTCAATATGTAGCGCCAGAGGGTCACGTATTATGGCAGAAATTGGCAGTGCCCGAATTTTTGCATTGTTTTTCTCTCGAAATGAAAATATACTTCTCCCTCGCACGAGCAACAACAACGTATGTAGTGTCGCTCGCTCGTGCAATTTCTTCTGACGCCAAAATTGGAATGGACTAGCCAAATTCCGTAATTTTGGTGATTTTGAGAGAGTATCGAACGCTCTCGACCCTAGTTCACCCGAAGACACATCCACCAGAGATAGGTACATATCGAAGACAGCGCTACACATTAGATAAGACGATTATTCACGATCGGCTGAATTCATGTTGTTCGCAACGTACCTGTCTACGTTTTAATGCATCGGTCTAGCACCCACACCGGACTGATGAGGGGTGTGTTACGCCTATTCTTTGGCTTCCCACTCTCATCGTTATACATCGCCACGCTCTCCCTTGCGTTCTTGGGGGCAGCGGCAGGTCCGCATACGGCAAAGCCGATTGTCTCGATCTACCATGCGAGCGAATTCGATTGGTACGCGAGCAACGGGGATGCGCTTGCGCTTATCTTCGGGAAATCGATTGAAGAATCGCAGCGCCAGTACGTGCTACCGATGGAGGGCGACTACCAAGACGCCATCATTGCACCCGCGATTGACGTGCACAATGTGGAGCTGCAGGACTTCATCCTGCGCGATGTGACAATCGAGGGCAGCGAACAGCTCTCGGAAGCGTCGGTTCTCGGTATTCACAACGCCGGCATGGGCGACGAACTGCTGAACAACGACCTGTGGCTGAACTACTACGCCAACGAATACAACCCTGCCCGCCTCGATAGCTTCCCGCGAATTCCCGACGATCTCGATACAACGGCACGCTCGCGCTTTCTCCCGCGTATGCGGCGGCCCGGCGTCGTGGCGGACCCCTTCCCGCAGCGGCGGCATCCGTTCTACCTGACGACGAACAAGGCTGTCAGGACTGTCGTCGAAGTGGATTCGGTCAGCGATATGGTGACGATTCGCAAGCTCGTCAACGGCAAAGATGTCCAGGTCCCGCTCCGGATGACTCTCGAAGAATACATTCGCCTTCGGTACGAATACGAACAGCAGCGGCGCACCGAGACCTACGCCACCTCCTACGATACCAGCAAAGCGTCGCTCGAAGAATTCCTCAAGGATATCACCGAATTCGATATCCCGATCCCCGAGAACCCGCTCACGAGCATCTTCGGGGACCGCAGCCGCATCAGCCTGCGTATTTCGGGACAGGTGGATATTAACGCCGGATTCAAGATCGAAAGCTCGGATCAGCAGTCTGTCTTTCTGAATCCGACGCAGTTCTCCCCGAACTTCCGCCAGCAGGTGAGCATCCGCCTCAACGGTCTCATCGGCGACAAGCTGAGCCTGGAAGCTGACTGGAGCACCGAGCGGACGTTCGACTATGAGAACCAGCTCAAGGTGCGCTATACCGGCTACGAGGACGAGATCGTGCAGTCGGTCGAAGCCGGAAACATCTCGCTGCAAACTCCCTCGCGCTTGATTCAGGGATCGGGCGCGCTCTTCGGCATTAAGGCGGAGTTTCTCTTCGGACCTCTCACGCTTACCGCCATCGCCAGTCAGAAAAAAGGCTCCGATGCATCTGTAAATGCAAGCGGCGGTGCGCAGGAAAACAAGATCGTCAAAAGCGCATACGACTACAGCGATAACCACTACTTCGTCGATGTCGAATACATGGAAGACGATCCGAGCGCGCTGCCTGGAGAACCCCGAAACGTTTACGAGGCCTATTACAACTACCGAAGGTTCGGCAACAACAACCCTATCACACTGCGCCCCGAGCTGCAGATAAACGATATCGAAATCTGGGTCTCGCGGCCGTCCTCCGCCAGCGCAGTGCCGAACACGGCGGAACGCGAAGGTATTGCGATCATGGATCTGATCGTTTCGGATCCGCCGAACACCGATGGGACGAACCAGTTTTCGAATGAAATCGAGGGCTTGCTCGATCCCAATAATTCCGTGACCGAGATCGTTGGGCTGCGTGAGGCCGGTAAATTCCTGCGACTGGAACCGGATGAATTTTCCTTTAATCCCGTTACTGGTATTGTCACGATCTTCCAAAATGTGCAGGACGATCAAATCATCGCTGCCGCGTACAGAACGGTAGGCCAGGACGGTGTATCCGGAAATTCCGACGATGCGATGTACGGTACATTTTCATCGGATCCGCGACTTGATAACCGGGGTCCGTATACCGATCCAACAAATTCTGCCGAGCAGGTTGAGCCTCGTCTTGTGCTAAAGCTCATCAAGCCACGAAATCTTGTACCGAGCATGGAGAAGGCCTGGAACCAAAAGGTGCGAAGCATCTTCTCCCTGAATGCCCGCAACATCTCCGAACAGGACCTCAGAAGCCTGCGTCTTGTTGTCCGCCAGGGCGGGCAGCCCGAGCGTCCCTCGCTTCTAGGCTACCCGCTCCTCCAGCTCTTCGGACTTGATTACACAGATAATGTAGGCGGAGGCCCGGACGAGAGGTTCGACTTCATCTCCGGTCTCACCATTAACACCGCACGCGGCGAAGTGATCTTCCCAACGCTCCGCCCCTGGGATACAGGTCTCGACGACATCTACACCGCGGTGGGCGGTGGAAACCGCGATTCCCTGCGCACATACCTCTTCCCTGCCGCATACGACACCACAAAGACAGCGGCGCGCAACAGCGATCGCGACAAGATATTCCTGGTAGCGACCGTTGTCGGGGGGGCGTCTTCCCGGTACAACCTCGGATTTAACGTGGTGCAGGGTTCGGTCCGCGTCACACTCGACGGCAGGCCGCTGACCGAGGGCACGGATTTCCAAGTGAACTACCAGGTCGGTACTGTAACGATTACTAATGAAGATGCGCTCGCCCCGGATGCGAATCTCAATATAGACTACGAGAAACAGGACTTGTTCTCATTCGCATCCAAGACCCTTGTAGGGGCACGCGGCGATCTCGATGTGGGGAAGAATTCCTTCCTCGGCTTCACATTCCTCAGTCAGAATCAGCAGACGCTGAGCGATAAGGTCCGCCTCGGCGACGAGCCAATCAGCAATACAATGTTCGGAATCGATGGCGGAACGAACCTCGAGCTCCCCATCCTGACGGAGGCGCTGAACACCCTGCCCTTCCTCGAGACCAAGGAAAAGTCATCGCTGAACTTCATGGGAGAGTTCGCGATGGTCATGCCGAATGAAAACTCGAAGCCGAGTACCATCCCATCGGATGGCGGCGCGGGTGTGGCATACATCGACGATTTCGAGGGTGCGCGGACGTTTATCCCGTTGCAAACGGCATATTCCGTATGGTCGCTCGGATCGGTGCCTGCTATCATGCCGAGTATCAGCGATACCACGACCGAGCCCACAATGAACCAGAACCGCGCACGGTTCAACTGGTACAATATTCCGATCTCCGGGGATCAGTCTCGCGCCGTCTCCGTGCAGGATATCTGGCCGGACAGGCAAACCGCCCGCGAGGATCAGCGCGTCACGGTACTCGATCTCGAATTCAAGCCGCTCCAGCGCGGTACGTATAACTATACGCCGGTCGGCCAGCCCAGTGCGGAGAACTGGGGCGGTATCATGCGCAAGCTTCCGGTGAACGCGTCCAATCTTAAGGACGGAAACTACACGGCGATTGAGCTATGGATGAAGGTGGGAGCGGATGCCGGCGGTAAGCTGCTGATCGATCTCGGCAAGATTTCAGAGGAAGTGATTCCTGACGGTAGATTGAACTCAGAGGATTACATATCGGCAGGTGCGAGCGGCGCCGACGGCAATCTAGATGCCGGCGAGGACATCGGTCTCGACGGCTTGAATGATGCCGACGAGCAGGCACTTTACCCGGGGCTCGGTGGGGATCCAAGTCTAGATAACTTTACACCTGCTCCGAACTGGGACGGTTTCAACGGAACGGAAAACAGCGAGCAGAGTTTTAACGGGCAGTTCCCGGATACAGAAGACCTGAACAATAATAGTTCTCTCGATAACTCGAACCGGTATTACCGGTACGAGATCGACCTTGAGTCAGATCTTTCAACCAGCCCGTATTTCGAGGGAGGCGGCGGAAATAACGACGGCTGGTATCTCCTGCGTATCCCGCTCTCCAATCCGAACATCGTTATCGAGACCGATACGGCAGGGAATCGCCGCAGCGGCTCAGTGGATGTCATCGATCAGGATCGAACAGTGCTCCAGACCGTGGAGTTTATCCGCTTGCTGGTGACAGATGTCGCGACGAGCGATCAAGACTTCGAGCTGCCGATCCGCATTGCGGAGTTCAACATCGTGGGCAGCCAGTGGCAGGAGCGCGAGCCCAGCGATCCTAACATGGATATATCTGTCGTCAGCATCGAAGACAACCCCATCGAATACGACTCGCCGCCGGGCGTTATCCGTCCTGTCGACCGCACGCGACCCGACCAGCAGATTCTGGGCAACGAGCAATCGCTCGCGCTGCGTTTCAACAATCTTCCGGTGCAGCAGGTCCACGAAGCCTATCGCGTCTTCCCCGGTGAAGGCCTCGATCTCTTCAACTACGATAACATGCGCATGTATCTGAAGTTCGATACCTCTACTGGACTGGACCCGAACGCATACAGCATCGTGGTGAAGTTCGGTATCGACGAGTTCTCGTATTACGAATACCGCGCACCGATCATCAGGGGTTGGCACGAGGTGGATATCGATTTCCGGAAATTCGCCGGACTGAAAACACTCATCGACGAAACAACCGGGAGCACTGGATACCAGCCCTACACTACCCCGATGCTCAACGAATTCTACGGGATTAACAATGCCGAAGCGCAGGTGGTGGGTCAGCCGGACGCTGTGCAGGTGCGGTTCATCTCCGTCGGTGTGGTAAAAACCGACCCAAGCGTATCGGGAGACGAGATCGAGGTATGGATCAACGAGCTTCGTGTCACGAATCCTAAGCTGGATAACGGCTACGCCGCATCGGCATCACTGGATCTGAAGCTCGCGGACGTTGCGAACGTCGCGTTGAGCGGTAACTTCACCGATTCGTACTTCCACGGCATATCGGAGCGGTTCAGCAGCACGCGCGCCGATATGACGAACTGGACGCTGAATTCAAATCTTAACATCTCGAAGTTCTTCCCGGAAGACTGGGAAGGCACACAGGCGCGCGTATCCTACACACATGCCGAGTCCGTGACGAAGCCGCGCCTCCTTCCCGATCAGCCCGATGTCGAAGTCAGTGCAGCGGTAGAGGCGTTGAACGATGCTGCGCAGAACCTCCGCTCGGAGGCTACCGTCACACCGGACGCGACGGAGCGGGACAGCCTTATCACCGAGGCGGTACGTCTCGAACGTGAAGCGAACGAAACCGAATTCCAGTCGCAAACCGTGGAGATCAAGGACTCCTGGAACATCTCCTCGTTCAAGCTGGCAATGCCGGGCGAGAGCTTCCTGATCCAAGACTTCATCAACAGGCTCGATTTCTCCTACAATTACACGACGAGCCGGTTCCGCAGTCCCATTTACGAACAGCGGAAGCGCTGGGAGTGGACTTTCAACGCAGGGTACGGGTACGACTTCGGACGCGACCTCTACGTTGAACCGTTCGTCGATCTCTTCGACGGCGTGCCGGTCCTCGAAACATTCCGCGATGCCAAGTGGTACATCCTTCCGCTCACGAACATCCGGCTGAGCGCATCGCTCAACAGAAGCCGCGACGAAGAGATCGAGCGTTCGAAAGATATCGGGGCACGCACATTCCGCGGGTTTAATCATGCCCGTCAACTCTCGTTCAACTGGGTCCTCTCCGAGCAGAGCCTTCTGAACATCGACGGTTCGTACAATGCTTCGCTCGGATCGACGCTGCTCTTGCTCGAAACCGAGCGCAGAGCGCTTCCCGGCGGTGATACCGTGAGGTTGCAGCGTCAGAGCTCGGCCATCTTCGGCGATATGTTCTTCGGGCGCAACGGCGGTCTCTACTTTGGCGAGCCGGTCGATTTCCGTCAGCAGGTCGATATCAACAGCCGTCCGGCAATTGCAAGCCTCTTCGGTCTGCAAGATTACACCGATCTGAGCGTCACGTACGGAGTAGGCTACTTCTGGCAGCGCAATATCCAAAACGGAAACAGCGGCGTAGGTGCAGGCTACAACGCCTCACTGAATGCCACGCTGAATTTCCGCTTGAAGCAATGGACCGATACCTGGTTCGATCGTCCCACCGACGGCGGTGAAGAAGCAGGTCCGGGCGGACCTCCGGGACGCGGTCCTCGCGGCGGGCGCAGAGGCATGTCCGAAGAGAAGGAAGAAGAGACCGAGATCCCATCGCCAGAAGAGGCGAAGAAGCTCGCCGAAGAAGCAAACCCCGAGCTCCGCAGAGAAGCACTCATCGAAAAATTCAACAAGGAATTCGAAGAGATGCCGGAAGAGGACAGAACCGACCCGATCAAGCAGGCAGAATTCGAAGAGCGCATGCAGGAAGCTATGCTCGAACTCGACGAGCAAATCAGGCGAGATGACAGCATCAGGATTGCAGGCGGCGGTGGCAGCGGCTTTGCTTTCGATAAGCTCCTCGAAGACCTCGCCTACTATGCGATCAAGGTTCCGCTGCTGGATTTCGAGAATACATCCTTCACGTTTACGCAGGCGAACAACAGCCAGGTAAGCGATCTCTACGGCGAGACGGGATTCATGCGGTTCTGGAGCACCAACCCGTTCTCGAGCTTCACCCGCACGGATAACGATTACGCAGACTTTGTCCGAGATGCATCGCGCGGCCCGAATCCGCTCTACATGCTCGGGTTGATAAGCGATCCGAACCCGCGCAGCGGAAGCATCGGTTTTCAGAGTTCGTTCCCGTTCGTGGGCATCAAGAATTTCGGGCGCGGTATCCGCTACCCGGATCCCTCGCTGACGTTCACGGATAACTACCAGCATAACAATACGCTGACACTGAAAACCAACCGTCCGCTTTGGGAAGGCGCACGGCTCGATCTGAACTGGGATGTCAAGTGGTCGTACAACAAGAACACGCAGTTCCGCACGAATGAGCGCGGCTATCAGATCATCACAAGCGAGCAAATCCAGGGCAGCTACGAGCGCACGTATCTATCATTCCCGGATTTCTTCGTCTTCAGCGCCTTCAACACAAACATCGAAAACGTGACTGAGCGCTTCCTCGAACTGCGCGCAGACGCCGGCGATACCCGCTCCGAGAAGGAAAAGCTGGCTGAAGCATTTGAAGACGGTTTCGAGGCATTCCCGTGGCTAAGCGACGCCGCAGACGGTCTTATCCCGCGCCTGAACTGGGGCATCCGCTGGGACGGCCTCGAGAAGTGGGCGCCGCTCGAAGACGTTGCCGATAGGATCACGCTCGAACACCGCTATAACTCCAACATCTCTACCACTTGGGATCTGGATCAGAACACCCGCAAGCGCCGGACGCAAAGCAAGCGCACTACGGCAGGATTCTCGCCGCTTATCGGTATCAACATGGGGTGGGACGATATCTGGGATGGTAACCTGAATGCCACTGTGAAATGGGGCAAGACGTCCGGATACACGTTGAACACGTCCTCAAGCAACATCGAAGAATCGTCCACCGACGAGATTAACTTGACGGCGAACTTCAAGAAGTCGGGCTTCGAAGCTCCCTTCCTCGGACTGATGCTGCAAAACGATATCGAATTCAGTCTGACATTCAGCTATAACACTGACCGTTCACGGACGTATGAGATTTCCAACCTGATCAATCGCGAATTCGAAGGCCAGCCCCGCGAAGGAACGATCCGGTATACTATCGAACCGCGTGTCAGGTATTCGATCAGCTCGCGGGTCAACGCTTCGGCATTCTACAGCTATCAGCGCACCAAGCCGGATAGCGAAGTCGGTTCGCGTATTCCCGGCACCACCATCCACGAAGCAGGTATAGAACTCCGCATCCGCATCTCCGGCTAGCTGTGCAGTGGCGATTCGCCGGATTCTTCTGTACATTTCGATTTCTATGATTTTGGAACCACAACGGACCAGATATGAGCTTCAATATTGAAGAAATGATGAAACGGGTTCAGGAACTTCAGGGCAAAATGAACGAGGCCCAGGAGAAACTGAAAGCCCTGGAAACCACTGCCGAGGTTGGCGGCGGCATGGTTGCCGTCACGATCACCGGCAAGCAGGAAATCAAGAAAATCAAGATCGAAAAGAGCATCGTCAATCCTGCCGATGTTGAAATGCTGGAGGATCTCATCCTTTCCTGCGTCAACAAAGCTATCGAGCAATCCATGAAAATGGCGCAGGAGGAAGTCGGGAAATCGACATCCGGCATGCTGCCCAATATCCCTGGTCTCGATCCCACGCAATTCGGAATGTAGCCCAGATGCTTTCCACGTCCCCATCGCTCGACGCGCTGATAAGCGAGTTTTCCAAGTTTCCGACCATCGGAAGGAAAACAGCGCAGCGTCTGGCGCTGTACATATTGAAGCAGCCGCAAGCGGAAGTGGAACGGCTCGCGAGCACCCTTCTTGATGTGAAGAGCAACGTGAAGACCTGCTCCGTGTGCTGCAATATCACGGAAGTCGATCCCTGCTCCATCTGCACCAGCCAGAAGCGCGACCGGAAGCTCGTCTGTGTGGTGGAAGAACCGAGCGATGTACTTGCTATCGAGAAGACGAACGAATACCGGGGCATGTACCACGTCCTCGGCGGTAGCCTCAGTCCGCTCGATGGCATCGGGCCGGATGAAATCCGTGCGCACGAACTCGTCTCCCGCGTTAATGGAGAGATCGAGGAAATTATTCTCGCGTTGAATCCGAACGTGGAAGGCGAAGCCACAACACACTATCTCAGCCGGCTCCTCAAACCGCTCGGAGTCAACGTCACGCGCATTGCGCGGGGCATCCCGATAGGTTCCGAGTTGGAGTTTGCCGATATCGCCACCGTCAGCCGCGCCCTCGAAGGCAGGATCGCTGTCTGAGCTGCGATGACGTGGTATAAATCATGGTTCGATAATCCCCTTTACCTTCGGCTATACAGCCATCGCGACCGCGAAGAAGCCCGCATGGCGGTCGCATTGTTCTTACAAAACGCACAACTGCCGGAACCCTCACCTATCCTCGATCTCGGTTGCGGCGCTGGGCGGCACGCGATTGCATTGGCGCAAGCAGGATATACGGTAACCGGGCTCGATCTTGCACCGCAGCTGCTCTCCGTCGCACGCGAAACCTCCCGTTCCGAAAGCACACCAATCCATCTGGTCCGCGGCGATATGAAGCATCTGCCGTTCCGCAATGCGTTCGCCGGCATCGTGCAGCTGTTCACCGCGTTCGGCTATTTCGACGATGATGTCCAAAACGAGCGCGTGATATCCGAGGTCGCCCGTGCACTGAAGCCCGGCGGCATCTATTTACTGGATTTCCTCAATGCCCCGCAGGTCGTTGCCAATCTCGTGCCCGAAAGCACATCCGTTCTCGATGGTATGAACATCGTACAGCGAAGAGCAATCCAGGGCGGGAGGGTCAACAAGGCGATTTCAATCGCAGGGAATGATGGCCGCGAGGAAGTATTCAGCGAATCTGTCCGCCTGTACGATAGGTCCGATCTTCATTCGATGTTCGAGCGGCAAGGACTATCAGTGATGCAGGTCTTTGGTGATTACCACGGCAATGCCTGGACCGCAAAATCGCCCCGGTGCATCCTTCTCGGTCGGCTAGGCTAGATACGCCGGCACTTCCATCGCATACCCCTAAATTTGTAGATTTCGGATTGGCAGGCTCCCGGGTCGAGATCTGCTCAGAACAGCATTTCATCATTTCAACATGAATTTCAGCCATGTCTGACACAAACACGCAGCAAGAAACCTACGAATACAAAGCGGAAATGAAGCAGCTTCTGCACCTCATCGTGCATTCGCTGTATACCCACAAGGAGGTATTCCTTCGTGAACTCATCTCCAATGCCTCCGATGCGCTCAACAAGGTGCGCATCATGAAGCTCACCGACGCCGATATCATCGATGCCGATGGACCGATGCATATCAAGATCGAACTCGATACGGACAACCGCACCTTCACCATCGAAGACACCGGCGTGGGCATGACGCGGGAGGACCTCGTCAATAAGCTCGGCACCGTCGCAAGCTCCGGAACCCTCGAGTTCCTGAAGGCATCGCAGGCGGATAAGAAGGAAGTCGGTGCCGACTTAATCGGGAAGTTTGGTGTCGGATTCTACTCAGCATTTATGGTGACAGAGGAGATCACCGTTGAGACGCGGCACGCATCCAAGGATTCCGCCGGGCTCCGCTGGACGAGCAAGGGTGAAGGCACCTACCAGATCGAAGAGATCGAAAAGGAGCACAGAGGAACACGTATCACCTTCACGCTGAAGGAAGAAGACGCCGACTACGCCGACGACGTACGCGTGAAGCACGTCATCCAGCGCTACAGCAACTTCGTCAACTTCCCCAT
>PABJ01000032.1 GCA_002699105.1 Ectothiorhodospiraceae bacterium | reverse complement strand
GCCGTCAAGCTCCTTATCGACCCATATACAGGACGCATCGTTGATTTCAACCGTGCTGCCGAAGAGTACTATGGGTACTCGCGAGATGAGTTGAAAGAGATGACCATCTTCGACCTCAACACCCTGCCGAGAGATGAGGTGTTAGGTATGATGGAAATCGTCCTGAAGCGCGGGAAACTCAACATCATTTTTGAGCACAAACTCAAATCCGGCGAGATTCGCGATGTAGAGGTCTATTCTGGACCGGTGACACAGAATAACAAGCGGCTGCTTCATACAATCGTCCACGATGTCACTGAACTCCAAAAGACGCAGCGAAAACTCGTCGAGCAAGAGCGAACGTACCGGACACTTTTTACCGCAGTTCCCGATCCCCTCTTCCTGATCGATCAGGAAACAGGCAGGCTGCTTGATGCTAACAAAGGTGCGGAGCGGGTGTATGGCTATACGAAGAGTGAATTTCTGGAAAGGACAATTGTTTCGATATCTGATGAACCCGAGAAAACAGAGGCCGCACTGCGGGAGCCCAGCGCATATATTCCGATCCGCTGGCACCGAAGGAAGAACGGCGCCCCGTTCCCGGTGGAGTTGACCACGAACTCCTTCATTATGCAGGGGAAACCCGTGATAATGTGCACGGCAAGAGATATTTCTGACCGCGTAAAAAACGAAAAGCAGCTCAAGGAGTCGCTAATGCTGCTCGAGGCGATCTTCCAGAATGCTGCGGTCGGAATCGCGCTTGTCGGAACGAACGGGCAGTTCGAAAAGGTCAATGAAGGTCTTGCCCACATGATCGGGGTAAGTGCAGATGATATTCTCGGTGCGGATTGCCAGGATGTCTTTGCATCAGCTGTCCACGGAATTTCATCCATCGAAATTCAGAACTTTTTGAGTGGAAAGACTAGCACACTTTCGTACGAAGAGCCATACAGCACGAAGGATGGAAGGCGCATTTGGCTGAATGTGACCGGTACACCAATCTCGGACGATGGGGCAAATGGTCAGAGCGGTGCAATCCTCATTACAAGAGACGTCACAAAACGGAGAGAGGCCGAAGATCAGCTCCACAAGACAAACGAGGACCTTCTTCATAAGAATGAAGAGCTTGACCGTTTCTCCCAAACTGTCGCTCATGACCTTAAGAACCCGCTAAGCGTGATAAGCGGGCTCGCTGACCTGGTCCAAAATGACGTCGAATCGATTGAGACATCAGAGCTCCTTGATATCATCACACACGTGAAGCAAGCAACCTCAAAGATGCATGCGCTTATCGAATCCCTCCTAGAACTTAGCAGGGTCGAAGATGCAGACATTAAGATTGAGCAGCTGGATATGAAGCAGATATTGGATTCTGTGATCGATCAGATCCAACCGACACTGGAGAAAGAGGGTGCATCGCTTACTCGTCCAGAAACGCTTCCAATGTGTTACGGGTACGCGCCATGGATAGAAAACGTGTGGATCAACTATATTTCTAACGCCGTAAAGTACGGAGGGAGCCCACCCGAGATTGTTATTGAGAGCGAGAGCGAAAACGAAAATGTAGTTTTCCATGTGAAGGATAATGGCCGCGGCATTCCACCGGATAAGATCGACCAACTCTTCAGGCCGTTTACACGCCTTGAAAGCAAGAAGGCGGAGGGACACGGACTTGGGCTATCGATTGTCAGGCGGATTATCGATCGGCTTGGGGGCGAGACGTTCGTATCCAGCGAAGTCTCGAAAGGGAGCACGTTCAGTTTTACCTTACCAGCGAATCCTCCCGACGATGGAACCACTTAGGAAACCCGACATACCGCAAGGCAAAGAATCAGGCACGCCTGCAAACGAGCCTGAAGCGTTGCGCGATAAGATTCGGGTTCTCTATGTCGAGGATGCATCCTTCCAGGCAAGGCTCGTGAAACACAAATTGAGCGAGGCAGGATACTCGGTCGATATTGCACGGGACGGCGCCGAAGGGCTGCAAAAAATCCGAGAAGGCAGCTTCGATCTTCTCGCGATCGATCATGCGATGCCGGTGTATCAGGGCATCGAGATCATCCGGATACTTTCTTCCGAGGGGAAGATGCCCCCGACCATCATGGTGACGGGGAGCGGCAATGAGAGCGTTGCGGTTGAGGCGCTGAAGCTCGGAGCCAGCGACTACATCATCAAGGACCTTGAAGGCCACTACATCCAGCTCCTCCCTGCTGTGATTGAAAAAGCCCTGCTCCGCCACAAATTGATTCAGGAGAAGCAGACGATGTCTGTCCGTCTTCTGGAGAGCGAAGAGAAGTACCGCACGATGTTCGAATCCATTGCAGATGCCATCTGCGTGATCGATAGGGATAGCGGGAAAATTCTGGATGTGAACAGTGCGGCGGTAAAACTGTACGGCTATTCAAGAAGCGATCTGCTGTCCATGTCGTTCACCTCCTTCAAGGTCGAGTCGAAGGATCGCCGCCGTGCTGTGGCGAGTGGGAAGCAGCAAACCGAATACCACAAGCGAAAGGACGGGGCAATATTTCCCGTCGAAATCGGTTCCTCCCCCATCACGTTGAAGGACACAGCATGCGAGATCAAGACGATCCGTGATATGTCGGAGAGGAAGCGTTATGAAACGAATCTTCAGCGGAAGATGGAAGAGCAGCGTGTTCTTCTCCAAAGCATTCCGGCAATGGTGTACTTCAAGAAACGCGACCTGACGTACATCACCGCGAATAAAGCGTTCTGCGAATTCAGCGGCATCTCCCGTCACGAACTCGTCGGGAAATCCGACTACGATGTGTACCGCCCGAATGAAGCCGAGCGGTTCCGGAAACTCGATACGCAAGTAATGGTAACTGGTGAGCCGATCCTGAACCAGGAAGAGCCTGTCACCGATTCCTTCGGAAACACGAAGTGGATGCTCATCACGAAAGTGCCGTACCGGGATGAGAACGGCAATGTGATTGGAATGGTGGGCATGGCATCGGATGTGTCCGAACATAAACAGATGCAGGAACATATCCGCTCGCGCGATGCCATCCTTGAAGCTGCCGGATACACCGCGGAAAAATTCCTGAAGGCGTACAACTGGGAAGAAGCCGCCAAAGAAGCGCTTGCAAGAATCGGGACGGTATTGCAAATCGGCCGAGCATATCTGTTCGAGAACCACATCACTTCCGGCGGCAGGCTGTACATGGACCTTCGTGTTGAGTGGTGCGATGAGCATCTGCATCCGCTCAGCGGAAGAAAAGACATCGAAAAAGTAACATACAGCGATGCCGGCCTGACCAGATGGATGGAAGAACTGAGCCAGGGTCGCAGTATTTCCTCTGCGGTTGCAGATTTATCCGAAGACGAACAGCAATCGGCACTCCTCAATGATGTGCATTCTGTATCGGTCTTACCGATCTTCGTCGGGAATTATTGGTGGGGATTCCTCGGATTCGATCGCGACGGAAAGGACGTTCTTGATTGGTCCGATCCGGAGCTTGAATCGCTGCGGGTGATTGCAAATATCATCGGTTCGGTTATCCAACGGCAGCGTGCACAGACGGCGCTGCAGCGCAGCGAAGAGCGCCTGCAGCTTGCCCTGAACGCAGCCGACATTGGCCTGTGGGATTGGGACGTCGCGAACGGCGATGTGGTTCATGATAAGCGATGGTCGGCATTCCTCGGCCACTCGCAATTCGACATGGGCGAACGGCTGAAAACCTGGGAATGGCTGATCCATCCTGAGGACCTTCCTCTCGTCAAAGAGCGGCTCCAGCAGCACATATCCGGGCACACCTCGCTGTATGAATCGGAACACCGAATGCTTACAAAATCCGGTGAGTGGCGGTGGTTCCAGGACCGAGGGAAGATTGTCGTCCGCGAAAACAATCAGCCTCCGACAAGAGTCACCGGCACCTTCCTCGATATCACGGATCGCAAAATGACCGAGCAGCAAGTGAAGCTGCAAAGCAACGCGCTCCGTGCTGCCGCGAACGGTATCGTCATTACGGAACCGGATGGTACTATCGTCTGGGTGAATCCTGCGTTTACGCGTCTGACCGGCTACGAAGCCCACGAGGTGATTGGAAAGAATCCCAACATCCTCAAATCTGGTGAGCAGGATCCCGCGCTTTATAGCGATCTATGGAACACCATCAAGAGCGGCCGTGTCTGGCAAGGCGAACTCGTCAACAAGCGGAAGAACGGCGAACTCTACACCGAAGAGATTACCATAACGCCGGTGCTTGACAGCAAGCGGAACATCATGCATTTCATTGCGATCAAGCTGGATATCACGCAGCGTAAACAAGCAGAGCAGGAGCTCATCGACGCAAAACTGCGCGCGGAACGCCACGAGAAGCTGAAAGATGCATTCATCGCCAATATCTCCCACGAAATCCGGACGCCGCTCAATATCATCCTCGGACATTCATCGCTCATCGCAGAGCTCTACAAAGAAACAGCCGACGACAACGAACGCAACTGCTTCGCTGCAATCGAGAGCGCAGGAAGACGCTTGATTCAAACCGTCGATTCCATCGTCATTATGTCCAGACTGCAAGCCGGAGATATCGAAATTCAGCAATCGGAAATTCATATCTCCACACTTGTCGATTCCATCGTCCATGAAATGAGCCTCATTGCCGAGTCCAAGCAATTGGATTTGGAATTCGAAGATGATACCGAAGATTGTATTGTTCATGGGGACGAGTACTTTTACGGGCAAGCAATCAAGCATCTCGTCGATAACGCCATCAAGTTCACACATAAAGGCGGCGTGAAAGTACGGCTATATCAGTCGGACGATACATTCCAGCTAGCAATCGAAGATTCAGGAATTGGAATCGGTGAAGCCTACCTTCCCCATTTGTACGAACCGTATTCGCAAGAAGACAGCGGATATTCGCGAGCGTACGAGGGTGTGGGGTTAGGATTGACGCTCGTTTACCTCTACCTGAAAGCCAATGCCGCTGCTATCGATGTTGAAAGCACAAAGGGAAGCGGGACGACCTTCACAATAACCTTCCCCGGTAAGGACGAGCTGCAGACTGTAGAACCGAACGGCTCGGATGAATTGATCAAAGAATTTGCTATCGCCAACCTTAGGCATTCGTTCTCATCGAAATAGTCCTCCGGTAACGTGTAGAATAGGCCAAAAGAAAGTCCCGCAAATGCGGGACTTTTTCTATGCAAAGCTGTAGTGCAGTGCTGCTAGAAAGGCGAATTCGTATTGATATCTACGTCACCCATCAGCTTGTTCAATATCGCGCGGCGGATTTTAGACTTTGCGTCCTCAATCGAATGAGCCCGGGAAACAGTGGCTTCATCGAGCTGCTTCTGATATGATGCATTTGCCTCATCGAGTTCGACGAGGAAGAGCTGATACAAGTTCTCGTAGAACTTCTGCTCGTTCGCGCTCAATTCTGTCCAATCAGGTTTCTCTCCGTAAAACTCAAACTGATCGTAAATCTCGCTCGGCTGGCTCGGGATTGTGATACCAGTTGTGTTCTGCGGTTTTCCGAGGCTGGAACCGACAACCTTTTCTTTCGAGTGCATTCCGATAAGCGGCGAGGTATCCGTTCCGGGTACCTGGTCACTTTTTTGCCAATTGACGGGGCGCCCGTCTTCGTCAAAATCAAAGACGATACCGAGGCCCTGCTCGATTCGTTTGATTGTTTTCATCTGCGGAAGAGTGTCGGGGTGCTGTTCCCACCAGGTGATGTTCACCGGGTTAATCCCCGTAAGCCTCTGAAATTCCGCTTTCTCCATACGCAAGGTATTGAGAATGTCTTTGATGAGCTTGTAGAATTTCATTGATGCAATCCGTTGTACTTGTGTTGTAGAATGGGTGATAAAGCATACCGTTAAAGCGTGACGGTACTACAAGCTACAAAATTCTTATTAAGAAATAAAACACGATGAAGACAAACGTGAAGGTGAATGCAGTGAAGACGTTAATTTCGAGGCGAGTTTGGATATTTGAGGAATAAATTGTCGGCTTTCCGGATGGTTTGATGAAATAAAATACCGGTTTCACCCAAAGCACCATAAAGCATGTCTCTTTAAATACTTAGGTGTACCTATTGATTCTGCCGGGAAGCAATCGGTATAGCTAATTCGACCAAAACCCCTTTACTCGTTTCCAGATTCCTAATCGAAACGCTGCCGCCTACTTCCCATAATATTGAACTGACGACAGCTAATCCCAAGCCAACCCCGCGCACATCGTTATATGCCATCGCTCTTCCCTGATAGAATGGCTGCTGCGCCGATTGCAGTTCATCGTCTGTCATACGGACGCCATCGTCGATGACCGATATGGCGATGGAATTCGCGAGCGAGGTATCGCCTCGGGCATGATCCGCAAAAATGCGAACGATAGCATTGCTGTCAGGAGAAAACCTATGTGAGTTTGAAAGCAGCTCACGCATGATGGCCTGCATACCCGCGTGCGTAAGATTGAGCGTCTCCCCGGCTACGGACTCCTCAACGACTGCCATGATCGTAATATTGCCAATCTCCTCACGCAGTTCCTCCAACATTTCCGGAAGCGCCCCGACCATAAACGGACTGCCCTTTGCTAACAACGATGCCGCGTCCGCAAACAACAGTAAATCATTTATCGAAGCTTCGAGCTGCTCCGCGCTTTCTTTGGCAAGATTAGAATACTCAGCGTTTTCCTCGTCTGTCATGGACGAAGGACGGCTTTCCCCGAGCAATTTCAGGGAGCCAATCGCATTATTTAGCGGAGTGCGGAGCTTGTGCGAGAGCACGGAATGGATAAGACGCAGTTCTCGCCAGTCGTGGACCTGGCGGGTGACGTTCTTCAGGTGAATCAAGAACAGCGGGCTTGTCGTGTCATCCTGCTGCAAGGTGACCACTTCGAACCACGTCGGTGTTCCTGTGCCGTGCCTCCGGATAAGGTATCTTTTGCGGTCCTTGTCGTTGGGCTCATACGGCCATGCGTTCCATGCGCGATTCGGCTCGGGTCTGTACGACTGGGAAACTGTCGGAAGAAATTTTACCGTGCCCGATTCTACCGACTGCGTGGATACTCCCATCGCCCGCTGCGCCCGTGTATTCGCAAAGCGAATGATGTCGCGCTCATCGACAACGAGATAGGCCTCCTGCGATACCCGCATGATCCATTCAAAGCGGCGGCGTTCGTTCGAGAGAAGCTTATATCTGTTGAGCCGGGTTATGGTCCGAATGCGTTCTCGCAGCTCGTTGCGATCGAACGGCTTCGAAATAAAGTCGTCGGCACCGGATGAGATCCCGCGTAGCCTGGACTCCTTGTCATCGAGTGCAGTGAGCAGGATGACAGGAATTTCGCGCAGTGATGACGTCTGGCGAATTCTTTCGCAGACTTCGTATCCATCCATGGCCGGCATCATTATATCGAGAAGGATAATATCCGGCCGCACCTCTTCAGCCAACTCCAGGCAGTCCTCCCCGTTATCCGCGAAGTGTAATTGGTACCCCTCATCCGCAAGCAGCATATCGAGTGAATCCCTGACAGCACTATTGTCGTCCACTATGAGTACGGTATCACCCATCTGAAGACACTGCCGGTGCGGATTCTGACATGACGTGCTGGTGGATTGAAGCTGTGAGCTCTTTCAATCGTACAGGTTTGCTCAGGTATTCGTTTGCACCGCACTCGATGCAGCGTTCCCTGTCGCCGGGCATTGCAAGTGCAGTGAGTGCGATGATCGGCAGATCCCTGTACTGCTCTTCTTCGCGAATTCTTTCGATCGTCTGGAATCCGTCCATCAGCGGCATGTGAATATCCATGATTAACACATCCGGACGTTCCTTGCGAAGCATGTGCAGGGTCTCTAGTCCGTCATGCGCAACCTGCACAGCCATCCCCTTGGATGTGAGGTAGTTCATAATGGTGAAGATATTCGTCTCATTGTCTTCGGCGAGAAGAACGGAGATGGAACGCCCGTTATACTCAAGCCCCTCTTCTTCGACAAGGGAGGAATCCGGCTCCTCATCGGCACTGAATTCCGGAATCCAGGGCAGCGTGACGGTAAACCGGCTCCATTTACCTGGCTCGCTATCGACGCGAACTGAGCCGCCGAGCAGATCTGTAAGCGAGGCTACCAGCGCAAGGCCGAGGCCGGTCCCTTCATACTGCCGTGTAAGGCTGCTATCCAACTGGACGAACGGTTTAAACAGCTTGGACATATGCTCCGGCTCGATACCGATTCCGGTATCGGAAATGCTGAACTCGATCGTGTTACGCTCCTCGTAGCCCTGTACTTCGAATGTAATCTGCCCGCCCCTCGGGGTGAACTTCACAGCATTGTTGAGCAGGTTGACCAGGATCTGCTTGAGACGCGTGCTGTCGCTCTGCATCGATAGGCGCCTGTCGGATATCTTGTAGTTCAGATCGATATCCTTCTTCAATGCCTGCTGACGAACGAACAAGAGGCTCGATTGGCAGAGCAGATCGAGCTCGACTTCTTCCTTCTGAACAGAAAGGTGCCCTGATTCGATTTTTGAAAGATCAAGGATGTCGTTGATCAGCTTTAGGAGGTGCCTGCCGCTCTCGTCGATTGTGAGCAGAGAATTGCGCTGTTTCTCGTTGAGGCGCTGCCCCAGCTGCTCGAGGAGAGATTCCGCCAAGCCAAGGATTGCACTTAACGGTGTGCGGAGTTCATGACTCATGTTGGCGAGGAACTCATCTTTCATGCGAGCGGCGCGGGCAAGCTCGGCGTTCGCGGTCCGGAGTTCGGCTGTGCGATCCTCCACACGTTCTGCAAGGAGTTGGCGCTCTGTTTCGAGTGCTTCTCTTGTACGCTTCCTCTGGATAATGTTAACGATCAGCTCACCGACAGACTCAAGTGTTTCAATTTCTTCGTCCGTCCACTGCTTCCCATCTTCATCATAAGCGCCAATTGCGCCGAAGTATTCGTTCTGAATACTGAGCGGCAGTAATGCAAATGTGTGCAACCCGCTTGCAGCAAGAATTCGCATCGTCTGCTCAGAAGATGACGGCAACTCGCTGGCCTCGTCGCAGAGCACCCGCTCTCGCGAGCGCAATTTTGTGTGCATCCACTCGTGCGACTTCTCGTCCGAAAACACTAGCGTCACAGCCGAGACTTGATCCTCGGCTCCGCAGATATGGAAGAGAGCCGAATCATCTCCGTCTTCTGCGGTGAAGATTGTACACTCGATTTGGAGGTATTCTGCCAGTTTGGCGAGTGCGTTATCGACAGCTTCCCCAACCTTATCAAACTCCACGTTCAAGAATTCCGTTGAAATGGATGAGATCATCTCATCGCGTTCCTGCAGCCGCTGCATGGCGCGTTCCTGCTCAACGCGCTCTGTTATGTCGCGCGCAAAGACCGACACGCCGATGACTTCGGACCCGCTAAACATCGGGTTGAACATGATTTCATAGCTTCTTGGATCATCGAGCCAATCGAAAGAAGTAACCTCGGTGAATCCTTCTCCCCTGAATGCTCGCTCATAGCGTTCTTTCCAAAAATGGAGGGGTGTTTCCGGCAGCGAGTCGAGGATCCTCGTTCCTATCGCAAGCTCAGTGCCGTACAACAGACTGAACTTTTCCCTGAACACAGAGTTCAGCGCTTTCACACGATATTCCCGGTCGATCGACCAGATGGAATCGTTCGTGTTTTCAAGCACGGCGCGAAGATTCTCGGCCGATTCACCGCTTGCCTCTTCGGTAAGCGGCAGACTGTCGCCTTCGTCTACAAGCGCGGGGAATGTGGATTCATGCGCCTGGCCTTCAGGTATCGAAGCGATGATGGTACAGACGCTGGTCGCTCCATCGCCCACGGCTGTTGAGATACATTGCAGGCTGCATGGACGAACTTCCGAACCGAGATGGATATTCGCATAGCAGGTTTTGGGTCTTTCGGTGGAAATCGCATACGATACTGCATCGGAGATCAGGTGAATCTCATCCTCGGGGAATGCACTGAGCCAGCTCTTCTTGTTTTGTCTGTCGCCGGCAAAGAGGCTTTCTGTTGCAGGATTCATTGAAAGAAGCTCCAGATCTTCGTTCACCTGCCAGATCGGCGTAGGGAAGGCCTTGAAGAACCGGTGCGTGGAGTTGCGCATGGTATCGAGCCGTTCGCGCAGGTATTCCCGCTCGGTCACATCGGCTGCAGCGCCGATAATCTGGGCTATCTTTCCTTCGGAATTCCTGACGATATAGCCTCGATCTTCGACGTAGGCGTACGAACCGTTCTTGCGCTTCAGTCGGTACGAAGCCTGCCAGACCTCTTCTTCAGATTCGCTGGTGGACTGAAATTCCTGTAAGACCCGTTCTTTATCGGCTGCATGGATGGATTCTGCCCACCAGCCATCGGTTTCCTTCGAAAACTCTCCCTGTTCGAATATGAGTCCGTACCCGTCATTTCGCCAGACGGACTGCTCCTCCACATCCCAAATATAGATGACGTCCTTCACGGAGTGAGCGACTTTCTGAAATACCGTCTCGGATGGCGAGTACGTATCCTTGTCTCTGTCGTTCTTCCCCACTGTAAGGAACCGTTCCACGGCAGGAAGCAGGCGTGCGATTGATTTCTTCTGGATATAGTCGTATGCTCCGGCCTTCATCGCTGCGACGGCACTATCGACATCCTCAGTATCCGAGAGAACAATGGTTGTCAGCTCGGGTTGGCGGTTGCGGATAATCTTCAGCACGTCGAGGCCGCTGAACTGTTCGGAAGAATAATTCGCGACGGCAAGCGACCAGGCCTGGCTATCGAGCGCTTCTCCGAGTTCGCTCAAGGACTTTACACGGCGTGCACGCAGCGTGAACCTGCTCTTTTGCAATTCACTCTTCACGAGAAGATCATCGACTTCTCGCGATGAAATTACCAGAATATGGTGCGTATTACCCATTCCGTGAAATCCTTCTGACTGCCGAAATTATGTCTGACTGCTGCATTGCGTCAAGATAATCGGGAAACTGGAAGAGTATAATGTAGAAATACATATCACTAAGCAAGCCTTAACGGCACCTCAAACTCGTCAGACGTACAATTATTGCAACAACCAGTAAACAGCGGAACCTCGAACATTGTTACCGATGCTTCGCAAAATTGTTTTCCTTTGGTTATATTCGCCCGATTGATATATTACACGCAATCGTTACCCCAGTACTTGCATCCGAACACGGCAACCCCGGACGAGGGCGTTGTTCCATCTTTGGCAACACGATGTCAAACGATTTGCTCATTGTTCTATGTGAGTCACGAAAAGGTACATCAGGCAATACAAGAAGGAGTTGTTATGAACCGTTATAACCAACTGTTGGATTTGATGGAGTCCTTTAAGCCGGATTTCGAGAAGTTCTATGAAAAGGGCAACAAGTCGGCAGGCACACGCGTTCGCAAACATATGAACGAATTGAAGAAGATCGCGCAGGAAATCCGTTTAGAGGTTCAGGATATAAAGAATCGCGAAGATTAGAGCCGGGGTACAGCACGCAGCCCATCGGCATGCAGATGCAGGCCGGTTGGGCAGGTATCCGCTTTGATCAACGGCCAGCTCTATGACTGATACTATCGCTCTTACGTTTCCTCGACGTTTTCGATTCAGGAACGTTGTGTTCAGTCATGGCTGGTGTTCGCTCCCGCCATTCACCGTTGAAGAAGATCCCCTCACTCTGCGGATAGCTGCCTGCTCTTCCCACGGGAAGGGCTATCATGTTGTGTTACGTGAGAAACCGAGATCGTATTCTCCATCCGTTCAGATCGAAACAAGCGGCAGGGTGAGCGAAGCAGTGCGGACCGAGGCGGGTACGATCACAAGGGATATCCTCCAGTTCGATGCCGATCTTCAGGAGTTCTACGCGTTCATCGCGAACTTCCCGCATCATGTGTGGATGAAGCAAGAAGGTGTTGGCAGGTTTCTCCGCGCGCCGACTTTCTTTGAGGACCTCATCAAAACCATTTGCACAACGAACTGCTCCTGGAGCTTCACCACCACTATGACAAATCACCTGGTGAACCTTCTCGGGCAGACGTCCTACCAAAGCCGGCACATCTTCCCTACTCCCGAGTCGATCGCAGACCAGTCCGAAGTATATCTCCGGAAGGAATGCAAGCTGGGGTACCGCGCACCGTATATCCTGGAGCTATCCCGGAGGGCTGCAAGCGGGGAGCTAGACATTGAAGCGTTCAGGAAGACTAGTGCACCGGCGGATGAAGTGTTCGCCGAGCTTACTGCGCTGAAAGGTATCGGCGACTATGCAGCCGCAAACCTCCTCCGGATGCTCGGCAAATTCGACTATCTTGGGCTTGATTCTTGGTGCCGGAAGAAAATTGCCGAGATTCACGGAGATGGTACAACACTCAGCGATTCGGACATCAAACGATTGTACGCTCCCTATGGAAAATGGAAAGGCCTCGTCATGTGGTCCGAAGTGACGCGCTCCTGGTACAGCGATAAATTCCCCCAATGGTAAACGCACCCACAACACTCCTGCATAGCGCAATAGCTGCCCTGCTTCTTGCCTGCGCACCCCTAAAGGCGCAGGAGACCAGCTTTCTAAAACTGCATTTCGATGCGATCGTTGCCGACGGACATAACGACATCCTCATGCGTATCATGGATGGATTCGACGCAGGCGAACGCTCGGAGAAGGGACATTCGGACCTGCCGCGGTTTATCGAGGGAGGTTTGGATATTCAGCTATTCTCTGTATGGGTGCCGATGCGCATCCATAACGCAGGCAAGGCATTTGAATACGCCAACGCAGAAATCGACGCACTCGAAAAGCTCCTCGGCGCTCATCCGCAAGCAGGGATGAAGGTGCTCGACCAAACAGACCTGGAGCAAGCGCTCAGCGAAGGCAAGCTTGCGGCAATCGTTGCCATCGAAGGCGGTCATGCTGCCGAGGGTTCGCTGGAGAAGGTGCGCGAGCTATACCGCCGCGGCGTCCGCATGTTCGGACTGACATGGAACAACAGCACACCGTGGTCCGCGTCATCGAAGGACGAGAGTGCCGGGCGCAGAGCCGGCATCACGCCAGAAGGTGAGAAGCTCATCGGTTTGCTCGATAGCCTCGGCGTAATGATCGATGTCTCGCATTCGGGAGAACAAGCGTTTTGGGATCTGCTCAAGCTCACGAAGAACCCCATCGTCGCATCGCACTCGGCATGTATTCAGCTTCGGCACCACCACCGCAATCTGACAAATATGCAGCTTCGCGCATTTGCAAAAAACGGCGGCATTGTCATGGTGAACTTCTTCCCGGGCTTTATCAAATCCAATATGCCGAAGAACAAAAAGGCGCTCGTGAGCCAGTACAATGCGAGACTCGCGGAACTGCGAAGTGGAGAGTCCCTGGAAAGCAGCTTGAAAGCGTGGGATGCGATCGTCGAAGAAGCAGCGAAGAAGGGATTACCCACGATTCTGGATGTCGCCGATCATATCGATCATGCAGTGAAGTTCGCCGGGATAGACCATGTAGGTCTCGGCAGCGATTTCGACGGTATCCCCTATCCACCGATCGGTCTGAAAGACGTCACCTACCTGCCCATGCTCACCCGCGAATTATTGAAGCGCGGCTACTCCGAGAGCGACGTGCGGAAAATACTGGGAGAAAACTTCGTACGGGTTTTCACACGTGTCTGCCATTGATTAGATTTGTGGATACGCCATGTGCGGATTACCGCCGGCGATGATACAGCTATCTACAAACATCGAACATATTACGAGAAGAGGTCTGCTTCATGAACATCCATGAATACCAGGGAAAAGGTATCCTCAGGCAATTTAAGGTCCCGACACCGGAGAGCGGCGTTGCATTCACCGCCGATGAAGCCGTTGCAGTTGCGAAGAAACTCGGCGGCAAAGTCTGGGTTGTAAAATCCCAAATCCATGCCGGCGGACGCGGCAAAGGTAAGGTGTACGATCCGAAGACCCGGAAGCTTCTTTTGGACGGCGGGGTGAAGGTCGCCAAGAATCTCCGCGAGGTCAAGACCTATGCAAGCAAGATGCTGAACAACCTGCTCGTAACCGTTCAGACCGGCGAAGAAGGCAAGATCGTTGGACGCGTGCTTGTGGAGCAGGGCGTGAACATCGATAAGGAATACTACGCAGGTATGCTGCTTGACCGCGCACGGTCGAAGAACATCATGATGGTATCGACCGAGGGCGGTGTGGAGATCGAAAAGGTCGCCGCAGAAACCCCAGAAAAAATCCTCACCGTCGAGATCGATCCATCCATTGGATTCCAGGCCTACCAGGCACGCGAGTTAGCATTCGGGC
The DNA here is from genome assembly GCA_002699105.1 of Ectothiorhodospiraceae bacterium. GTDB lineage: Bacteria > Bacteroidota > Ignavibacteria > SZUA-365. The sequence continues at coordinate 5,683 of PABJ01000032.1, read as the reverse complement.
TGGGATGGAAAGGCGACGCATTCAAGAACGGCGTGAAGTTCCTCATGGCGCTTGCCAATGCGTACGAACGCACAGACGCCAGCATGTTCGAGATCAATCCCCTCGTGCGGACGAAGGAAGGCCAGATTCTTGCGCTGGATGCAAAGGTCAACCTCGACGACAATGCACTCTACCGCCATAAAGACTACGTGGACCTGCGCGATACGAGCGAGGAAGATCCTCTCGAAGTGGAAGCAACAGCCTCCAACCTTAATTACGTGAAGCTCGACGGCAACGTCGGCTGCATGGTGAACGGCGCCGGCCTCGCTATGGCAACAATGGATATCATCAAACTTGCCGGCGGCGAACCTGCAAACTTCCTCGATGTGGGCGGCGGCGCAAGTGCGGAGACGACCGAGAACGGTTTTCGCATCATCCTGAAGGATCCCAACGTGAAGGCGATCCTGATCAATATTTTCGGCGGTATCGTCCGCTGCGACCGCATTGCAAACGGTGTGGTCCAGGCGGCAAAGAACATCAACATCGATGTGCCGATCGTGATCCGCCTCGCGGGCACAAATGCAGAAGAAGCGGCCAAGATCCTGAAGAAGTCAGGCATCGATTTCCTCGTCGCCGATTCCCTCAACGATGCAGCAGGCAAGGTAACAAGAGCGATAGCCGCGTAACGTTCTCTTTGCAAGTATTTCAGGCGGGTGCGAGAAATCGTATCCGCCTTTGCTTTTTTCCATTCCCGAGAACGCTATCTTTATAGCAATTGTAAACTATGTGTTGGACAATTGGACGAGGTTGCCGTGAAATCAATCGTTACTGGAATTGCATGTACATTGCTGTTGTCTTTCACCGCGAGTGCGCAGGTGGGATGGTTCGTGCAGGATCAGGTATTCCCGAATCTCATCTGGATCGACGTGGATTTTGTTGACACCGAATTCGGTATTTGCGTGGGATTCGAAGGAAAAGCACAGCGGACAACCAACGGTGGAGCGAATTGGGAACCTCTAACCACGGGAGTTGACGTGAACCTCAATGCAGTGTGCATGGTGGATAAGAGCATAGGGTATGCCGTCGGACATAGCGGCACCGTGCTGAAAACCACGAACGGCGGTTCGAGTTGGGATAAGATCGAAACGAACGTCACGAACACGCTGCTCGACTGCTGGTTCTTCGATGAGAATACAGGATTTGTCTCAGGCTCCCGCGCGCTCTTGGCACGCACGGATGACGGCGGTAAAACCTGGTCGGCACAGAGCGCAAGGGTTGGTCAGAACAACATCAATTCCATTCATGCATTTTCACGCGACGAATTGATCATCTGCGGGAACGACGGTAGCGTCGCGAAAACCGAAAACGGCGGCGGAAAATGGTCGAAAATCAGCGTCGGTGTTCCCGTCGATGCGCTGAATGCGGTCTCGTTTGCAGTCGATGTCGGCACGATTGTCGGCTCCGGCGTCATCATCCTGGGCAGCACCGATAGAGGCGAAACATGGACGCAGCAAATGCCGGATGCGCCGCTGGGTTCTATCCCGCTGACAGATGTTGTTCATGTTACAGAGAACACTGCATACGCCTGCGGCTGGCTCGGCGCGTTGTTACGCTCGCCGGATGGCGGGAGTTGGTGGGTGGTGCAGCAAAGTCCGAATGGCGAAAATTATGAAGGGCTTGACTTTGCTGATGAAAAAACCGGCTGGTGCGTCGGTTGGAACGGCTCTATCATAGCGACAGTCAATGGCGGGACGTTGGACGTTGAGCCAATGGATGCCGCACCACATAGCGTTGCCCTCCTCGATATCTACCCCCACCCTGCGAGCATCTCTCAGACGCAGGAAATGAAATTCACGTTTTCCCTCCCGACCAGGACTTCGTTCTCACTCCAGATCTTCGATCTCCTTGGTAACCGCGTCGCGAACATCGCATCCGATAATCTGCCTACCGGCACGTACTCGGCATCGTGGCAGCCTGTTGATATGAAGAACGGCGTATACTTCGCGGTGCTGGAAACACCTGATGTCCGGCTCAGTAAGAAGCTCCTCCTTACCAAGTAAGGAGAACAAAGACCGGCATTTGCCGGTCACCCCTAAAAATCGTTAAGGGCGGCAATTGCCGCCCTTTCTCATTTCCCTCATTTCGCGCCAAAGCGCAATCTCCCTTCCCAGTATCTATATCCCCAATGCTGATGTTTCGCGCTCGAATCACACATCAATGCGAAAACTTAGTGGTATCTATGCATACTCAACACCTTCATAACCGCAAGGTCATACTCAGGAAACATCGCGGTGCTACCTTTGTGCACGATACAAATAGTACCCGATATGGAATCTCTCTACAACATAATGTTCTCCGAAACCAACTCGCTCAGCCTGCTCATACTGCTCGGTGCAACCTTCGTGACCTCGGCAGCTATGGTCATCGCCGGCTCGGTCAGGCTTCGTAAGCTTGAAGCAGAAGATGAGTTGGAAAACGGCCGTGAGTCCTCACCGGCGTAGTCCGGTCTCCTCCCTATCTTGTATGAACCCGCAGCCAAAACCGGGTTCTTTTCAGCACTATTGCTAATTCCTTTGTCATCCCCTGATAGGGGTGCTTCGCACCGAACGTGTGATCCGCATTCGGAATAAGCGCCAGTTCAGTCGTCGCTTTGTTGGATGCTTCGTAAAGCCGTTTCCCCTCCTCCACGGGAACAGAGACATCTTGCTCGCCATGTACGATTAGTACGGGTACTTCTATCGCGGAGATCGCTCTGAGGAGATCCAGCCGCTCGCTGTTTTGCTCGGCATCCTCCAGCAAGCCGACCCCAAGCGGCATCCGCTGCTTGGTGCGTGCATTCATAATCTCGATAAACCCGCGCTCCCGCCAGTCGGATTTCGTTTTATCTCCCCAGCGGTCGTACTCGGCGACAGAGGCCCAGGTCACAACCGAACGTACCCGCTCATCCTCGGCCGCGGTGATGAGCGCAATTCCTCCGCCTCTCGAATGCCCCAGCAGGGCTATGCGAGACGGATCGCACCCGGCCGGGACGATCTCCTTTGAGGCAACAGCGTCTATCACGGTCCTTACATCTGCGAGTTCCTGCGTGAATGTGTTCCGCTTGAAATTCTCAAGCTCCGTGAATTCCAGCGGGTCTTCACCGATCCCATTAAGCGAAAAGTTAAACCGGATTGCGATCCATCCGTCCTCGGCAAATGCATCCATAAGATGCGGGATCATGCCCCAGTCCTTGAATCCCTTGAATCCATGACAAAATATGAGCACAGGTGCATTGCCCGTCTCCTCCGGGAGGTGCACATTTCCCCGGATCTTCTCACCTGAACTTGATTGAAGCGTGAATTCCTTCTGATTGCTTGTGGGTTCGCTCATAGACTCCTGCCTCGATTGCGTATATTAAATCTCTTCGTATGAATACAGAGAAATCACCATATACTGCAACCCACGGCGGAGAAGACAGCCCAGCGGGTCCGATGCCCCGGCATGCAATACTCGTGCACGACTGGCTCACGGGAATGCGCGGCGGAGAAAAAGTCCTGGAGTCGTTTTGCAGGCTGTTCGAACGTGCGCCCATATTTACGCTCGTCGGCAATGCTGCTGCGGTCAGCGAGACTATTGCCTCGCATCCTATCAAGACCAGCTATCTCCAACGTTTACCGAACGCAATGAAGCACTACCGGAACTTCCTCCCGCTGTATTCGAACGCGATTGAATCGCTCCGGCTTCCGGACTGCGATCTGGTGCTTTCCTCTTCTCATGCAGTGGCCAAGGGTGTGCGCCCGCCATCGAACGCACTTCATATCTCTTATGTGCACACACCGATGCGATACGTCTGGGATATGTTCGAGGCGTATTTCGCCAAGGAGCTGGTCGGCTCGTCCAAACGCGCAGTGGCGCGTGCGGTCGCAGCGTCGCTCCGGCGATGGGACGTGCGGACGGCATCCCGCGTGCATCGATTTATCGCGAATTCCGAGAACGTGCGCGAGCGCATCCAGCGGCACTACAATCGCGATGCGGAAGTGATCTATCCCCCGGTTGATACGGGGAGATTCTCCGCCTCCAGTTCCGATGAAGGCTATTATCTCGTCCTGTCCGCGCTCGTGCCGTACAAGCGCGTCGATCTGGCGATACAGGCGGCCACCAAACTTGATGTGCCTCTTCAAGTAGTCGGCACCGGCCCTGAAGAAGCCAAGCTCCGCCGCCTGGCAGGCGACAAAGTATCATTCCGTGGCTGGGCATCGGATAGCGAAATTGCGGGATACTACCGCGGCTGCAAGGGGCTACTGTTCCCGGGCGAGGAAGATTTCGGGATTGTACCTGTGGAAGCGATGGCTTCAGGGAAGCCCGTCATTGCATTCGGGAAAGGCGGGGCGCTTGAAACCGTCATCGACGGGACAACCGGCGTGCATTTTGCAGAACAAACAGTCGACTCTCTCGCGGCTGCAATGGAAACAGCGGAGCGGACGCAATGGGATGCAGAGCAAATCCGTCGGCATGCACTTGCGTTCGATACAGCGGTGTTCGAGCGGCGCATCAGTGAGTTTATTTCGCAGCGCTGGGATGAATGGCGGCGCGGCGACATGAAAGTCCTGTGATTTGCAGTAGCTTGAAAACGCAAGCACATCATCATATACGAACTATTCTTACCAACTCAATACAACCAACCTGAACATGAATTACGCAGAACTACGCACCCAATTCGACCCGACAAACCAGTACGAGATACTCAAGAACGCACCGAAGCAATTCGAAGAAGGAATTGCAATCGGGCGGGCAGCAGATCTTGGCGATCTTAGCGCTGACGGCATATCAAACATTGTTCTCTGTGGAATGGGCGGATCGGCAATAGGCGGGGACCTATTCCGCTGCCTGGCTGCCGACACAAGCAACGTACCTATCGCAGTCGTCCGTGGATACGATATACCCGCCTACGTCGGCAAGAATACGCTGGTAGTAGCGCTGAGTTATTCGGGAAACACGGAAGAAACCCTCACGGCATATACGTCTGCCGTCAAGCAGGGCGCACGCACCCTTGCCATCACCTCGGGCGGTACGCTCGCTGCATTCGCGGCGAAGAACGGCACTCCGGTTATCAGCATACCCGGCGGACTCGCACCCAGAATGGCACTCGGGTATCTTTTCCCTCCGCTGCTCGTTTCTATGATGCGTCTTGGCGTCGTGTCTTTTACCGACGATGAGCTTGATACAGTGGTGCACGAACTCCAGGCGCGTTCGGACGACTACTCTGATTTGGATGACGAAGATAATCCAGCCCGCCAGGTCGCTGAGATTCTCCATGGGTCGCTGCCGATCATTTATTCTCCGGCAGGAAGGATGGAAGCGGTGAATCTTCGCTGGCGAAATCAAATCTCCGAGAACGCCAAGATGCTGGCATTTGGCAACCTGTTCCCGGAATTGAACCACAACGAGATCGTCGGTTGGGAGCAATGCGAAGATATGCTCGAACGCGCTGTGATTATCGCTTTGCACGATCTTGACGAGGGTGCAAGAATCGAAACCCGGATTGAAACGACGTTGGAAATTTTGAAGCCGTATGCGCAGACAGTGATAGAGATTCATCCGGAGCAGGACGAGCCGCTGTCACGGATTTTTGCCTTGATTCATTTCGGAGATTGGATTAGCTATTACCTTGCCATCGGAACACAAACCGATCCGTTCCCGATTGCGAAAATCGACACACTGAAGG
>PABJ01000031.1 GCA_002699105.1 Ectothiorhodospiraceae bacterium | reverse complement strand
GCCAGCCCCGCTCGAAGCCGGCACACTCGATCCTGATATCTCACAGTGGGTTATGACGCTGCTGGAGAAGAAGCCCCAATTACGGTATCGAAGCGCGCTGCAAGTGCATAAACTTGCTGCAAAATGGCTCGATCGGTCTCTCGCCATTGATGGAACGGTGGAGGAGACGTTCGTCTGGGAATTGCCGGCCGTTAATCGGACCAGCCAGCGCACGAAGATTTTGGAAGCGCTCGCGGACAAGCCCAAGGGCTTTCTGGGGATCACCATCGAAGGGCAGGATGGAATAGGCAAAACTTCGCTGCTCCGGGATATCCATGCAGAGCTGCAGATTGCCGGCAATCGAATCATCACCGCTGATGGGAGCGAACGCTTTGCATTCGCAAACATTCTGGAACTGCTGCGGCAGGTTCCGCTGGATGCAGACGATGAAGCGCAGCGCAATGCAGCTGCCGTCGTGAATCTCTTTCATCCAGATTCATATCCCGGTATAGAATCCGCATCACCTACCGGCATGGATGCGGATGGTGAAATTATCAGGCTGTTCCAATCATGCGCATTTCTGCTCGCTGGTACACCCGAGACTACGACGGTCATCTTCGACGACCTGCACTTGGCGAGCGATCTGAGCCAGGAGTTTATTGGCTTCTTCGCGGCATTCTGCTATGCGAACGACCTCCGTTCCCACCAGCTAATCCTTAGCTATGATCCCGAGCAGGTCGCAAAGGAGTATATCCCTGAGGTACTTAGCGAGAAACGGCTTTCCATTGTCCTTCCACCTCTCACGAAAGAGAGCGTACAGCGTAATCTCGAGGGCATACTCGGGTCGGATATCAGTTCCTCCTTCGTTTCGATCCTTTTCAAGCAGTCGGGAGGGGTACCTGGGCAGATACTGGAGCTGCTTCGTTTCTTCGAATCCGACGGCATTCTCGAGCGGACCGAACACGGCTGGATCGTCCACGAACGGGAAAACCTTGCGGCATATCTTCCACAGACTAGCGAGGATGCGTTCGCAAGAAAGATCGAACGGCTTGAAGAACAAAGCCGCAAACTTCTCGCGATTGTAGGCCTCTCGGAATTCCCCATCCCCATCTCTGTTCTTGCAACCGTTACGGGTCAAGACCCGGTTCAGCTGCACAGCCTTCTAAGTGGATTGCAGGGCACGGGCCTCGTTGATTACTCAAGCGGATCTGCGAGATTGGGACATGCATCGATCGCAAAGTTTCTTCCCCTCAAAGAGACCGAGCAGACGAAGCTTCATAATGCCTTCCTGGCGGCATACCTGGACGCTGACTTGCGCGCTGATAGCGAAGTGTTGGCGTACCATGCATTGCACGGCTCCTCGCCGAAGCAAGCCCGTGAGTATTTGATTCAAGCCGCAGAAGCCGCGAAGTCAGTCTATGATTATAGCAGGATGATCCGGCACCAGAAGGACCTTCTCAAACTTCTCGATTCGGAACAGACCGAGGACGATCGCAAGCTACGGTTCCAGGTGCTGGATTCGCTCTTCGACGCAGCGAACGTGCTGGGTAACCGCGATGATGAGCAGGAATATCTTGAGGAGATGCTCATCCTTGCAGGCCAATTGAGCGAAGCGCTGCCGATGGCACGCGTCTATGTCAACCAGTCCGAGCATTACCTCGCATCCGCAGAATTTGAGCGCGCCAGGAAAAGCGCAGAGAAGGCGCTTCGGTACTTCGAAGACGCTCAGGATTCCCTCGGTATCGCCCAGTGTAAGCAACGGATCGGATTCATCCAGTACCGGATGGCTCCTACCGATGAGGTCATCGAATTCTACGAGGATGCCCGGAAGATATTCGAAGAGTGCGAAGAGGCAATCGACGAAGGCAACATCCTGATCGACATCGGGCTTGCATATTTCTCGATATTGAACCATCCGCAAAAAGCGCTTCAGTTCTTCGCAGATGCAAAGCGCAAGTACGAGGAAGCAGGCTTTGCCAGAGGGATTGCACGCGCGCAAGGCAACGCCGGACTCCAGTATTTCCTGATGGGAGATTATGATACTGCCCTCGCAAGGCATCAGGAAGCGAACGAGCTGTTCCAGAAAATCGGGGATTACCGCGCAACAGCAATCGCACACTTCAACGTCGGGCGCTGCTACTCGGCTATGGGGAAATACACAAGCGCCTTGCGTTCCTACGATCACGCGCTGCGGATCGGGAAGACGCTCTCGGATCCTTACGTCACAGAGAAGGCAGCTACAAATATTGGCTTGAATCTCATCTTCATCGGCCAATACGAACTGGCACTCGAAGAATACGGACGAGCAAAGAAACTCGCCGAGCAAATGCAGAGCACCCTGGATACTGCAACCAACAATGTTGATGTTGCGCAAATCCATGTTGAAATGGGCGAAACCGGTGCTGCGCTGAAATTACTTGCCGAGATCGACAAGACACTCGATGAACTAAAAGACGTCAATCTTCAGTCTGCGGCAATGTTCTGGAAGGGACAGGCTATGCTGCGCTCCGGAGAGAGAAGCGATATTCAAACTGCGCTGAAGGAGTTTGAAGAACTCGGGGCGTTTGCGGATTCGAACGATCTGACCGACTATCGTATCCTTGCGCGTTCCTACGCGGCTATCTGTCACACACTGGCTGGGCACCCCAAAGAAGCGCTCACGATTTCGGAGGAGGCAATATCGCTTGTCGACGAGCAAGCATATCTCCTGGGCGGGAAGCAGGACATCTACCTCAACCATGCGCGTGTACTCCGTGCCAATAAGGATAAGACTCGCGCAGAAGAATTTATACTGAAGGCCTATGAAGAGGTCTCCAGAATCGGCGAACAACTCGATGATCCGGAGTTTTACCGCTCCTTTACCGAACGGGTCGCAGTAAATGCGGATGTGATTCGTGAGCATGCACTTCTCAATCGTGCCTCGACGCCCGAGTCGCTATCCGTCATGCGCGATCAGAATCTTCGGACTCTGTACGGCGTAGCGAAGAAGATCAACTCCGTCCTCGACCTTCCGCAATTGCTCGAAAACATCATGGATAGCGCATTGGAGGCAATGAACGGCGAGCGCGGGATGATCTTCCTTATCGAGGACGACGAACTCCTTCTGAAGGTCAGCCGCAACGTAGAAAAGGAAACGATCAAAGACGCCACGGAGATATCATTGAGCATCCTCCAGGATGTGATCTCAGGCGGCAAGCCAATCATTGTGTCGGATACCTCGCAGGATGAGGAGATCGGGAAACGCGAGTCGGTCGTGAACTACAATATTCACTCCCTGATCTGCGTCCCGATGCGATCCAAAGACGAACTGATCGGAACCGTGTACGTGGATAGCCGCTCCGATGCACTGTCGGCAATAACGTTCTCGCAAATCGATATGGAATTCCTGGAGGCATTCGCAAATCTCGCCACGATCGCAATCGAAAACGCCCGGCTCCACACACAGCTCCAGGAAGAGAACCTGTATCTCCGCAGCGAAGTGAGCAAGCAGTTCGGGTTCGAAAATATCGTCGGCGGAAGTTCCGCGATGGAGCACCTCTTCAAAGAGATGCACGGGGCGATCTCGAGTGACGATAGCGTACTCATTTCAGGGGAAAGTGGAACCGGGAAGGAACTCATCGCCAGGGCGATTCACTACAACGGCGCACGGAAAGACAAGCGTTTTGTAGCGATAGACTGCGGCGCCGTTCAGGACACCCTCCTTGAGAGCGAGCTGTTCGGCTACAAGCGCGGTGCATTTACGGGCGCGGTTTCGGATAAACGCGGGCTGTTCGAAGAGGCGAACAACGGCACACTGTTCCTGGACGAGATTGGCAACACGTCGCTCGCGTTTCAGGCCAAGCTGCTCAGAGTGCTCCAGGAGGGCGATTTCCGCCGGGTTGGTGATACTGAGACGCGAAGAGTCAATGTCCGGATTATTGCCGCAACAAATACAAACATCATCAAGGAAGTGGAAGCGGGGAATTTCCGCCAGGATCTTTTCTACCGCTTGAACGTCATCCCGTTGCGCGTTCCTTCCTTGCGCGATAGACTGGACGACATCCCGCTGCTGGTGGATCATTTCATTGCGAAGTACAACGAAAAAAACGGCAGCAGCTACAAAGGCACCTCGGAAGAACTGGTGAAAGAGCTCCAACAGCGTCCGTGGAACGGCAATGTTCGCGAGCTCGAAAATATCGTGAACCGCATGCTGGTGCATGCCGAGGGGGAAATGCTGACAACCAAGGACATCCCATCCGATCTTGCCGACTCCCCATCCAAGTCCGAAGGCGTTCGGATGACACTGCCGAAACAGTTTCAAACCCTTGTCGATATTGAGATCGAACACATCCGGCGCGTACTGGTTCACACCGAAAACAACAAGACGGAAGCCGCGAAAATACTTGGTTTGAAACGCACTACCCTCGTTGAGCGTATGAAGAAGCTCAACATGATGTGATGTCAAATTATTGACATTCCCACCAATTTGTTCTTATATTGACGTTGGTCCAAAGTGCCGACTGTTAGAATTGAGTATATTCACCGATTTGGCGGTGTGAATATTTGGCACAATTATTTCATGTTAATATTGTGTGTAAATTGCCTTACACCCATTTTTATTGTTGCACATTGGATGTATAGACTGTAAATTTCAGATATATTGTTACACTATTTTTTATCGGTGCTCTCTTGAAACACGTGTTACGAATTCTCTTCCTGAGCTGCCTCCTTTGCTGTACCTCCGTGTACGCACAGCAAGCCGGCAACGCAGCTCTGGCTGACTCTCGTACGCCCCAGAACCTGGAGTTCAAGTTTACTCCTGCGGGTGACGTACACATATTCTGGGATGAACCCCAAGAGAGCAGCGACCTATCCCACTACATCATCAAACGAACTATGCCCGATAACCCCGGTACGTTCGTTGAAATCGCACGACTCGACAGCAAGCGGGAGTACACGGACCGCAATGTCGAACCCGGCGATATCGTAGTGTATTCAGTAGCTGCAGTTCATTACTCCTACCCGGGCATTGAGTGGGCCGACTACACAGGCACGCTCGAAGTACCGAAGCCCATAACCGTCACCTTCACCAGTCAGCCGCCGTTGGGCGTGCGTCTTGGTGATGTGTACGTCTACGAGTTCGAACTCATTCAGCACCCTGATTACCTCGTGTATTTTGAGCTTCGCGGTGCACCGCAAGGCGTCGAGCTTCGGCAGACGCAGAACTTCCGCGGTATCGTCTGGGAGCCCGAGAATGAAGGGGTATACGAATTCACGATCGTGGCGACTGCCAGCAGGTACGATGCCCAGACGCAGGATTCGCTGAAGTACCAGACCTCGCAAAATGTACTGGTCTTTGTCAGCGAGAACGCTGGCACCATCGCCGGGTACGTCCGCGGCACAGGGGATCAGAACCTTGAGAACAGCAATGTCCAGCTCTGGTATCATCGCACACCAGATGAGTATGTCAAATTCAAGGTGCCGACAAACGAATTCGGCGAATTCGAGATGGCCAACGCGCCGTATGGAACGTACTATGCATACGCGCATCCCGGTTCAGATAAGTTTTTTGCAGAGTATTACGAGAACGAGTTACAACTGCCGTTCGCCAATAAGATCGAGTTGAATGAGAACAATGATGACATCTACATTCAATTCGTGTTGCCGCAGAATACGAACGAAAAAGCATGGGTCTTCGGCACTGTAAGGAACACGTATGGCTCGTCTGTTGAAGGCGCGGCTGTCCATTTCATCCGGAAGAATGAATTTATCCTCATCGGCGATCAGGAATCGACAGACAATCCTGCGGTTATAGAATCGTTCGATCAGACGAAGATCGAACAGACGGTCTATAGCAACTACGAAGGCGAGTTTAAGGCCGAATTACAGGCTGGCATCGATTACTACCTCGTCGTTGAGATGGACGGCTACTACGTCTGCTTCACGCCTGATATCGAGACTCACACGAACGTTCTCGAATCCAAGGCACTCCGGGTAGGCAATAAGAATCCGTATCTCACCTACACACTTCTCCCGAAAGAGAATCACACGAATACCTTGACCGGTACCGTCCGTAAAACCGAAAACGGCTCCCCGGCAAGCGCGACCGTCGTTCTCATTGAAGAAAAGCTGAAAAGCAACCGTGGTGTCGGCGGTGTTGGTACATACAGGCGCACCCGCTCGGTGCTTACCGATTCGAACGGTGTGTACGCCTTCACCAATGTACCGGCGAACGAATACGTCGTTCTCGCAATCCCGATGGACCGCGACGTCGTGCCGCAGTATTTCTCGACAATCGGTCGCCCGACCGTTCTCGATGAGAGCGAGCGTATCAACTTGCGCAACACTGTGCAGGGTATTGATTTCACGCTTGCCGATGCAGAGAATACGGGGCTTGGGTGCTTCTATGGCCGTGTGAAGGCACGTGATAAAGAAGGAAACATCCGCTTCCTCTCGGGCACGCTTGTCTATGCAGTTGATAAGCTGAAGGATAAAATCGTAGGCTACGCTGTTTCCGATAGCAGCGGTTGGTACTCCATACCTGGCCTCAACCCGCTTCGCCTGTATGATGCTATCGCCGATCATCCGCAGTATGGAATCGACGATTCGCTCAATATCGACGTTGCGTACGATGGCCCAACCGACGACCGCAGGTGCCAGAGTGTGAATTTCACGATTGAAGTCGAAACGCTGAACACCGTGAACGTCATTGACCCTGACTACGTCCCGACGCAGGTGACGCTCTATCAAAACTTCCCGAACCCGTTCAACCCATCGACGACGATCCAATTCGGATTGAACAAACACAGCGACGTCGAGCTCCGCGTTCTTAACGCACTCGGTCAGGAAGTCATGATGCTAGAAAAGGACGAATTCGAAGCAGGTACACATACCGTCGAATTTGATGCGTCAGAACTTCCGAGCGGTCTGTACTACTACCGGCTTACGGCTGGAACGAGCGTTCAGACTCGTACGATGATGCTCGTCAAGTAAGACACGTTCACAGTCCTAGAAATGTAAAAGCCCCTCCATCAGGAGGGGCTTTTCAGTTCCGGGATTGCGTAGATGCTATTCTAAAGCGCTACTGATCTTTCTTCTCCTCATCGGATTTCTCTTCGCTGCCGGCATCCTCATCGGATGATTCATCCAACGGGTCTTCGGCTGTGGCGTGCGGTGTACCGACTTCAGGAGTCTGTACCATACTGCCGGTGGTTGCAAAGGTCTGTTCCGGGATGGCCTTCCTCTTTCTGCCGAACACTGCAATGACGATGACGACCAGAAGGATAACGCCCACAATAATCAGAATGATCATGAGGAGGTCTCCGCCCATGCCGCTCTTCTTAATCGTAGCGGAAAGGATGACACCGCTTCCTCCGAGATCTGCGAGGTCGTTTTCCCACGTCAGCGTGGTACCTTCTTCCTTTGTAGCGTTGCTGTTGACGATCTCGCCTGGCATTTCGTAGACGTACGTGATGGTGTAGTCGCCCATACCGAAGTTATTGTCGTCCTTCGACTTCATTGTCTGCTTGAAGTTCATCAGGCCGTCTTTTTCTTCCCACACAATCTCCACATTCTCGAATGCCTTCGTTTCAGCGAGTGTGATGATATTCTGGAAATCCAATTTTACGCGAACGTGGCGGGTCGAATCTTCATCGTTCGTTTCGATCGTCACATCATGAATTGTGATGCCTTCGCCGGCGTACTGCTCCTTTACTTTTTCCTCATCGAACGCCAAAGGACCGTCGCTGAGGAACATTACCGAGCCTTCCTCGGCCCAGTAGTGAATGCTGGCACTGCCAGAGCCATCCATGTTCAGGGTCGTTGTCTGTTCGTAGTTAATACAGCCTGCAATAAGAAGAAGTGCGGCCAAAGGAATAAACCGTACCGCCCGTTTCACGAAGCGAAACACGCGTACCTTTTCCATGTGATTCCTCCATTCTTGGTTATGATGTATCGACATAAAGATAATCTTCAAAAAAAACGATCGAATTCCTATCTCCGGGTCTCGACGATGACGCGAACTGTACGGCAATAGAACCTGCCTTCAGGCAGGGCATTATCGTACAGCAGTTCCGATTCGCCCAAGGCTTCGGTTACGACGGGAGTGTTTGGATGGCGCACGCGCAGCACCTGCCGAACAGCCTCTGCCCTTCTTTCTGCGAGTTCCCTGTTGTACTCTGCAGTACCGATCTCATCGCTATACCCCCTGATAAGTATGCGGGATTGTTGTGTCACACGCTCCGAGACCTGGTCGAGGATTTGCCTGTTCATCCTGCTCACATCAGCTTGATCGAAATCGAACAGGATCAGATGGAATGTATCGACCACGAACCCTGCGGACGTGGAGCCGGTATTCGTGTACGAATCGAACTGGACCGGAATGGTATGCTCTTGGGATGTTTGCGAATACCCGTCGATATCCGTCGCCGAGAGTGTGAACGATAACGGCGATTCATTGCGCGGCACGTTCCCTTCCGCATCCTGCCAATTCCAGACTATTGAATCGGGATAGGAATCCTGGCCCCGCCAAATTCGCTGAATGCTGCCTTCTTTTGCAACGGCTAATTCCCACTCCCGAACCCCGGCATTGCTCATGATTGACGGGTAGAAGACGCATTGAGCAGGTTTCAGAATCCTGGTCATGGATGTTGTGTTGATCGGCTCCAGGTTATCCCCGTCGCGGTACAGGATTTCGACCCGACGGTTCTCGGCTTGCCCCTGAGGAGTCTCAGACCCGCTCGGGTTTTGCGGAAGACCGTCTGCCGTTACCTCGATGCGCCCGGCTTCAATTCCCCAAACATCCATTAAGTACTGACTGACGGCCTGAACGCGTCTCCCGGCCAAATCACCGAGCTGCATTTCGTCCTCAGAGACAGCACCCGTCAATCGCACTGCGAGTTCCGGCTGTTGCTGCAAGCGCTGACCGAGGATATTGAGTACATGGTGATACTTTCCGAGAGCTCCATCCGGCAGTGCAGCGATGCTGTAATCGACCACGGTGTACTTGGTGAGCTGCACATAGCGTTGCGGGATCTGCGCCGAGCCGTGATCGAAGAATACATAGTTGAGCAGCGGGATAGTCTCACCGGCCTGTACCTCTGTGATAGTCAGTCCGCCGACCGTCTCAGCACCTTCGAGCAAAGAGAAGTCCGAACGCAGCACGTTTGCCGAAACGGAAACCGCCAGCTGCTGCATCGGTTGTTCGCGGTGCAGCATGAAATTGTATGATTGCTCATCGTACCGCTCTTGCACACGTAAATCCAGTTGCAGACTATCCGGCAAATACGGGATTTCCCCAGTGGAAATACTGTACGTCTTCCCTGAGGCCAACACCAGAATATATTCACCTGTGTATGCATTGGATTGTTGTTTGCGCAGTATCGTGCCTGTCTCCGCGTCCCGGATTACAATAGGCATACTAAGCGGTTCTCTCGTCCCAAACTCCAGGATTTTCCCGCTCAGGACCGTCACAGGTTGAGGCGGATATGGGTTGGGGTAGGCTTTATAGAGATCGAGTCCTCCTTCGCCTCCATCGCGGCGGGATGCGAAGTAGATCGTCTTTCCATCGGCAGCGAGTGTGAGAAACTCATCGTTCGCGGCAGAATTCAGCGGGTAGCCCATATTCTGCGGCGCTTGCCACTGCCCGCGTATGAGCCGGGTGACGTAGAGGTCGGTACCTTCCAAACCGGGGTGCCCATCGGATGAAAAATACAGCGTCATATTGTCCGCCGCGATGAATGGCGACACTTCATCGGCATCGGTATTTATCGGAGGACCGAGGTTGGTTGCTTTACCCCAGGAGCCATCGTCTCGCCGCTC
>PABJ01000030.1 GCA_002699105.1 Ectothiorhodospiraceae bacterium | reverse complement strand
CTACCCGCTACACCTTGCTGAAGTACGCGGCAGTTTCCGGAGCCGCGATCCTGATTACGGGACTGGGACTCTACTTCGGTACCAGCCTGTTCGACACCGGCAGCGAGCTATCCGATGCACTGGATTCGCAAGCCGGGAGCGAGATGACAGAGCAAACCGCCGAAGCCGGTGCGGGTCATGCCTTCACCGAGGAAGGAACAAATACCTTCCAGTCGAATAGCGAAGGTGCGTCCGGGTTGGATGAGACGAATCCGGCCTTGAATAGATCAGAAAATACGCTGCATGTAGGCACGGATGACGATGCAGGCACAGCCCTGCTTCGCGAGCGTGAAGCAGCCACCGGCGATGCTGCGCAATTTGCCGGCGATTTCTCGCTGTCGTCAGAAACGGCAGTCGGCAGCAGCCGTAACGACTTGTTCAGAACTCAGCTCATGGATGCCCTCGCAGCGGCAATTGATCGCCGTAACGTTGGCGATACACCTACAGCCGGTACACTCCCAAGCGCATTCGATGAGGAGCGTATCTTCCCAACGTTGAACACCGGCCATGACACGCGGGTCTTCCTGACTGGCTTCACAAGCGCTTTCAACCGGCAGAGCACAAGGTTCTCCGGGCAAGGCGTGAATACTGCCTTCCAGCAGACTTATAGCGTCGGGATAGAGCTTCAACTCACTCCGGCATTGTATGTCGGTGTGGAAGGCGGGACGAACGAATTTCCGCGCCTCGAATCGACCGTGCAGGATATCGTGACAGCACAGGGCGAACCGAACAGTTCCGAGCTCGTCACACGTATCGGAACGCCGCAGATGTTCTATGCCCGCCTGCGCGTAGCCTACGTCGTAAACCCTGACGATGCGCTGAAGTTCGGTGTCTCCGGCATGGCAGGCTCCGCAGTGGAGGAATTCGCTCCGGCAGTCTCGATCGGACCTGTCAGTATGTACGAATTGAACCGAATTCTCACCGGCGAACTGGGTGTGTACTACACAGGAATGTGGGTTCGCCCCTACGATAATGTGGACGCACTGCTCGCATCGCGGAATACCAGCACGATCGGCCTCGTCGATCTTCGTCTCGATCCAAGAACGACATTCACTTCTGGAGTTGAACTCCGCGCCGGGTTGCGGGTAACCTTATGGTAGTGCGTGGATGGATCGTAGCGGTAAGCTTTTTCGCGCTTTCGCTGCTGCTCATCTCATGCGGCGATAAGTCCGTCACCTCGCCCGATAAGCCCGCACCGCAGCTTTCGCGAACGGATTACTTTTATCATCCGGGAAATTACAACTACCAGTCGTGGGAAGCGGGGCTATCCTACACCCACGATCTGACAGCCTCCTTGAACGGCTCCATCCTCACCTTGAGCGGCTCCCACGGAAAACCCGGTTCGCAGGACCCGAACCAATCATTCGAATTCTTATTCACCCCTGAAGGCATCGTACTGGGCGGCGTTCAGCAGGATGCGCTATTCCAGCTCCCACAGCAGTATCTGCTTGTTGATTCTACGGTGTTTATCCCGAATGAAACGGCGAAAATCACCAACATCCTGGCATATAACGCAACCACCGCGTTCGCAGGCTCGGAGGAGGAAGGCGTCTACCGCTACAATGCGATGAGCAATACGTGGGTTCCATCCGGGATGCAGGGGCATGGCGCCGTGACCAAGATCGTTAAGGACAGCACGCTGCGCATGCCCGAACTGTTCGCTGCTACGGATGGGGATGGTATATATCGATCCACAGACGGCGGATTGACCTGGAACCCGGTTCCGGGCACACCGCCTGGAAAAGTCGACGACATTTCGACGGGTCCTGAAGGAATTCTTCTGGCAGCAATTGAAGGCGGTTTGTACAGCATTTTCAGCAATACCTCCCAGTGGTATGTCGCCACGATGGCAACACCCTCACCATACGCGCTCTCGATCTCAGCTGTGCTGGGGCCGTCCAGTGTGGGACTTGTGCAAATAGGTACGAAATCGGCCGGGATATTTACCGGGTTCTATCACCGCACCCGTTTTCTTGATTTTCCTCCCGATTATTGGCTCGAAAACGCCGCGGCAACACCTGGCTTCGTGTACCAGCAGGAATACGATCCCGTGCTGTGCGTATCCGGCAGCGCTCCGTTCCAAACGATGGGATTCACACGCGGACCGCAAAAAGCGCTGTGCGTATATGTCGACGATCCGGCCAATGAAGGCTGGGGCGTTGTGCCGTATAACTTCCCTGAAGCTGCGATTAATGATTTTTGCTACCTGCCGTATGACGGGACAGTTTTCATAGCAACACCCAACGGTTTGCGCAGCGCCCGCGTCACTGGAACGGCACCGAGCATCGCCGAATGGAATAGTACCCTGGACGGTAAGAACGTCCTCGATGTGGAGTACCTTGCCGATGATAAGCTCATGGCGGTCACGGATGAAATGATATACACTTCATCCGACCGCGGAATCACCTGGGTGCCTGCCGTCAACGGATTGAACTTCCAGTCGGTCTCAGGGGAGCTGGTATTGCTTCCTGACGCGTTTTCGATCGGCGAGAATTGGGAGGCAGGCGAGGTGTTGCTGCAGCGAGGAGCGACAGAAGTCCTGTACGGCAGAGTTATCGATCATTTCGATGAACTACGAATCCGCGACGACTACGGCAACTACCCTGATGTCGCAGTCGTGAATTACAGCTTCGAACAGGCTTCCGATCCGACGGTGAGAGATTCCTATCTGCTCCGCATCTACTATGCAAAAGGAATCGGGCCGGTACTTATCGAAGAATTCGAGAACGGCGTGATGACGCGCGAGACCATTCTCCTGCCTAATACGGGCGCTTAGTTATTCCCTTTACGTACTTCCCGCATCTCGGAAATGGCTTGAGCGGCAAGGATGTACTCCGCTGCTCCAAACCCTATCGCCGGTGTGCCTCCGTACCAATTCCGTGAATTAGGTTCGATGAGCTCGGGGAGGAGGCCGTAATTCGCTGCAGCAATCGATGTGATCTCGGCGAAGAGATCCTCCGCACGCTGGAAGCTGCGTTCCGCCGCGTATGCGCGCGCAAGACGCAGCGAGAGGAAGGGACGGGCCTGCCTGTCGAACCAATCGCCATCGGGCTTGGCGTGATACATATTCGAAGCGCCATCGACAGCAAAGCTGGATTCCATCATCTCCAGTGCGAAGCTTGTCGCATCGCTGCGCGGCATGAAGACGCCGAGCCGTACGCCGTCGCAAAGCAATGGATGAAAGAGGTTCTTCTCGATGACCGTCAGTGCGCTTTCCTCGATCTGGGTGGTCGTCACCCTGATGAGCGAATCGAGGGTCCGTGTGATTGCTCTCGAAGCCTGCAGATAGTCCGTGTGCCGGTTATCGTCTCCCATGAGCTGCGCGTACCCGGCACCGATTCGAAGCGCCGCCGCAGCATGGATGGACGAATATATGCCGGATGACGGATCGAGACCGGGGCCCCACGGGCCGCCGTCGTGCTGAATAAGGTTCAGGCTGTCGCTCATGTGCATGAGCACATCGCAGACCCGTTTCGAAAGCGTGGGCCAATAATTCTTGACGAAGAGGCTATCGTTGAACGGGGATTTTTCTTCTTTGAATAGCCTTCTCGTCGCATCCTGCAGGTACTGTACTGCCTGCACATAGTACGCCATGCCGTCGTAGCTCAGGCGTGCGTTGAGCGGTTCTTCCCAATGGTATTCCCGGCCCATGCCGAAATACTTCGCCGGAGTCACCAGGTACGGCAATCCAGTGCCGAACTCCGACCCATAGACATCGAAGAATACATATCTGCCTACCTCTGCATGCTGGACGAAGGCAAGGCCTGCTGCGGCCTCTTCGATGAGTCCGACAGATGCAAGTGCCATGACGCTGTTCAGGTGCTGGCGAGGCACCGTATAGGCCGCTGTCGCCGGTGTGAATGCGCTCACAATCTGTCCGAACGCACTGCCTTGCTCATTCACCTGCGCCATTTGCAGGGTGACAATACTATGCCGGTATACGAACTCTTCGGAGGGCGACAGGTGAGGAGGTACGCGGTCCAGCCGTTCATTGAAGATCTTCCAGCGCAGGAGCTCGCGTTCAAGGGAGATTGCCTCCATTGCCTGCGATTCTGTTTCGCCGAGGAAATCTGTCAGGTCGCGCTCGACGAGTTCGTCGCAGCAGGAGTTGTAGACGAAGACGAAGTAGTGCCGCCGCTCCTGCGGCAGTTCCTCCACGTAGTCGCGGAAGCGCCAGTAATCCCGATCGACCGTGAACAGCGCCCCAACGTCTTCGATGTTTATCCCGCGCTTGTGCCGCAGCATGACGACGAGAACCCGCTGCTTCGTTGTGCTGGGATGGTACCAATACACCTCGAACCCGGCTTTGAACACGGTGCGGATAATGCTTGTATTCTGAAAGTAGTCCGAACCCTGAATCTCGTATTCCGATAGCCTGTGGACGTAGCCATCGAGAGCGACGGAAAGTGTGAGGTTCGATATGATATTCTCGGTCTTGAGATCGAAGTCGACTTCGCTAAATACGTGCGGCTTCATCCATTGGATCGATGCGAATGAAGGATTGTACTCCGATACCGCAACGCCGTTCGAGATGAACATATTGGGCGGGGTATGCGGTTCGCTCTCGATGATCTGCATGTAGCGCCCGACATCTTCGGCCCGCACGACACGGATAATATCGCCTGTAATCCCGCCGGTGTTCCCAAAATCACAGACCCGTACGGCAAGGAGATTAAATTCCTCCTGCAGGACGCGCGGCAGGGGATAGATTCGTACCGAGCGCAGCTCGGATTGCTCGTTCGGCGGAAATGACCCGCTCTTGCCGATAAGCTGACCGTTGAAGTACGTTTCATCGGCATCGTCTATCGCACTGAAGATGACGACCAGACTATCGCCCCGCATTGAGAGGGGAAGCTGAAACCGTATGCGGTACCACCCGAATCCATCATGCAGCGGATAGCCCTGTTCCTCCCAGGCGGATGGGATATCGATGAAATTCCATCCCTCGGCTTCATCGATGAACTTGCTGCGCCAGACCGGGTCGTCGCCGGTTTTGAAGGCCACTGTCCCGATCAGGTTGATCTCCGAAGTGTCGCTCTGAGCAAAGAGGCTCCCACCTGCACCAAAGAGAAGGACAAATAGGGGTAGTATGAACGGATATTGCTTCAAATTGCTATTCGGGGAGAGAATGAATGAGACGTATCAACATATCGGTAAATCGTGCTGAGGCAGCTTCTGCTGCGTGTTTGACATCGTCGTGCGAAAGCTTGTGCGAATGCGTCCGGATTTCGTTCGTGATACAAGATATACCAATGACGGGAATATTGTGTTTCCTCGCCGCAAGAAGTTCCGGTACAGTGGACATACCGACCGCATCGGCACCTGCCTTCCGCAGAAACGCCACCTCCGCCCGTGTCTCATAACTCGGACCAGAGAGGTACCCATATACACCGCTTTGCAGGGCCGTTCCGGCTTCCCACGCCGCCATGCGTGCGATATGTTCCAGCTCTTCGCTTATCCATGTCCCCGAGGGCTTGGTACCGCGAAAGGGACTCTGCATCGAATGCGGCAATCGTGGAGATAAGGGTGTGACGAGATAGTCGGTGATGAGCATGAGGTCGCCGATGCGCAAGTCGTGCCGCAGTCCGCCGGCAGCATTCGTGACGATGCAGTAACGTCCTTCAGCATGTGCTGCGAGTTCGATTGGTAGGGCGGTCTCCTGCGGAGTGTGTCCGGCGTAGTGGTGAAAGCGCCCAGCGAATGCGGCGACGGACTTCCCGCCGATTGTCCCTGCGGTCAGCACACCGTCGTGGCCTGCAACTTCAGGGATTGGAAACTCGGCGATGTCGGAATACCGGACACTTGTGGTGTTCTCCATGGCATCCCCGAAGCTTCCCAGCCCGGAGCCGAGCACGACCACGACGTCGGGCTTGGTGCCGAGGAGTTCGTACAGGTATGAGTAGCCGAGCGGTTTCATCTACAGGGAGAATAGCATTCCGGCAATGGTTGCAGTCATGAGGGTCACGAGCATTCCGGCCAGAAGGGACCGCATGCCGAGGTTCGAGATATCTTTCCGGCGCTCGGGCACAAGGGTGCCAACGCCTCCGATTAAGATAGCAAGCGAGCCAATGTTCGCAAATCCGCAGAGTGCAAAGCTCGCCATGACGACCGTCTTCGGATCAAGATTGGCACCGCCTGCGATGTACCCTGCGAGATCGTAGTACGCGACGAATTCGTTGAGTATCACCTTTGTGCCGATGAGGCTGCCGAACTCAAGCGCATCCGCCCCCGGTACGCCGATTATATACGCTACTCCCTGGAACACGATTCCCAGGACAAGCTGGAGGCTCAACGGCTTTCCGAATGTCGCCTTGCACCATTCGTTCAATCCGCCAACGGAGCCGACGAGTTCGAAGAGATAGTTCGCGAGCGCGATGAGCGCGATGAATGCGAGCAGCATTGCGCCCACCTGCACTGCAACGCGCAGTCCGTCCGAAGCGCCGCGCGCGGCAGCATCGACGAGGTTATCCGCATCGTGTTCGTAGCGTACCCTGGCGTCGGTATCGGGTGACTGGGTTTCCGGGATGAGCATCTTGGATACGAGCATTGCGCCCGGTGCCGCCATGACACTGGCTCCGAGAAGCTGTGCGGCGAAATACGTCTTCGCTTCCATGAGGGGGATGCCGGCAACCTCTGCGTAGGACCCGGCAAGCATCTGGATGTAGGCAGCCATCACGCCGCCTGCGATTGTTGCCATGCCGCTTGTCATCACAACGAAGAGCTCGGACCGCGTCAGCGAAGCAAGATACGGTCGGATCGTCAGGGGCGCTTCCGCCAGCCCGATGAAGGTGTTCGCCGCAGCGCAGAGGGATTCTGCTCCGCTCGTCCGCAGGAGCTTCATCATCACCCAGCCGAACCCCTGAATGATCTTCTGCATGATGCCCAAGTGATACAGTACACCTGTGAGAGCTCCGTAGAAGATGATGGTAGGGAGGACCTGGAATGCGAAGAAGAATCCCATCGAGCCTTCCTGCTGCGGTCCCTTGGCCAAATCTCCGAAGACAAATACCGCGCCTTCGGCTGCAAAATCCAGTACGGTAACGAAGGCCCGCGAAAGGAAAAGAAACGCCTCGCCGGGATATCCCAGGGGCGTCCAGATGGAGGCGAGCTGCTCACTCTTGAGCACGAAAACGCCGATCACAACCTGTGCAAGAAACGCCTTCAGCACGAGCGGCCAATCGATGCGGTTTCTGGAGAACGACAGCAGGTAGCAGACCCCTGCAATGAAGCCAATGCCCAGGAATCCACGGAGGAGCGCTTCGAGCATTTACTCTGCCGTCCTCGGCTGCGGGGTCGGGGAGAAGCACCGCCTGCACCGCGCTTCGTAGCTTTCTCCTGCGCCGACAAGAAGGCGTTCATCGCTGGCAGTCACGCGCTGCGTCTTGTTGGCGGGATTGCCGCATACAACGCAGATGGCAAGCGTCTTGGTGATGTATTCCGCCGTAGCGAGGAGCTGCGGCATGGGATCGAACGGCGCTCCCTGGTAATCCTGATCCAGTCCTGCAACGATAACGCGCTTTCCCGATGCAGCAAGATCCGCACAAACTTCTACCAGGTCGAGATCGAAGAACTGCGCTTCATCGATCCCAATGACGTCGACATGCTCCGCAGCAGTACGGATGTCTTCGGCGGTCTCCACGAGCACCGATGGCAGCGAACTCCCCACATGCGAGACGATACGTTCCTTACTGTAGCGGTCGTCGAATGCCGGCTTGAAGATCGCAACGCGCAGTTTCGCTATCTCCGCACGCCGGAGCCTGCGGATGAGTTCTTCGGTCTTGCCGCTGAACATGCTTCCGCAAATGACTTCAAGCCAGCCAATATCTCTGGGACGGTCTATAACAGGGATGGATTCCATGAGGCAAAACTAGGGAGTTTGAGGTAGCCAGCCAACATTGCAGCGCTTAAGCGACCTTCGGCCTACAAAAAAGTCCGGAATGCAATTGCACACCGGACTATGAGTGGACCCAGACGGGATCGAACCGACGACCTCTACAATGCCATTGTAGCGCTCTCCCAACTGAGCTATGGGCCCGTTTTCAGAATAACAAAGATAGCCGATGTTGGACTCGGAAGCAAGCCCGTTCCAAGCTTATGCACTCTCCTGAATGAGCGTGAAATAGTCGGTCTTTTCCATCGTGTGGATAGCGACGACACCTGCACGTACCAGGCGGACAAGCAGCCGCGAAGCCCGGCGTTCCGATACATTGATAAGATCGGAATACTCCTTCACTGTTATGCGTTCATTTTTCTTGAAGTAGTCGAAGAGACGCTTCTCCGCTTCGCCCACGACGAGCCGCACGGGACCGGTTTTTCCGGCGCGGTGCTTCATAACCTTTATCATTTCTTTGCTTGCGGTGACGCTGTGTTCGCCAACCCGCACAAACGCCCTCGGAGGATCTTCGCCGTCCATC
Organism: Ectothiorhodospiraceae bacterium; assembly: GCA_002699105.1. Classification (GTDB taxonomy): domain Bacteria; phylum Bacteroidota; class Ignavibacteria; order SZUA-365. The sequence goes on along the minus strand of PABJ01000030.1, from coordinate 3,338 downwards.
AGGAAATGCGGCTTATCCTTGCTCTCCGGGATATGGACACAAACAACGTCCAGTCCGTGCGTGCTGAATATCTGTACTTCATGTTCTACCGGCGGATCGCAAAGCTCCTGCGCAGCAGGGAGGATGTATTCCAGTTCGCCTTTTTCGCTCTCCACCCCAACAATGGTCTTGTCATCGTCGACGCCGAAGAGCATCGTGCCGCCTTTAGTATTCGCAAATGCGATCATCTCCCGCGCAACCCTGTCGGCTGAGGTAACTTTTCGCTTGAATTCAACCTGGAGGCCTTCTCCCTCTTGTATCAACTCCAGGAACTGCTGGAATCTCATAGCTTGTCCGCGCTTGTGAGGACTGTGTTTCGTTGTTGTGCGACACCTTTAATGTCGCATTTCCCGGTTTGTAACGCAATGTACCCGTTATTGCTCAGCTTCTATTCGATTGGCAGGAAGCTCCCTTCCAGCCTGGTACAGCGTTATCGAAGGGCAGGTATTCCCGACGGGAGGCGCGAATTCTATCTCCGCTTCAACGACGCGGTAGGCGAAGCGCGACTGCGTTTTTGGATAAATGCGGAATTCATCCTGACCTGTAGCCTGGGCATAGAGCTTGCCGTCGCGGTGCGAAATGGTGATAACGAACCCCGGACCGAGCTGGTACCGGCCTTCGTAACTATCCAGAAGATCAGTAGGTACGCTCACCGTTGGCGGATAGCGCCGGACTTGATACGTAGTATCGAGCAGGCTGAGGACGATATCTGTCATGTCTACACTGGAGTTATTGACGAGCCCCACGGCTCCGGCGCCTAGATCCTTCCTGAATCCGATGCATGATTTATATCCTCCAGTCGCTCCGTTGTGCCAGTGGATATCCCCTGCGTCGGAATGGGTGATATGCCATCCGAGCCCGTGGCTCAGTGAAGAATCGGGTGCTGTGTAATGCGGCTGCATGGAAAGCTGGAGTGCTTCCTTCAGCGGGTGTTCACCGGCTTTGAGGTACGCCTCGATGAACCGCAGCATGTCGGCAGTCGAAGAGCGCAACCCGCCGGCTCCCGTGAGTGTCCTGATATCCCATGCTGATGCGACGGATACGCCGGCGTAACCTTCTATAAATCTCTGCCGGGCGGTGATAGGAAGAGACACGTACGAACTCGTCATCCCAAGCGGTTTTAGCACACGCTCATTGACGAGCTGCTCCCAGGTCATCCCGCCGATACGTTCGAGGATATGCCCGAGCAAGCCCATCCCGAAGTTGGAGTATGCGTACTTTTCGCCCGGAGCGCTTGCCAGCGTTGCGCGGGATAGGTAGTCGTACATCTGCGCAACCGTGTAGTCCGCGTATGGGTTCGCCGGGTCGCGGGGCGCGAAGTTATCCGGCATGCGCGCCAGCCCGGAGGTATGCGTTGCCAGATCCACCAGGCGGATCATCTTCCCGTTTTTGTTCGGCACTTGAACCGAGTCCGGGAGATACTCGCGTATCGGATCCTTGAGGTCGACCTTGCCTTCGGCAGCATACTGTGCGAGCATCAGCCCTGTGAACACCTTCGTTACCGAGCCAATCTCGTAGATCGTCGCGGACGCTTCCTCAACGGTCTTGTCATCAGGTGTTTCCAGGTAGTCCCGATTTCCCTCGCCATCCGTGACGGCGATGATGGGTTGCGCAGGGAATTCCGCCTTGCGCTCGGCCAGCGCCTCGGACGCCTCGGAGGGCAGTGTGAGCAGCGGTGCAGCAGGGCCGCATGCCTGGAGAAAAACAACTGCCGTAAGCAGCAAGACTGTAAGAGATGATTTCATTATAGGGGATACGCAGGGTGCTTGTTTCGTGCAGCGCATTCTGTATTTTCCAACTATCGAGTGTGTTTTGAATCACGAAAGGTAGGCACTTTCTCAGCCTATGCCAATACTCTGTAACTACTACATCACATATAGATGCAACGCATACTGCGATTTTTGCCACTTCGGCGATCATTCGCAGTTTAAGAATACAACGCATGCAAAGAGGGAAGAGGTTCTCGCAAACCTTCCGGCCTTGCGCGAACTGGGTGTGAAGTTTATCGATTTCACCGGAGGAGAACCGCTTCTGCACCAGCACGCTGCGGAGTTCGCTGCCGAGGCCAAGAAGCTCGGCATGACGACCAGCATCACCACGAACGGTTTGCTCTATCCGAAGTACGCCGAAGCACTCCGCGGCAATGTGGATTTGCTGCATTTTTCGCTCGATAGTGCATCGAAGGAACAGCACGACACCGTTCGCGGCGTGCCATGCTACGACGCGGTGATGGATTCGATCGCGCTGGCAAAATCCCTCGGCCAATTCCCCGATATCATCTTTACCGTGACGAACGAAAACTACCGTGAGCTTCCAGAGGTTCAGCGCATCTGTGCCGAGAACGACCTGTTGCTTATCCTGAATCCGATCTTCAGCTATTTCAAGGAAGAAGGTCTGAATGATGAGGCGCTGGACTATACTGAGGATTTCGCGAAGAAGCCGTACGTCTACCTGAATCCCTCCTTCATTGCGCTGCGCCGCATGGGCGGCAACAATCCCGATAGCCCGCTGTGCAAAGCGGCATCCCGCGTCATCGTTATCTCCCCGCAGAACGAAATCCTCTTACCTTGCTACCACCTCCACAATGAAAAACTCCCTATTGGCAGCGACCTGCGCGAAGCCATCCGCAGCCCGCGCGTTGCATGGCACCGGCAGATGGAAGGCCGCCACGAATTCTGCAAAGGCTGTACTATCAACTGCTATTTCGAACCGTCGTTTGCCTTCCCCGTAAATGCGCTGTCCCTCGCCACCGTCCCCTCGAAAATCAAATACGGCTACTACAAGTACGTGAAGCAAGCAATCGCGAAGTAAGGGGAGCGGAAGCCGAAGAGACACCGTGGTATAGAGGAATCTTTATCGGATATTGGTGCGCGAGGAAAGCGCACACTTGTGCACCCCCTTCCCGTCGCAGAATTTCATAGCGACGGGATTCCCCCTGCCAGGGGGAGCAGGTTGCGGTCTGCGGTCTACGGGCGCTTGGCGTTCGCAGCTATGGCATTGAGGATCTTTGAAAATGGGGTTGGCGGATAGTTACGAAGTTCCGCATTTGAGATTCTGAGGATCTCGAGTTTATACAATTTCAGGATTTCATCACGCACAGCGTCGTACTCCAACCCTTGCTCTGTGAGAAGTAGGGGGAGCGGTAGGCCGAAGAGACACCGTGGTATAGAGGAATCTTTATCGGATATTGGTGCGCGAGGAAAGCGCACACTTGTGTACCCCCTTCCCGTCGCAGAATTTCATAGCGACGGGATTCCCCCTGCCAGGGGGAGCAGGTTGCGGTCTCCGGTCTACGGGCG
>PABJ01000029.1 GCA_002699105.1 Ectothiorhodospiraceae bacterium | reverse complement strand
CGCAGCTGGAGACAAAAGATGTGATGTGAAGGACCGGCCGGGGGGTTATTCGTACCGCAGCGCTTCGATTGGATCGAGATTGGAGGCTTTCCAGGCTGGGTAGACGCCGAAGATCACCCCGACCAGTGTAGTGACGGCAAACCCGAATAGAGTCCACCCAATGGGCATGACAATGGGGATATCGAGCAGGATGGCAATGCCGTTCCCGCCGCCGATGCCGAGGATAATTCCGGCCATCCCTCCAATCTGGCAAATGACGATTGCCTCGACGAGGAATTGCGAGAGAATACTGCTCTTCTGCGCACCGATTGCCTTACGGACCCCGATTTCCCTCGTGCGCTCTGTCACCGAAACGAGCATGATGTTCATGATGCCGATGCCGGCAGCAAGCAGCGCAATGGCTGAGACAGCCCCTGTACCGACGCGAATGAAGAATGTCATCTCATTCACCTTCCCGATCAGGCTCTCGTTCGAGATAATCTCGAAATCGTTTTCTTCGCCGGGCGGGACGCGCCTTGCAACGCGCATAAGGCCGATGATCTCATCGGTCATAGCATCGAACGATTCCTGCCCGTAGGATTTTGCCTGGACGTTCACCCAACGGGATTTCCCGTAATGATTTTGGAATGTGGTCAGCGGCATGAAAATGAAGTTATCCTGATTGCCGCCGAACAAACCTCCCTGCTCCTCTACGACTCCCACCACGGTGAGTCGTTTACCATCCACCGAGATGACCTTGCCCACAGGGTATTCATTGGGAAAAATCAGATTGATGACACTCTGACCGATGACGCAAACCGGCCTGCCATACTGGAGTTCCTGTTCGGTGAACATGCGTCCTTCTGATATCTGGCGGTTACGGGTCATCAGCACTTCCGGTGTACCGCCGATAACACCCACATTGGGATTCGTTTCCTTGTTTTGGTACCGGACGACGGCGCCGCCATCGGCAGCTTCAACGTTCACGTACTGGGCAAGTTTGCTCTTATCGCGGATGTACATCCCCTCATCGACCGTAATATCTTTCCGGTTTCGATACTTGGATCTTGACCCAGGTCCGGTTTGAATGGCGGGGTACTTCTGGATCGAAAGCGTGTTCGATCCCAGTACATTGAAGCTCGTCTCTATCGTTTCCTGAAGCGCAGCAATGCCGGTCATGACCCCGATGAAAGAGAACATCCCGATACCTACGCCTAACAGCGTAAGGAAGGCGCGGAGTTTGTTGGCCTTCAGCGCTGCCAGCGCCATGAAAATCGTCTCTTTGAGATCGAGCGTCTTTATGTATTTGCTTTTCGCCATGGAATCGAAAGATAGTGGGATTTCGAATGATGCAAAAGCAGGCCTGTCATCATCTATCTGCCTAATGCACCATGAAAGCTGTATATTCTTATTCGTAAACCGAACGTGTATGTTTCATCTACTATAGTAGACGTGAAGAATATCATTTTGGGTGCAGGCGTCACCGGGTTGGCTGCCGGCCACGCTACAGGGTTTGATATATACGAGGCTGCGGGACATCCCGGCGGCATTTGTTCGTCGTATTGCTACAATCCGGATAGCGGAGAACGGCGCTTCAGTGCCGAACGCGCCGCTCACGAATATCTCTTCGAACTCGGCGGAGGTCACTGGATCTTCGGCGGGGACGAGAAGGTCGTGGCCTTCATGAAGCAGTTCGCCGAACTTCAGCGGTATACGCGGAATTCCGCCGTTTATTTCCCTCAACGCGAACTCTACGTCCCCTATCCGCTGCAGTACAACCTGTGGGCACTGCCCGATAAGCTTCGCGCCGCCGCACTTGAAGATATCGAGCAAGGCGAAGATATCGAAGTCAGAACCATGCGCGATTGGCTGCTGAAACACTTCGGTAAAACACTGTGCGAGCTGTTTTTCTTCCCGTTCCATTCACTGTACACCGCACAGTTGACGGATTCAATCTCTCCGCAGGATGCATATAAATCACCGGTCGATATCGAACTCCTCAAAAAAGGAATGCGTGAACCGATCGAGGATACGGGATACAATGCTTCGTTTGTGTACCCGGCAACGAGTCTGACGTCGATGATGCAGGCTATTGCCAAGAGGCAGGAAGTTCATTACGGTAAACGCGTAACGGCAATCGGTCCGGAGGGCAAACAGTTGCAGTTTGAAGACGGCAGTTCCGCGGAGTACGAAACGTTGCTTTCCACATTGCCCTTGCACGAGATGCAGCGCCTTACCGGGATAGAGGCCGGGACGCCCGATCCTCATACATCGGTTGTTGTGCTGAACATCGCTGCAGAACGCAGCGAGGAAACGCCGAACTACCATTGGCTTTACGTTCCCCATTCACGGAGCGGTTTTCATCGAATCGGATTTTATAGCAATGTGGATGAGTTGTTTCTGCCTTCCGGCGAGCGGGGCGGGAAGCGGGTTACATCCCTCTATGTGGAGCGATCTTACAGATCTGATGCAGCGTTAACCGACTCGGAAATACATACCTACAAGTCGGCTGCGATCCGGGAGCTGCAAGACTGGGGACTTATCGGGGATGTAATAGCCTGCGATCCGACGATAATCGAAACGGCGTATACATGGCGCAGACCGGATTCTACCTGGCGGGAGGATGCATTGGACGCGCTGGATGGTCTGGGCATCACGCAGCTCGGCAGGTACGGGCAGTGGCGTTTCCAGGGGATATCGGCATCGATAAAAGAAGGTCTCGCTGCAGGCGAATGAGCAACTTCTTTCGCCATACGCTCCTCAAAAATGTCCTCTCCCTATCGAGCGTGCATGCGGCCAATTATTTTGTGCCGCTTCTCATATTCCCATATCTCGTCCGGGTGATCGGGCCGGCCAAGTTTGGCGAGATCGCGTTCGCACAGGCATTCGTGCAGTACTTCATCCTCGCGACTGATTACGGATTTTCGCATACAGGCGCCAGGGAAGTAGCGCTGAGGAAAGATTCCCTCGAACAGGTAGGGCGATTCGTTGGCGAGGTGGTAGCTGTAAAATCGACGTTGTTCGCAGGAGCTATCGCAGTAATTGGCGTATTGTGCCTATGGGTACCGCCGTTCAACACTGTACCGGAACTGTATCTGTTTACGTTCGGGATGGTAGCTGCGGAGATACTGTTTCAGCATTTCTTCTTTCAGGGCATCGAAGAAATGAAGTATATCGCATGGATCGGACTGAGCGTTCGGGCTGCATCCGTGGTTTGTATCTTCCTGCTCATTACATCGACCGAACACTATCTCTATGTACCCTTGATCTATTCGACGTGCTACATCATCGGTGGAGTTGCCGCCACCTGGATAATGGTCCGAAAACTGGACGGCGCGTTCCATTTGCCGGATCTATCATCGCTTGCAAAGCAGTTCCGGCGAGGGCTGAAAGTCTTTGGTGCAGGCACGGCAATAAGCTTCCAGAACAGCAGTAACGTCGTCATTCTACGTGCATTCGCCGCCCCGGAGGTCGTCGGCCTGTATGCAGCTGCCGAAAAGATAGTTATGGCGCTGCTGGCAGTCTTGAATCCCATCTCGACGTCTTTACTCCCGCACATCGTCCGGAAGGCAAAGGAGAGTATCGGCAATGCAATGAAGGATGTTCGTCTTGCACTGGTTCTATCCACAGGGGGTGGTGTTGTACTCACATTAGTCTTATATCTATTCGCGGAACCGATCGCAAGACTTATGCTCGGAGAAGGGTTTTCGGGCAGCATCGTTATTCTGCAAATACTTGCATTTATCCCTGCCGGGTACTGGATTGCGTTGCTTATCGGGAATCTCCATTTCCTGGCCTTCGGAAGGTACACCACCTGGTCGCGTCTGTTTACCGCTATCAGTATCGGCGGGGTGCTTGTTAGTCTTGTATTTGTCGGACTGGAGCAAAGCGGTGAAGCCCTGGCGATCTCGATCGTTGTGCGCGTGTATCTTGCAGCGCTGCTCGTATACGCACTCTATCGATTTGACATACCGAAGGTGTGGAATGATCATCCCGGCGGGCGGTTGGCATGAGCGCACCCGTACCGATATATCTGCTGCGGCGAGGTCCGCTTTCACCGGATACCGGCGGGCCGAATCGTGTTGTATATGATCTCATGAAGCGCTGCACGGAGAATGGCGATCCCTGCAGGGTCGTGACAGTGAACGGCAGCAGCACGGAGTTGAAACCGCCGAAACGTGCCCCGCAAATTGAAGCGAACTCTCTGAAACAACGCCTGGCACGCGGGCTCAACCGTTTCTCATACGGGCTGTACCTGCAGCTATTGCGCGACAGAAAACGCCTGCTCGAACATATCGCGCCGCAAACCACACGCGGCTCTGTCATTCATGCGCACGAGCAGATAGCTGCCGGACTTGTCTTCCCGCAATTGAAACTGCCGAAGATCCTGACCGTGCATACGAAAGGATCGATCCTGAAGGATGTTCTATATAAGGTTCATCCACACATCGCCGGGACGTGGTTGGAACAGCATTACAAAAAGATCGAGCGAGCAGCACTAAGAAGCGCCAATGCGGTAACGTTCCCGAGCGAAGGAGCGAGGAAGGTCTTTGCCGAAGACTACCCGGATTTACTTCAGCGTGTAAAAATCCTGCGCGTTGTGTACAACGGCATCGATGTGTCCGGATTCGCGGTCAAAAAGCACACCGAACAGGAAGTGCTGTCGATCCTTGTAGTTTGCGCTCTTGTGGAAGAAAAGCGTTTCGATAGAGTGATTGAAATCGCTGCGCAACTGAAAGCTGCCGGTGTGCGGTTCATCATTCGGCATGCAGGCGATGGACCGCTGCGAGAGGAGTACCTACAGCAAATCCGCGAACGCGAGCTTGGCGATCATTTCGAGTTGTTCGGATCGCTGCCAAACGAGCGGATCCGGAGCCTGCTGGATGAATCAGACCTCTACCTGTTACCGAGTGAGCGTGTGATTTTCGATATTGCAACTCTTGAGGCCATGGCTTCAGGATTGCCGGCCATTGTTTCCGATGTTGGAGGAAATCGCGAAATGCTCGTAGATGGAGAAAGCGGGTATTTGATTCCGCCGGACGAGATTCCATCCTTTGTGGATGCGATTACTTCGCTCGCGGGAAATGCAGGACTGCGTTCCGACATTGGTAAAAACGCACGGCAACGGGTCGAGCAGCGGTTCTCGATTCAGCAGATGTACGACGAATATCAAAGTTTGTACGAAGAAGTTTACCAACGCACCAGGAAATAATGCCGACCGTATCAGTTATAATGCCGACCGTATCAGTTATAATGCCGGCGTATAATTCCGAGCGCTTCATCGGCGCTGCAATTCAAAGCGTGCTGCATCAGACCTACGAGGATCTGGAGGTCATCGTCGTCGATGATGGCTCGACAGATAACACCGTTGCCGTCGCTGAATCGATTCGGGACGAGCGGGTACGCGTCTACAAATTACCGCATGTGGGGTGCGCGGCGAATTACAACAGGTGCTTCTCGCATGCGAAGGGCAAATACTTCGCAATCCTTGATCACGACGATTTGATGCTCCCCGAACGGTTGGAGCGCCAGATTGAACGCCTGGATGGGGATTCCGACCTTATGATGATCGGCAGCTGCTACGATATCATCGATGAAGACGACCGCGTCCTCGACCGCAAGCACATGCCGCAAGGTCCGAAACTCATCCGCAGGTACCAGGCTGTGTTCAATGCAATACAGCATCCCACGATTACCTTCAGGCGGCAGTTGCTTGATCTTATAGGCATGTACCACGAAGAATACTATCCGGCGCATGACTCCGAGTTCATTCTCCGGGCAGTTCAGGTCGGCAAGTGCGATAATATCCCTCTATCGCTAACGCAATGGCGGCGCGTGAAAACCTCCCCAACCAATGCCAAGGCCGCTGAAGGTATCGAAAAGCATTACAGAGTGCGCCGGGAGTACAATGTCGATAAGTTTATTGAAGCGAGGAATAGCCGCGTAAAGCGCGAGTACGCACTGAATCTTGCCCGCGTTGCGTATTACCGTGGCCTGGGAGCCGAAACATTCACCTGGTGCCTGCGCACGCTTTCCCGCGGCGGCTGGTCCTTACCGACGTTCCGGTATTTATTCAGCTCCCTCCTCATGCCGCTGGTGCGGTTCCTGCGGGCGCATAATCTGCGGTTTCCTGGACTCGAATCGCTGAAGCAGCGGAAAATGAGCTGGGAGTACTTCTCCCCTTAGTCGCATGTTGGAGTACGGCAATCATATTACAGTTCTGCTGCCGGCCTTCAATGCCGAAGAAACACTCGCCATAGCAATTGCCAGCCTCCTGGATCAGACCTATCCTCACTTTGAACTCCTCATCATCGACGACGGCAGCACCGATGGCACCCCCGAAGTTGTGCGCCGGTTTGATGATGCAAGAATCCGGTATCTCCGGAAGGAAAACGGTGGACTCGGGAATGCGCTGAACTTTGGATTGAAGGAAGCCGCGCACGAATGGATCGCTAGAATGGACGCGGATGACATCGCTGTGCCCCACCGCCTCGAACGGCAGGTCCGGTATCTGGACACACATCCCGAAGTAGACGTGCTGTCTTCATGGTATGCGATGTTCGATGAGAGGGGAATCCGCTGCATTGTACAAACAGCAGCCGATCATGAGACAATCGCCGGGCGCTTGTATCTGCACAGCGAGATTGCACACCCGGGATGCATGTACCGCAAAGCCGATATTCTGGATGCCGGCGGGTATTCGCAGGAAATCATGGAAGACTACGAGCTGTGGAACCGGCTTCGCAGCAGTGTTCGCTTTGCGAATATTCCCGAAGTACTCATGTTTATCCGCGAACAGCCTGATTCGATCACCCGGAAGGACATCGCAAAGCGAAATCGTACCATGCGGCACATCCAGCAGGAATACTATGGCCCGGATGCCCAGCTTTCTGATGAACAGCATGGCTGGCAGGAGTACTTCTACGGAAGCAAGGAGAAGGCCAGGGCACACTGGAAGCAGGGAAAATGCGTAAAACTTGCAAAACCCCGCGTGCTGCTTGCCTGGATGTTGACCTATCTGCCGGAGCCTGTTTTTCGTGAATTCGTGGAATCACGGATCCGGCTAAGGATGGAGTATCTGCGCAGATATACACGGCCTGAGATGCGCATATTGCGCGAACTGCTGCGCCAATTCCGGATGAAGGCGCAGGAACTGTAGCCCGCTTATTGCAGATCCGGACGAGGGGGAGATTCTTGCATAGTTTGGGGAAAGAAAATCATGTATTTTTTCCCTGTCAATGAATAGATTGTCTACAGGCATGAGTAGCGATGCAAATTCGGGCAGAGATGTACCAGATGGCAGACAGCGCAGACTGGAGCATTGAATGCGAATAGTGATGGTATGTCCGGACCTGAAGCGCGTATGCGGAAGAACCCGCATGGCGATGACGCTCATTCACGGCCTCATCGAGAGCGGCGAGGACATTACCCTCGTGACGAATGCCGAGAGCGATGAAGGCCTGTACTCCGGTATAGCGGCGTTGGAAACAAGAATCGCACCGGTTGGACCGAACGATAAGAACGTTGCGAGCATGCCGAAAGCGCTCCAGGCATTGCGGGACGCTGTGAAGGACGCCGACATCGTACATACGCACCATCGCTACCCAGCTATGCTGATCGAGCTTCTCCGGCCGTACCGCAGCTTCCGTCACATCACGACGGTACATAGCTATTTACGGGGGAAGCGTTTCTTCCGCTTCGGAAGCGCATCGGTGGTTGCTGTTAGCGATAGCGTAAAGAACTTCCTGATGGATCGGTTCAGTGTTCCACCCGCGCAGATCAAGGTGATCCCGAACGGCATTGAGCGATCGGCGGCAACGGAAAGAGCGACGAACACTGGAACCGATTTCACAGTGGTCGCCGTAGGCAGATTCAGTCGTGAAAAAGGATTCGACATCCTGCTTGAAGCGTGGAACATATTTCTGAAAGAAGTGACAGCGCCATGCCGACTGCTCATTGCGGGTTCCGGCGAAGAAGAGAGTCTGCTTCGCAGTATGGCCGACGAGTCAGTTGAATTTCTCGGCGAGGTTGCGGATATGAACAGTGTATACGCACAGGCGGACGCCGTCGTCATACCCTCGCGTGAGGAAACTGTTTCGTACGTGCTGCTTGAATCGGGCGATGCAGGCGTTCCAGTTGTCTGCTCGGACGTCGGCGGTATGGCAGATATCGTCGAAGACGGCACCACGGCGCGTGTATTTCCAAGCGAAAACAGCGGTGCACTTGCATCCATGTTACAGGATGTGCACAGCGATAAGGATTCGCAAGACCGTATCGCTCGAGCATTACAGCGCGTTGTTCACGAGAGCTACACAAACGATGCCATGATATCGACGTACCGTGAGCACTATAGAAACGAATTTGAATTATTGATTGAGAGCTAATCAGGGTTGGATTATGAAACAAGCGGGATACACAGTACTTGCCCTTCTTATTCTGGTGGCGATTTCCGATGCGCAGGTGCAGCAGCAGAAAATTTCCACTTCCTCCGAGAGTGTCAAGATTACTTTTCAGCCGAAACCATTGCAGCCGAAAATCGTGGAATTGAACGGCAGTCAGGCAGTGCAGTTCGATAACTGGTTCGATGAAAACGCTCCCGGGGAGTACGCCCTCCCGCGTGAGGTCGTTACCGTCGCTATTCCTGCAGGCGCGGAGGTGTCGCTTCGTATAAACCGTGAAGAATACGTTCAAATCGCGAAGCTTCCTCCTGTACGGAATCCGCAACTTGGCAGTGCAGGCGATACTGCGTTTACGTACGACTTCAACGTGCCGGCACCTGGTATCCGTGAATCGGAGCCGACAGCGCGCGTTGCAGGGTATGGATGGGTACGGAACTTCTACTGCGCATTCGTGGAAGTCCAGAAGTACCGCTATAAGGACGAAGCAAACTCTCTGGAGGAGTTGTTTGAACTGGATTTCGAGCTTGTATTCGATTCGCCGGTCCAAACTCCCGAACTGCTTTCCTCGTCCCGCGAAGACATGATCGCCCGCGAAATGATCGTGAATTATAACCAGGCCCGCGGCTGGGAATCCCGGCAGCCCATAAAGGAAGGTATTCTGGCCGCCAACGATTGGATCGATTACTCGCGCAACTACGTAAAGCTCGCTGTTGGCGAGGACGGCATTTACCGGATAACGGGCAGCGATCTTGTTCAGTTGGGCGTCGATCTGACAAGCCTCGATCCGGCGACCTTTGCCCTCTATGAGAGCGGTCAACAAATACCGATTACGGTACGATCGTTCGGTGCAGTGCCCTTTGGCATCAATGACTATGTGGAATTCGTTGGAGAGAAGAATTACTCCGATGGCGACCATCGCACACCGACAGGTCCCGACGAAGATGCTGTTAACTATTTGGATCGCTACACGGACTCAACGATCTATTGGCTCACATGGGGCGGAGCACCGGGAATTCGGCATGCTGCCTGGGATGAGCTGGTAGTGACCACCGACACCTTGGATTATGGATACGCCCATCTTCGGCTCGAAGAAGATTACTGGTACTTTTTTGGGGATCCGCTGCTTACCGATAGACAGGTATCTTCATGGAAGAACCGATACCCCGCAATGGGCGCCATCAAACCGCGAAGCTATACGTTCGACTTCAAAGTCGATCATATTGCACAGAATGCACAGTCGCCTGAAGGAGACAGATTCCCGGCAAGAATTTATGCCAAGGTCCAGAGCGACGCAGCCATTCAGGTGAGTCCGGCTCATATACTTCGTCTGTATGTGCAGGATGAAACAGCCCCGATCGATACGGCGGCGCTGGAGCGGGGAGAGATGCACGTCATGAAGGCCGAGATAGATCCTTCCCGATTGCAAGAAGGAACAACGCGAATCGTACTGGAAAGTGTGACAACGCAATCGAACCCGAACCAGGTGGTCTACGACTGGTTTGAGCTCGATTATCCGCGGAAGCTTCTCAGTAGTGACGATCACTACAAGTTCGAGATGATCACACAACGTGTGAATCCGTTCTTTGTCTCGGTGATAGTTGGGGGCTTTACAGACCCCGACGTTGTCGTCTACAAGGAAGGGGCGGATGCCAAAAGAATCGATGCGTTCAGCGTCATCGATAACCAGGGTACCTACTCTGTAGTGTTTTCGGACTCCGTTTCGGACAAGGATACCTACGTCATCAGCACGAAGGATTCCTTGAAAACACCGACATATCTTTATATGCGGGATCCTGCGTCGAACCCATTCGCAAGTTTTCATACGCAATCGCAGGCGGTTGAGTATATGATTGTTACGCATTCAGCACTTGAGGAGGTCTCTCGTACGTACGCTGAGTTTATCAATTCCCAGTTCGGTGTGACGACAGGTGTCTACACGATGGATGCGATAATAGATGAATTCTCGTTCGGGTATTTCAAGCCAGAAGCGGTGCGTGACTTTGTGAACTACGCCTATGTTGAATGGCCTGACCCGAAGCCCTCGTACTTGTTCATCATCGGCGATGGAACCTATGATTTCAAGGATGTCCAGAAGCGAGCGCTTGGTTTCAAACCGGATCGCGCACGACAGCTTGTGCCGTCTATGGGTCTTCCGGTTTCAGATGCGTTGTATGTCATGTGGGATGATACGCCGCTGAGTCTTCCGCAACTGATGCACGGAAGGATTCCTGCCATTGATGTCAGCGATGTCGAACGGTATTTACAACACCATCGCGACTACTATACTGTTCCGCATACGGATTGGAACAAGCGCTACCTGCTGTTTAGCGGCGGCGAAGAAACCAATCCGAGCGAAATCCAACTATTGCGAGATCTCAGTGATGAGCTCAGGAAAGATGTTTTCGAACGCATACCTATAAGCGGACGAACGACACATTTCTATAAGACCCTTAGCCCACGAACAAATTTCGGCCCCTATTCCTCCAGCTTCGTTCGTGACCGAATTGCCGAGGGAGGATTGTTCATCTCCTATCTGGGTCACAGTGGAACCCAAACCTGGGATAATAACATCTCAACGGTGCCGCAGCTTGACAATGAAGTCGACCGCTTCTCGATCATTACCGACTTTGGATGCAGTACGGCGAAGTTCGCGGAGAATGACATCGTCTCCTTCAGTGAGCAATTCACCGTCGGCGAACAGGCAAATGCGCTGGCATATATCGGAAACACATCACTCGGCTTTGTATCCGTTTCGCAAATTCTCCCGAAGCTGTTTTATAGCGCGGTGCTTGCCGATTCGGTTCAGACGCTTGGACTTGCGAATCTACTTGCCAAGAGCAAGCTTATTCAGTCGTTTGGTTCTAGTATCTCCAATCAAATTGCAGTTCGGTCGAATATGATTATTGGAGATCCGATACTGAATCCTGCTGTCCCGAGAAAGGTGAACTTCAACATCTCGGAAGAAGATGTAGTACGGTTGACATCGAATATAACCGTTGCCACAGACTCTGCGTATTTTGCTCTTCATGTCGGCAATAACGGCTCTTCTGTGGACGCCTCGCTCGAGATTCTCATTGAACATACCGTCAATGATACGCTTTACGGGACGCGCACGCTTGTTATCCCGGCCCCAGGATATGTGGATACCATCAGTGTGGCCTTTCCGGCCTTCCAGTTGCTCGGCGAACACCGTTTTACGGTGACGCTCGATCCTAATAATCAGTTTGACGAGATCGACGAGCTGGATAACGAAGTGACGGTTTCGTTCACAGTTGTGACGGCACAGGTGACGCATATTGGCGGATTCAGCGCGGCCCGCGTGTTGAGAGACGAACTCGTGCTTCTGAATCCGTTCTTACCCCCGGACTTGCAAAACGATTCTACTCTGTATATCCAGTTTTCGCAATCGCCACTCTTCATAGCGCCGGTCGATATGACGATACCGTTCGATACGATTGTGACACGTGTACCATTGACATCGTTGCAGATGGAATCGAGGTACTTCTACCGCTACCGGTTGCATCCATCGGCGGAGTGGGAAGGGCCGTTCTCCTTCTTCCATTCCGAAATCGATGCGAAAATGACGTATCGGGATACGCTGGCAATCAATGAGGGCAAAACATCGTACCTCAGCTACAGCGAAGGCGGGTTCCACCTCACCGCGAAGGAAATATCGATTTCTGTGTCCTCAGCAGGATATCAAGCGGGCCGGAGTGCAGCTATTGATTACGACGGGGTTACCCAGATTACGTTGGGGCTACCGGTAGGGTACTACGTCGTAATGCTGGATGGAACTAGCAAAGAGGTTATCAGCGAGGGCCGGCAGTACAATATCCTCGCTGATGGGAGGCTGGCCGATAGTATGGCGGCACACCTTGGAAGTTATCCGGATGGGACAATTGCGCTTATTGCGCTTTCTGATGACGGGCGCCGCGGGCTGAATGAGAATTTGAAAGATGCCATCCGCAGCTACGGAAGCCGCTTCATAGATAGTCTTGAGTATCGTGATTCGTGGTGCATGTACGGCGTTAAAGGCTCAGCTCCGGGCCAGGCGCTGGAGGTACATGAACCGCTTTCGACTTTCAAACCGGCAGCGTTCGATACAGTTATCACTGTACAGTCGGAGGTGGGAACGATCGAACTCTCAGATATTGGTATTGCGCGAATCTGGAACCGCATAGAGAAGAACGTATCAAATGCTTCATTGCTAACGACAGTGGAAGGCATTCGCGCCGATTTCAGTACTGTAGAATTGCAGACGGACCGGCCTGAACCCGTTCAGGATATCTCGACAATCGACGCGCTTGAGTTTCAGAGACTTCATCTTGCTACCACGGTGAATTTCATCGATCAGAACCAGCCCGCTACAGGACTTGAGCTTAACATCGACTTCGTCGAACCCGCAGAGCTGGCGATGAATTACCAGAGCGTGGCGCTTTCGAACGAAAGCCCCGAGCAGGGCGAGACGGTGACTGCACGCGTAACGATCCTCAACGCCGGCGAATACACCGCCGAGAACGCAGTCGTAGAGTTCTATGTGCGGGACCCATCCAATCAAAAAACGCTTTTGGCGAGCAGTACAATTCCTCCGCTTGCCGCCGGCGAGAAGTATTACGAGACTGTAACGATAGATACGAAGACCATCGTCGGTCCGAGCGAGTTCATCGTGGAAGTGGATAACAACCGTGCAGTCCTGGAAATCACACGGGCGAACAACGTGTTGACCGTACCGTTCCAGGTACGCGGGGATAGCAGTGCGCCGCGCATGGACGTGACGTTCGACGGCATTGTTCCGTTCGACGGCGACTTTGTGAGTCCGACGCCCGAGGTCGTGGTGAAGCTGCTCGATGACGGCGCACTCGATTCGCGGGATATCAACAACTTCGTTGTCGTGCTGAACGATACGCTCGTTATCAACAATCCGGAATACAACGTCGCGTTCGATCCCGGTTCCGGCGAAGTGCAGGGCATCGTTACGTTCTATCCCGTGCTCGAAGACGGGCAGCATTTCTTCGAATTCAATGTGAAAGATGCAGCCGGCAATTTCGCGGATTCGGCGAACCTCGAGATATACGTGATTGTGGAAAGCGACACGAAGATCATGGATCTTTATAACTACCCGAATCCGTTCGCCGATGAAACCGCCTTCGCCTTTAACATGACGGGGACGCAGCCGCCGGAAGAGTTTGCCATCAAGATTTACACATTGAACGGCAGGCTCATTCGTGAGATCATCGTGCCGCCGAGCGGACTTCGTGTCGGCTTTAACCGGATTCCCTGGGACGGCAGAGATGAGGACCGCGATGCGCTGGCGAACGGGACCTACCTCTACAAGGTCGATTATACGATCGGAGGAAATACATCATCTATCCTCGGCAAGCTTAGCGTGCTGCGCTAAGCGGGTGTTGGGATGGAGCCGCAGCCGCGAACGTTCGGCAAGGTACGCATCGCGTATACACCGCAGGAGGAAGCCCTCTCTCGGTTGGCAAGCAGTGCGTGGCAACGCACTCCGCTATGTGCGACCTACCTGAACGCCCATAACATCAATGTGGCTCACAACGATTTGCGTTATTACGCAGCGCTTGGGGATTTTCAACTGATTATCCCTGAGGGCAAGGGTATTTCGCTGGCAGCGCAACTGCTGGGATACAGGGAATTCAAAATGTACCACAGCACAGATCTGTGGTTTGAGCTCCTCAACGAGTTGAAGGGAGAAGGACTACGGATTTTCTTTGTTGGTTCGACGGATACGACACTCGATACTGCGACAGATCGGATGCAGGATGAATTCGGGTTCAAGGTCTGCGGCCGTGCAAATGGATATAGCGATCTCGACGATACCAAAACCCTCCGCGCACGCATACGAGCAGCCTCACCCGATATCCTTCTCATAGGAATGGGTGTGCCGAAGCAAGAACTGTGGACTGTCCTGCACGGGGCATCAACAGGCGTGCCTGTGATTCTCTGTGTTGGGAATTTCCTGGAGTTCTTTGCGGGGCATCGGGCACGCGCACCGAGATGGATGACATCGATCGGCCTGGAGTGGCTGCATCGGCTTCTCTCCGAACCGCGCAGGCTTTGGAAACGCTATATCCTGGGTATTCCGCTGTTCTTTTGGCGCGTGCTGCGCGTGCAGTAGTAACCTTCCGCATAAGATAACGGAGCCATATCTCTATGGCTCCGTGTAAAGACTCTCGTACTTGCGATGATTATTCGACGATTGCCATAGCTCTCGGTGCAATGCCGAGTGTGTATTTGAACAGCAGCGATCCGGCTGAGCTATAGACATAGAGATCGCCGTCCTGCTGGAAGTCTTTTGCATCCGTCGCATAGAGACGGTTACGCTGACTGTCGTACTTCAGGCCGTAGAATGTACCGTTCACGAAGTTCTGCGTCCGCTGCATGGTCGTCGTGTTGACCTTATCGATTCCCGTGCCGTCGGAGATGTAGACATTCCGGCCCAGATCCGCTGTCATGTGCGTCGGGTGACCGCCTAATTCCATGCTGTCCTCAACCGCATATGTTTGCGTGTTGATAATATAGAGATAGCCGGGCGTGTCATCGTTCGGATCGTTAAAATCCCCGTATGCCCCGGTGCAGAGCACGGCGATTTTACTCGTCGATAGATATTCAATCGCCTGCGGATAGTCGCCTACGGTAATGGTTGCTTCAACCGTGTTCGACCCGATGTTGATTACGCTGACCGTGTTCCCGGAGCCGAACCCCCCGTTTGCCACAAATACGTGACTTTGACTGTACTCCATATCCTCCGGGTTATTTCCGACAGGTACTGTGGCCGTGATGGTTTTGCTCGCGGGATCGTATACGCTTACGGTTCCATCTGCGGAGTTCGTAATGTATCCGAGATCGTTCCTGGCGAAGTACATGTATCTCGGCTGCGCATTCGGAAGCT
The DNA here is from genome assembly GCA_002699105.1 of Ectothiorhodospiraceae bacterium. Classification (GTDB taxonomy): domain Bacteria; phylum Bacteroidota; class Ignavibacteria; order SZUA-365. Next base: position 3,251 of record PABJ01000029.1, on the reverse strand, counting down.
CAATCGTATGGGAATGCGTCCAGTCGCTGTGATTGAGTACTTCGATCTTGTTCGAATTGTTCACGACCAGGTACACAAGATCGCCGTGAATAACGATGTCTTGCCCCACATCGCCCAGAGATTCGCCAGTGATATTCTTGTAGACATCGTTGTAGACTTTGTTGCTATCGGGAATGTAGTAGCTCAGCGAGGCATTGTTGCTGCCGAAACCGCCTTCATGGATGATGTAAACGCCGGGCGGGATATCGCGAGTCGGCGTTGGATCCGTGGGAGTTGAATCGTCGTCGGAGCAGGCGGTGAACATGATTGCCGAGCATACTATCGCGAAGCATAATTTGAGTGACATAGCTTTCATGGTGTTTCCTTATAGCGTGCTATTCTAGAGAATATTGGTTGTCAATGTGAACCGGTACGATCGTCCCGGCATGGGATAATTGCGGATAAACACATACGACGCATCGAATGCGTTGAAGACCTCAGCCTTCAAGCGGAGCTCTGCCCAGCCGATGTGAAGCGAGTATGACGCCGCCGCGTCCATCGTGAAGTATCCATCAAGGTACTCCTCGTTGTCACCGGTCGTGTAGCGTTCCCCGATGTACCGGCCTGTGAACGCCACGGTAGCCTCCGGGATCGGATGTGCGAGCAGGCTGGCGGAGCCGCTGTGAAGCGGGACGTAGATAAGCTGTTTCCCCTTCTTAGCATCGCCCGGGAAGTCTTCATTTTGCTGGCGAGAGGAGATGTACTGATGTTGGACTTTGTACTGCAATCCATGGAATGGAAGCGTACCCTGGAGGACGGTTTCCAGGCCGTTCGAGATGACATGCTGGATGTTTACCGGAGACCAGTAGATCGCATTCGATGGGCGCCATGCGATTTTATCCGTGATGTTATGATGGAAGGTGGTGATTTCCAGCGCTGCGGCATTCCCGGCAATATCGAGCAGCAAGCCGCCCTCGAGCGATCTGGAATGCTCCGCCTGTACGTCGGGGTTGCCGCCTTCGAGCCAATACCGCTGGTTGAACGTCGGATTCATGAATCCGTACCCCATCCTTCCGCGAACGGCCAGCAGATCATCAATGAGTTGAACATGCAACCCGAGCGATGGGCTAGCAGCCGATACAGTCTCGCCGCCGGGAGAATCGGTGATGTAGTCGTACCGTACCGTGGGATACAGTTTCAGTTCAGCGCCGATGAGATTGGATGAGATGGTGCCGGAGATAAATCCCGCCGCTGCATTTCGCTCCGGCGTGCCCTCCAGCGCTGCGCTGTGCAGGAAGGACCGTTCATACTCGGTTCCTAGAAGGACTTCGGTTTGCTCCGAAACATGGTGTTCGAGCATAATCGTCGTTGCGAACTGGTAGTTATCGTATTTGCTATCGAGGTGCTGCCCGCCAATGCTGTATGCTTCATCCTTGTAGCGGCGGTAGCTGTACTGGGCTGAGGGCTGGACATGGAGCAGCGTGCTTCGAGAGATCGCTTGAATGTAGTTCGCACCGACAAGCAGGAGATCATCCCATTGCCGGGCAATACCCTGATCCCGCGATACATACGCTCCGGGTGTGCCTGATTCTGTCTGCGATGCGGATACGAATACCGTCACAGCGTTATCCATGCCCGTGACACGCGCCTGCACAGATGCGCCTCCCTGCGTGTAATCCGCATGCCTGCGTGTGTCTATCCGCTGCTGCCGGGTGGTTGGTACCTGGAATTCAAAGTCGTTTTGCGCGCTCTCGTAATATCCGGAAACCGTGAGCCGCCACTTGCCAGCCGTCGTCTGCATGGTGCCGTTGTAATGCTGCCACCCAAACGAACCGCCGCCTGCACTGAAGGATGCGGGCTGCTTTGGTTGCCCGGTCCGGATATTAACAACTCCGCCCAGGGCGTTTGTGCCGTAGAGCGAGGAGTACCCGCCGTGTGCAATCTCGATGGAGGCGACGTTCTGCAACGATAGCCGTCCGAGATCGACGGTACCTATCTGCGCGTTGTTCAGCTTGACGCCGTTAAGGAGGATAAGTGTGTATTCTGCGCCGAGTCCGCGAAGCGAAGGGAGTTCCAGACTGCCTGCCGGACCGTAGCTGCGGATTTGCACACCGCTGCCTGCGCGAAGCGCATCTGCGACCGATGTGCCCGGGACGGCTTCAATCGTTTCCCGGGAAAGGGACTCGAACAGCGACGGAGCCTGCCTTCCGGTACCCAGGCGTGAGCCCGTGACGAGGATCTCCTCCTGAATCGTGTACAGAAGGGAATCGTCGTCGTAGCGGTATTGGGCATAGTTCTGCGCAGTGGCGGCTGCCAGCAGCGCCAGGAAAATAATGATAGAATTTCGATGCATGCGTGAACTCCTTACTAGAGCCACGCGGAAGGACCGCCAATGAAAAAACCCATTGCACTATACGGCAACGGGTGGAGGCGGCGTGAAGCTTTCACGAACTAAAGCAATCACCAGTCCTCACCCGCGAAGGCTGTGTGATATCTGGATCGGCAGGTCTCCTGACTTGCAGTGTCTGCGCGGCGCCCCTTCCCGGATGTAGTCCAGTGGGATCTTGCGACGCGGGTAGCTGCTTACAGTTGCGGGGCAGTTGCCGAATCTCACGGCATTCCCTTTTCATCCGCCAATGGCGGAACCGCTCCAGGTATTTCAAATATCGAGCCGGTACGTCGCCGTACCGGTGGCATCCAATGTAGGGTGCGGGACCGAGAGATGCAAACGAGGGGGGTTAGACTTTGCGGATAGCCCCGAAAAACGCTTTCAAGAGGGCGTTTGACTTTGCGTCCAGGACGCCGGGGATAACGTGGACCTTGTGGTTGAGGCGGTCATCCTCAGTGATGTTGTAGAGCGTACCCGAGGCGCCTGCCTTCGGATCGTACGCTGCGAATACCAGGGTCGGTATCCTCGCAAGGACGATTGCACCCGCACACATAGGGCACGGTTCAAGCGTCACGTAGAGCGTGCAGCCTTCAAGGCGCTTATCGCCAAGAGTGTTTGCTGCTGCCGTAATTGCCAGGATTTCGGCATGGGCGGTGGGATCGTTGAGGCGTTCTACCTGGTTGTATCCCTTGCCTATTACCGCGCCATCCTTTACAACGATCGCCCCTACAGGCACTTCATCCTCTTCGTAGGCCCGTTCGGCAAGCCGGAGGGCTGTTTCCATATATCGTTCGTGTTCTGTCTGCATCATTCTGTCGCCAAAGAGGCTGCTACGGATTGCTGGACTTCCATAAACGCCTTCCTTGCCGTCCCTTCCGGCAGG
>PABJ01000028.1 GCA_002699105.1 Ectothiorhodospiraceae bacterium | reverse complement strand
TAACTGGAAAATGAACCTGGATCTTACCGAAGGCTCGGCACTGATTCAAGCTATGCTGGGTAATTCGGACCTTCAGTCTGCACTTGATGCTGTTGATGTTGTTGCATGTCCCCCGTATACGATGCTGCACAAAGCTGCCGATCTTCTCGACGGCAGTGCCATTGCGCTCGGAGCGCAAAACATGCATCAAGAAGAAGAGGGTGCATATACCGGCGAAGTATCCGGTAAGATGCTGGTATCTGTGGGCTGTGAATATGTCATTCTCGGGCACAGCGAACGGCGTCAGTACTTCAAGGAAAGCGATGAACTGATAAACCGGAAGGCAAAAGCCGCGCTGAAAGTCGGCCTCAAGCCGATCATCTGCGTCGGGGAGACATTGAACCAGCGCGAATCCGGCGTCACAAATCAGGTCGTCGAAGAGCAGATACGGGGAGTGCTGGAGGACCTGACCGTTCAGGATATGCGGGCTGTCACAATCGCTTACGAACCCGTCTGGGCTATCGGAACCGGTAAGACTGCCAGCCCGGAACAAGCACAGGAAGTTCACCGTATGATACGTGAACTAGTGGGGAACCTCTATAGTACGGAGCTCGCAGATCAGATCAGGATTCAGTATGGAGGCAGTATGAAGCCCGCCAATGCGCTCGAATTGCTCTCGCAGCCCGACGTGAACGGTGGCTTGATCGGCGGCGCCTGCCTGAAGAGTGAATCCTTCTCGGAAATCGTCAAAATTGCAGGCGGCGTATCGAAGTAACGTTACCGATGAACATTGCGCTAAGGCATTGATTTTTCGCCGGTTCGCGGATGAGAAGCGACGGCGATTCGCCTTGATTTTCGGCGCATGATAGTCTAAGTTGCAGAGTACGTCTCAGATTTGAGGTTTAGTTTGGCCTTTAACGGTAAACAGAACAAAGCAGACAAAGAACTTCAGCACCAACTGCAGGAATCCGGTGCGATTCCTGAGCACATCGCCATCATCATGGACGGCAATGGCCGTTGGGCGAAGTCGAAGGGCAAGGCCCGCGTTTGGGGGCACCGCAAAGGAGTGCGCTCCGTGCGCGATATCGTCGAAACATGCGGACAGCTCGGCGTCAAATATCTGACGCTCTATGCATTTTCGACGGAAAATTGGAAGCGCCCGAAGGACGAAGTCTCGATGCTCATGCGTTTGCTGGTTTCCTCCCTTCGGCAGGAGATCAACAGCCTGCACGATAATAACGTCCGCCTTGCCGTGATCGGTGAACTCTCCAAACTCCCGAAGGAAGCACAGAACGAACTACTCGATTCGATCGATCGAACGAGCAAGAACACCGGACTCACGCTGACTCTGGCCCTCAGCTACAGCGGACGCTGGGATATAACCAGGGCGATGAAACGCGTCGCAATGGATGTGCGAAGCGGCAAGATTTCCCCCGAAGATGTCAGCGAGGATACGATAGCACAGTACCTCTCGACATCGGAAATGCCCGACCCCGACCTTCTCATCCGCACGAGCGGTGAGCTTCGAATAAGTAATTTCCTGCTTTGGCAGCTTGCATATACAGAGATCTTTATCAGCGACTGCTTCTGGCCCGAATTCCGGCGCGAGAAGCTCTACGATGCAATACGCGCATTTCAGAACCGCGAACGCCGGTTTGGAATGGTAAGCGAGCAGCTCAACGGCACGAATACACGCAGTAGAAAGAAAGATGATTTGGTGAATGCTCTCTCGAGCTATTAACTCCGTCCTTCCTGTCGCTCTGTTCATCGGTCTCAGTATTGGGACGATGCATGCGCAAGAAGGGATCCGTCAGCAGGTCTTAAAGATCCTGGATATCTCTGTCGTTGGCAATCGCACTGCGGATGCAGCAACGATCATCAACAACTCCGGTCTGCAGGTCGGAAGCACCATCGTTGTGCCCAGCGAACAAACTACCAAAGCCATAAAACGGCTCTGGGATTTGCGTTTGTTCTCCGATATCGAAATTCTCGTCGAACGGCAGGTGGACGACGGCGTGTACCTGGTCATCAAGGTCACTGAGTACCCCAGGTTGGGCTCCATCGTCATTCGCGGAAACGACGAATTCGATGAAGACGACATTCGCGGCAATATCGGACTCGTGCGCGGTCAGGTGCTGAAACCGCAGGCATACGAACGTATCCGGCGGCGCATCATCAGCGACTACGAGGAGGAAGGTTATCTCCTCGCCACTATAGAGTTCGAGCCCCTTCAGGACTCCGGCAATCTTGCCACGCTGTATGTTGATATCGATGAAGGTCCGGAAGTCGAAGTGGAAAGCATTACCTTCTCCGGGAATTCACAGCTCGATGACGATGACCTGGAGGACGCAATGGAAAACACCGGGACGAGTTCCTGGTGGGCGTTCTGGTCAAGTGCCAACTTCCAGCAAGAAAAGTACGAAGAGGACAAGGATAACATCATCGCGAAGTACAACGAGATGGGCTTCCTCGATGCAGAAATCCTTTCCGACTCGATCTGGTACAGCGATAACCGCGAAGAGATGCACATCCATATCGATGTGCATGAAGGGAACCAGTACTTCGTCCGAAACGTAACATTCAGCGGGAACACCGTGTATTCGGACTCGGCGATCTCGGAGCGGTTGGATTTCGAACGCGGCGATGTCATGAACATGACCCGCTTCGATCAGAACCTGCGTGGCAACGAAGAGCAGAACGACGTATTCTCGCTCTATCTCGATAACGGATATCTGCGCTTCTTCGCACAGGGCGAACCCGAACGCGTTGCGCCGGATTCGGTTGATCTCGAGATAAACATCATCGAGAATAACCAGTTCCGCATCGGTCATGTGGAAATCCGCGGCAACACCAAGACCCACGATAAGGTCATCCGCCGCGTACTCTACACCTGGCCGGGCGACTACTTCAGCCGCGCTGCGATCATCCGGAGCATCCGCGAGTTGGCCACGCTGAACTACTTCAATCCCGAAACGATTCGTCCCGAGCCGGTGCAGACAAGTGATTCAACCGTGAAGGTGATCTACAACGTCGAAGAGCGTTCCAGCGATACCTTTAACGCATCGGTGGGATACAGCGGCACCTTCGGTGCCACGGGTGCATTGGGACTGACGTTCAACAACTTTAACATCGCCGAGCCGCTTTCCGGAGGCGCAGGACAGATTCTGAACTTCCAGTGGCAATTCGGCGAGGCATCGCGATTCAGGATTTTCCAGCTGTCGTTTACCGAACCATGGCTGTTCGATACGCCAACGTCCGTAGGCTTCTCGCTTTACGATGAGCGCCAGAACTTCACGTTCGATCTTCGCCGTACGGGTATCTCGCTTAACCTCGGACGCCGTTTCCGCTGGCCGGATGACTTCGTTCGCGGCGACTGGTTCCTCCGCTATCAGAATCTTGCTGTCATCGACGGCGGCAGATTCTACGATACGGGCGACTTTACACAGGTGAGCTTGACGCAGGTGCTATCCCGCAACAGTCTCGATAGCCCGATTTTCCCGAGCCGCGGCTCACGCATTGCATTGACGACTGAACTTAGCGGCGGTTTCCTGCCCGGTTCCGTGGATTATCACAAGCATAATCTCGGTATCGATTGGTTTACGCCGCTGCTTCGCCTCGGAGATATGAACAGGCTTACGCTCTACACTGGCGCCGAGTACGGATTTGTAAAAGGATTTACAGGCGATTCGTACATACCTCCGATCGAGTTTTACTTTATGGGCGGCAACGGTCTGCAGATCCAGACGCAGCCGCTCCGTGGTTACGAAGACCGCAGCATCGGCCCGCGCGAAAACGGCCTCGAGATCGGCGGTACGATATTCGCCCGCTACGTCAGCGAACTCCGCTTCGCATTGACCCTCAGCCCGATGCCGGTCTATGTATTAGCATTCGCGGAAGCAGGCAACGTCTGGCTGAACGAGCGCTTCCTCGATCCGTTCGATCTGAAGAAAAGCGCTGGTTTCGGCGCCCGTCTGCTCATCCAGGGCGTCGGTCTCATCGGATTCGATTACGGCTACGGCTTCGACGATGTCGAACCGCAGGACGGCGAAGCCGACGGATGGCATTTCCACTTCCAGTTCGGAAGAGGATTCTAACACAGAAAGTGAACGTACGTATTAATCCCATACCAAGAGGTACAATGAAACGCTCTCTAATTGCACTGTGCGTGATGGCGGTCGCTTTTTCCGCAAGCGCCTATGCACAAGATTTGAAAATCGGATACGTGAATTCCCAGAAAATATTTGAAGGCTTGCCCGAAGCACAAGAGGCACAAAAGCGCCTGGATGCACGCCTCGGCCAGTGGCAGGATAGCCTCGATGCGATGATCAAGAGCTTCCAGGAAGAATACCAGGCCTTCGAAGCGCAACAAGGACTGATGGCTGATGAAGCAAAGCAGGCACGCCAGCAGGAACTTCTTGCCATGCAGAATGAAGTGCAGCAGTACCGCCAGCGTATCTTCGGCAATAGCGGCGAAGCTGCTCAATTGCGGGATAAGATCCTGGCACCTTTGCAGGAAAAGGTACTTGTCGCCATCAAGGAAGTAGCGAAAGCAGAGAAGGTGAACTTCATGTTCGATAAGATCGAAGACGCCACCATCATGCTTTACGCCGACGAAAAGTTCGATTACACATTCAAAGTATTGGACGTACTGAAACGCGGGAATAATTAAAGACGCAGGAGAAGAGGACTATGCTCAGACGTGGAATTCCGCTTTTATGGATATCGCTGATCGCACTCGGGTATTTTAGCGCGACGGCACAGACACGAATCGCTTATGTCGATGTTGCTACCGTCATGGATAAGCTTCCGGAAGCCCAGGACGCACAGCGGCAGCTCGATAACCTTGTTGAGACCTGGCAGAAAGAGCTGGAAGGCCTTGAAGCCGAATGGCAGGAGAAGTACGAAGAGTACGACAAGCGCAAGCTGATCCTTACCGAACAGGGCCGCGCGAATGCCGAGCGTGAGCTGCAAGCGCTGGATGCAGAAATCATGCAGTACCGCGACGAAAAATTCGGACAGAACGGCGAGCTGTTCACCAAAGAAGAAGAGCTCATGCGCCCGATTCAGAACCTCGTCTTCGAAACAGTGAACAAACTTGCCGAAGAGGAAGGTTACGATTATGTTATCGATAAGAGCGGCGGCGTGATGATACTCTACGCCAACGATGATCATGACCTTACGGCCAAGCTTATCGAAAAAATCCAGACGGCGCTCCCCGCACGCGAAACTGAGGCAAGCCGCCAGTTCAAGTCCGGCGAATCCGGCCAAACGGGCACCTCGGGAACCGATACGGGCAGCGGCCGGGATCAAGGGCGTGAACGCATGAACGTTCCGCCGCCATCGAATCCCCGCTAGATCATAAGGATGCTGTGCCTTTTACGCTGAACGAAATAGCTGAAGCTTTGGAAGGAACGATCGATGGAGATCGTTCCCTTCTTATAGAACGCCTGGCAACCATTGAGTCTGCTGATGAAGGCAGCATCACTTTCCTATCCAACAAGAGATATGAGAAGTACCTCGCTTCAACGAACGCCTCGGCGATCATCGTCTCACGCAACCAGCGTTCTGAGCGAAAGGATATCGCTTTCATCCGCGTGGATGACCCGTACCACGGCTTTCTGAAGACGCTGAAGCTCTTTCATGGGGAAGCCTCTCCTCCCAAGCCCGGGGTTCATCAAACCGCCTTTATCGACGATTCTGCAGATGTCCATCCGGAAGCATCCATTGGTCCTCACGTAAGTATTGGAGCCCATTCCAAAATTGGCGCAGGTACCAGCATTGGCGCAGGTGCGGTCATTGAAGAGAACTGCGTTATCGGCGACCGCTGCGTGATCTACCCGAACGTCTCGATTCTCGCACGTACCAGCATCGGACTCGATTCCATCATCCATGCGGGTACCACCATCGGCAGCGATGGGTTCGGATTCGTGCCCACCGACGGCATGTACGAAAAGATTCCGCAGATCGGCGGCGTCATCATCGAGGATAATGTTGAAATCGGTGCGAACTGCACCATCGATCGCGGCACCATCGGGAATACCATCATCCGGAGCGGCGTGAAGCTCGATAACCTGATTCAGATCGCGCACAATGTTGAAATTGGAGAAAACACCGTCGTCGCTGCGCAATCCGGTATATCCGGCAGCGCCTCGCTTGGGAAGAACGTCGTTATCGCAGGGCAGGTCGGTCTCGTCGGACACATCGAGATCGGTGACCGTGTAACGGTTACCGCACAATCCGGTGTCTCCAAATCGATCCACGGCGAAGGGAAGATCTTCCGGGGCAGCCCCGCGCGGGAAATCCGGGATGAACTTCGCCAGGAAGCCGCCATCCGTCAGCTCCCCGATCTTATCGCAGCCGTGCGCGAGTTGGAACAACTCCTGCAGGAGGACGGCGAAGACGCAACGCCCACCGATACACCCGATACCACTAGCTGATTCATCTCATAAATCTCCCGCATTGTATGCAAAACATAACTGGACAGACTGTATTCCTTACCGGCTGTTCCGCCGGTATTGGGAAGGCATGCGCATATGCGTTTGCCGGTCTCGGCGCCCGGCTCATCCTTACTGCGCGCCGGGAAGAGCGGCTCAACGAAATAGCCGCAGATATTCAACAGAAACACGGCGTCGAGACGCTCATTCGCACGCTGGATGTGCGCGATAAGGAAGCCGTGTTCGCCACAATAGAGGGACTGCCAACCGATTGGCAGAACATCGATATCCTCGTCAACAATGCCGGACTTGCGCGGGGCACAGATAAACTACAGGATATCGATCCGGACGTATGGGACGAAGTACTCGATACGAACGTGAAGGGCCTTCTCGCCGTTACCCGCGCAATCGTACCTGGAATGAAAGCCCGCGGCAAAGGACACATTATTAACATCGGATCTATAGCAGGGCACGAAGCCTACCCCGGCGGCAGCGTCTACAATGCAAGCAAGTTCGCCGTGGATGCGATCACCAAATCCCTGCGTATGGACCTCGTGGAAACCCCGCTGCGTGTCGGGACGGTGGATCCTGGCCTGGTTGAGACGGAATTCAGCATGGTGCGCTTCAGAGGCGATGCGGACAAGGCGAAGTCGGTCTACAAAGGAATCGATGCGTGCACCCCTGACGATGTCGCGGATGCTGTGGTGTATATCGCCACACGTCCCCCGCATGTCAGCATCAACCAGATTGTGGTCATGCCGACCGCGCAGGCATCGGCACTCGTGATGCACCGGCAGTAGCCCGGACAAGATCGTGGGGCATTGACTGCAACCTCGCCCGTAAAAATCGTATTTTTATCAGTTGATCCGGACGGTTTACCGGAGCCTATCGTGCATCCGCGTCCGGGTTTCTATTGATTCATACAAGTAGCGAACGAACCACGTGCCCGAAGAGGCTCCAGACATACAAGATCAAGAGCAGGATTCCGATCCGGCTGTCGAGACGCCAAAGAAACGCTGGCGCTTCTTTCGCAGAAAGAAGAAGAAGCCGGCTGCAGAACTCACCTTCCTCGATCACCTCGAGGAATTACGGTGGCGCATTATCTACAGTTTCATCGGAATCGTTGTGGGTGCCATCGTAGTATGGACATTCAAGGATTTCGTCGTCGACGGCTTCCTCATTAAGCCGGCTGTTGAGAACGATCTCAAGCTGATTAACCTGCGGCCTTTCGGTCAGGTTATCCTCTATATGCAGGTCGCGTTTTTCGGCGGCATCATAATCAGCATGCCGAATATCATCCTGCAAGTGTGGAAGTTCGTTTCGCCGGGATTGTATCCGCATGAGCGCAAGTATATCGGCGCTATTGTGGTGTTCACCTCCCTCTGCTTCCTGACGGGCGTCGCCTTCGCGTATTACGCAATCATGCCCGCAGCGCTCTCCTTCTTTGTGAGTTTCGGCAGTGCACAGATTGAGAACCACATATCGATCGAGGAGTATTTCAATTTCATCCTCAATCTGATGCTTGGTGCCGGCCTGGTATTCGAACTCCCCATGGTGTCGTTCTTTCTCTCGAAGCTGGGCATCCTCAAGCCGGAGTTCATGCGGAAGTACTGGCGGCATGCGGTCACGCTGATCTTCATTCTTGCCGCATTTCTCACGCCCGGCACGGATCCGGTCTCGATGGTGATACTTGCCGTCCCGCTCATGGGGCTATACGAAATCAGCGTCTGGATATGCAAATGGAGCCAGAAGAAGAAACCCGACGAGCTTGAAGACGAACCGGATCAAGAAAATGTGGATGAACCGGAGCAGGAAGACGAGGAACAGGATTAAGTGGAAGTACGCGATGTCATAGCGCCTGTACAGGGAGAATTGAAAGAATTCGACCGGTACTTCAAGGATGCCATCAAATCTGACATCGGATTGGTGGATACGGTCGTGCGTTATATCGTCAAGCGCAAGGGAAAACGCATCCGTCCGGCGCTCGTGCTGCTATCCGCAGGCGCATGCGGCGGCATCGTCGATGCGAGCTACCGGGGGGCAGCGCTGGTAGAGCTTCTCCATACAGCGACTCTCGTCCACGACGACGTTGTCGACGAAGCCCCCACCCGGCGCGGCATGGCATCGATCAATGCAGTCTGGAAGAATAAGGTGGCAGTGCTTATGGGCGATTTCATCCTCGCACGCGGCCTCCTTCTCTCGCTCGACAACGGCGACGTGGATATGCTGAATATCACCTCGCGCGCCGTGCAGCGGATGAGCGAAGGAGAGATCCTCCAGATCCAACGCGCCCGCCGCCTCAAAAACGATGAAGAGACTTACTTCCGGATTATCAGGGATAAGACCGCATCGCTGCTTTCCGCATGTTGTGAGATTGGCGCAGTAAGCGCAACCGAAGATCCCGAAGTGCGTGCGAACCTCCGCGACTACGGCGAACATCTTGGTATCGCATTCCAGATCCAGGACGACGTGCTGGACTACGCCGGGATAGAGTCCAACACGGGCAAGCCTATCGGCGGCGATGCAAAGGAAAAGAAGATGACTCTTCCGCTGATCTATGCCTTCGGCGCAGCTCCTTCCGGCGAAAGCAAGCGCATCATGCGCCTGCTGAAGAAAGGCGTCGATGGAGAGAACCTGAAGGAGGTTGTCGCCTTTGTGCATGAACACGGCGGCATAGAAAACGCCCAGAAGAAAGCCAAAGAGTATCAGCAGCTCGCGCTTTCGAATATCGCCGCCCTCCCCGATAGCGACTACAAACGCTCCCTCACCGGATTTACCGATTTTGTCATCAACCGATCGAAATAAACAGAACGTATGGTTAGACCAATGACGCAGACATTCCGCATCCGTCTTATCGTTGCAGCACTTGTTGTATTTGCTGTATCAGCACTGCAGGCCCAAACCCTCACACCGTCGTATGAGCGCGTGGAAGAGGAACTCCGGCCTATCACAGTGGAGGACATGTACAAGTTCGGCCGCGTTGCCGATCCGCAGCCCTCACCCAATGGAGAATCTGTTCTCTACACGGTGACCTGGTACGATATGGAAGCAAATAAGTCCAACACCGATATCTACAAGGTGCCCGTAAAGGGCGGCGAGAGCCTCCGGCTGACCACCGACGGCGGATACGACGGCATGCCGCGCTGGTCCCCCGACGGAAATACGATTGCATTCATATCCTCCCGCATGGATGGTGCGCAAATCTGGCTCATGAATCCCGACGGCGGGGATAAGCGTGGGCTAACTGCAATGCCTACGGGCGTGGATAACATTGCCTGGGTGCCGACGGGCGACAGGCTGCTCTTCACATCGAATGTCCATCCGGAATGCGAGTCGATGGATTGCCAGAAGAAGATGGAAGAAAAGCTTGCCGAAGATCCGAAGGCGATGATCGCGGACGACCTTCCCTACCGCGTATGGAATCACTGGAAGGACGGCAAGTTCAGCCATGTGTTCTCCGTGCCGCTCGACGGCGGTACTCCTGAAGACCTCACCCCCGGACGCTACGACACTCCGCCCATCGATCTGGGCGGCAACCAGGATTTCACCGCCTCCCCTGACGGGAAGGAACTGGCCTACGTCCGGAACACTGACGAGAACATCGCGTGGAGCACAAACAACGATATTTGGATCCGCGATTTCGCCGGAAGTCACGACGAGTGTATCACAAAGGATAACAAGGCAAACGATAACAATCCTGTGTACTCGCCCGACGGCCGCTACATCGCATACCGCTCCATGTCGCGTCCCGGCTACGAGGCCGATAAGTACGACCTGAAAGTCTACGACCGCGAAAGCAAGCGCACCTGGATTCTGACTACGGACTTCGACCGCAGCGTCGATGAAATCATCTGGCGACCGGATGGTAAGAACATCCTCTTCACAGCATGGGATGAGGCATATATTTCGCTCTTCGAGGTCGCTGCCGAGGGCGGAGATATCTTCCGCGTGCTGAAAGGCATCGTCACACTGCGCTACGAGGAGCAAGGCGAAGAGAAGACGCTGGATATGGGCACCACCCGCCGGGACTTCTCCATTCTGAGGGACAACGAGACACTTGTCTTCACGGGGCAGCGGATGAATTATCCCACCGAAATCCTGACGGCAAAATACCAGGGCAACGCAGTCCGCGACTTGCAGCAGCTCACCGCAACGAACTACGAGCTATGGAAACAGCTCGATATGAACCCTGCGCAGTCGTTTACCTTCAAGAGTTTCGATGGAGTCGACGTACAGGGATGGATCGTGCCGCCGCCGGACTTCGATCCGATGAAGAAGTACCCGATGATCTACCTCGTCCATGGCGGACCGCAGGGCGTCTGGGGGGATCTATTCCACTACCGCTGGAATGCGGAACTGTTTGCTTCACCTGGATACGTCGTAGTCATGGTGAACTGCCGCGGCAGCATCAGCTTTGGGCAGAACTTCACCGACGGGGTTAACCAGAGCTGGGGCGGTGCACCCTACAAGGATTTGATGACCGGGCTGGACTACGTCTTGCAAAGCTTCCCCTTCATCGATTCCACGCGTATTGGCGCCGCGGGCGCATCCTACGGCGGCTACATGATGAACTGGTTCCTCGGCCACACGAACCGCTTCAAAGCGATTCTCTCTCATGCTGGCGTGTACGATTTGGTGAGCATGTACGGCGCGACCGAAGAACTCTGGTTCCCCGAATGGGAGTTCGGCGGCACACCGTGGACGAATCCGGAGCAATACGAGAAATGGTCGCCGAGCAACTTCGTCGAGAATTTCTCTACGCCGACGTATGTCAGTCACGGCCAGAAGGATTTCCGCGTGCCTGTCACGCAGAGCATGCAGCTCTTCACGGCGCTGCAGCGCAGAGGCGTCGAGAGCAAGTTCCTCTACTTCCCCGATGAAGGACACCTTATCCTCAAACCCAAGAACGCCAAGCTCTGGTACGATGAATTCCACGCCTGGTTCGAGAAGCACTTGAAGAAGTGATGAGTGCTGAATGATGAGTGATGCAAGGGCGGCTGGACAGTAGCCGTTGGTCCACCGTAGAGTGCGGCGCTGGTGAACAACGATTCGCTCCGCTTCGCGGAACGTTAGATATCCCGGCTTCCCGTTCGCTGCGCTCTCGGGACAGGCTTGTCCCCCGAAGGGACAGGCGGGATGACAAATACAGATGTACAATCTTCTTGCGTTTCCGAGAACAGTAAGCTAGCATCCAAACCTCGTGATCTCTCTTAATAAAATATCGAAGCATTACGGAGGGGAGTACCTCTTCAAAGATCTCTCGCTGCGGATCGGCGATAGGGAACGTATTGCCATTGTCGGCTCCAACGGCGCTGGGAAATCCACGCTCATGAAGGTCATGGTCGGTGAGATCGAGCATGACGAGGGTGAGCTCGCAGCCTCCAGCGCGAATACCGTCGGCTACCTGCCGCAGGACGGCGTGCACCATACAGGCCGCACCCTCCTCGATGAGGCCCGGCACGCGTTCGACGACATCCTCGAGCTTCACGACCGCGTCGAGCGCCTGACCGCAGAGATCGCGCGACTCAGCGCAAACGGCGGCGCGGACTCCCCAGCAGTCCACCGGAAAGTAGAAGAGCTCGGCGAGGTGCAGCATCAGCTTGAGCACCGCGAAGGCTACAACATCGAAACACGCGTTGCGATGGTGCTCTCCGGGCTTGGGTTCAAGGAGGAGGAGTTCACGCGCATGACCGATACCTTCTCCGGCGGCTGGCAGATGCGTATCGCCCTCGCGAAACTGCTTTTGCAGGAACCAACCATTCTCCTGCTTGATGAGCCTACCAACCATCTCGATCTCGAATCGCTGGAATGGCTGGAGGACTACCTGCAAACCTACGAAGGCTCCATCGTGCTTGTGTCTCACGATAGGGTGTTCCTCGATAATCTCGTCGAACGGACGATCGAAATATCGATGGGGAAAGCAACCGAGTACGCCGGCAACTACACCGAATACCTCATCCAGAAGGAAGAGCGGATGGAGCAGCTCCAGGCCGCCTTCGAACGCCAGCAACAGTTCATCAAGCAAACCACGCGGTTCGTGGAGCGCTTCCGCTACAAGGCTACCAAGGCACGGCAGGTGCAGAGCCGCGTGAAAGCGCTGGAAAAAATGGACCGCATCGAGATGGAAGATGAGGAAGGCAGCATTTCGTTTGATTTTCCCGATCCGCCGTCAGCCGGGAAGATCGTCATGACAGTCGAGCGCATCCGGAAGGCGTACGGAGATAACGAGGTATTCCGTGATGTTTCCATGCAGGTGGAGCGCGGAGACAGGATCGCCTTCCTCGGTGTGAACGGCTCAGGTAAGTCCACCCTGGCGCGCATCCTGGCCGGGATAGAGCCCTACCAGGACGGTGAGAGGCGCCCCGGGCACAATGTCATCGTCGGCTACTACGCGCAGCACCAGGCGGACGAGATGCCCGGACACAAAACCGTTCTGCAAACGCTGGACGATATCGCGACGGGTGATGTGCGCAAGCATATCCGGACGCTGTTGGGGTGTTTTTTGTTTTCGGGAGACGACGTGTTCAAGAAGGTGGCAGTGCTTTCGGGCGGCGAGAAAAGCCGGCTGGCGCTCGCGAAGATGCTGCTCACACCTGCAAACTTCCTCATCCTCGATGAGCCGACAAACCACCTGGATATCCGCAGCAAGGCCGTACTGCAGGATGCGCTGCTGCGCTTCAACGGCAGTTACCTCATCGTCTCGCACGATAGGGACTTCCTCGAGCCGCTGCTGAACAAAGTCTACGATTTCCACGAAGGGGAATTCCGCCTCACGCTCGGCACAGTCAGCGACTACATGCGCAAGCGGCAAGAGGAGAAGGATGCGGAAGCTGTGCGCACAGGGAAGCGTGGCACGGACGGTGCGGCATTGGAAAAGCGCTCCACCACCCACAAAGATAAGGACCGCAAGCGCGAAGAAGCCGAACGCCGCCAACAGCGCTACAAGCTGCTCAAACCGCTGAAGAACAAAGCGCAGCGCATGGAAGCCGCGATAGAGAAACTGGAACAACGCAAGACGGAAGTGGAGGCAGCCCTCGGCGATAGCGAGACCTACAAGAACGAACAGCTCGCCAAGGAGCTCAACGCCGAGTACGCCGAGTTAGCCGAAAAGCTGAAATCCAGTTATACAGATTGGGAATACACCCTCGCCGAAATGGAACGGCTGGAAGAAGAGGGCTAGGGGTTAGGGGCTACTCGCCAGAATTCTACTCACTAAATCCACTGCCGCGTGACCCGACAGGTAACCTTTCGGTTGCTTGAATATTCCCTTACTTCTCGAGCTCCGTGCGGAAGACGGTATCCCAGAACGGGGAGCTGACGCCGTAGCCTTTATCGGGCTGCTGGAAGTGGTGGCGCATGTGGTGCTCGCGGAGGAAGCCGAATATCTTTCCTTTAATAGGGAAGTGGTGGACAGCGTAGTGGGTGATATCGTAGAACAGGTAGCCTGCAATGAAGCCGGCCATGAACGGCCATACCAGTACCGAGCCGAATATCAGCCAGAACAGAAAGAAGAACAGCGCTGCCAGCGGCAAGCTCACGGCTGGGACCATGACAAGGCGCAGGGGATCGCTGGGGTAGTCGTGATGGACGCCGTGGAAGGTCCAGAAGAAGCGCTTCATGGCCTCGGATTTCGGCTTGAAGTGAAACACGAACCGGTGCATCACGTACTCGGTCAGCGTCCACGTTACAATACCCGCTGCAACGAGACCGATGATCTCCAGGGTTTCCAATCCCGCGATATAGATCGGCCTGTAGAGGGCATACCCAACAAACGGCACGAAAAGCCACAATGGAACGGTCCAGTGAACCCTGGAGAAGAACTCCGCAAAATCGCTTTTGAACATCCGGGGTGTTTCCGGCTTGTTCGATACATACTGCTTCATGGTGATGATCTGGAAATAGGCCTTCGAATTCGTACTTCTAACCGGACAAAAGTACGGATTATTGGCGCGTTGCTCAAATCAATTCCGTTCTTTTTGCTCCGATTTTACTTGACTGCTATGCGCGTTTACCGTAGCATTGATACTTGAACGATACTCCGCCGGAAACCGTTTCGACGTGGAGTCTACAGAATATCTCTCAGCCTGGAGCTTTCATGAAACCAAAAAATATTTTATCCATCCTTATATCCGCTATCGTCGGGTTGTTTGTGATCCTCGGGATCATATCCGGCTTTATTGTGGATCTCTGGTGGTTTATCAGTCTCGGATACGAAAGCGTGTTCTGGACGCAGATTGAGGCAGAATACACGCTCGGAGCTATCGGGTTTGTGGTCTTTTTCCTGATCGCCTACCTCAATATCCGGGTTCCGCTCAAGATGGAAGCCCGGCAGGAGCTCGATCCCAGGATCGAAAAGATCTTCAACGATCTCGGGAAGTTCTTCAACTATCTGCTGTACGCAGGAATCGCCGTGCTGTCGCTCTTTATGGGCGGGTTCCTCGGCTCATTCTGGCAGGACGGCCTGTTTTACATGAATGCAGAAGGCTTCGGCATCGCCGATCCGATCTTCGGGAACGATGTCGGGTTTTACATTTTCTCCCTGCCGTTCATTGAAGCACTGCGTGGCTGGCTCCTGGGTGCGCTGATCCTCACCCTCATTGGCGTCGTCATCATGTATGCAATCCGCCAGGGAATCTCCTTCTCCTACGGGCATATCTCCATCACGGCGGCAGCCCAGCGGCATATCTCCATACTCGTGGCAGTGATATTTGTCCTTGTCGCCGGAGGGTATTGGCTGGATAGGTTCGGGATACTGTATTCCACGCGTTCGGGCAGTTTCTATGGCGCGGGGTACACCGATGTCAATGCGCAGCTGCTCGGGTACTGGATCATGATTTTCGTATCGCTTGCTGCAGCCGTGGGAGTGCTGTACACGATGTTCCGGCGAAAGTACAAGCAGCTTATCGGCGTGTTCGTCGGGTTTGTGGTGCTTGCAATCGTCGCAGGAGGCGTCTACCCGACGCTCATCCAGAAGTTCATCGTCGATCCGACCGAGCAGAGCAAAGAACGCCCATACATCGAAAACAATATCAAGTTCACGAGAATCGCTTATGAGCTGAACAGGATTGCAGAAAAGCCAATTGAGCCGGACTACTCGCTGAACTATCAGGATATTTCGAACGACAGCGCGACAATTAATAACATTATGCTGTGGGACTACCGTCCTCTACGCAGCACGCTGGATCAGCTTCAGGTCATCCGTCTCTACTACGATTTTCCCGATGTCGATATTGATCGGTACACCCTGCCCGACGGCGATTACCGCCAGGTGATGATCGGTGTGAGAGAGATGAATCAGAACAAGCTGCCGCAAAACGCGCAGACGTGGGTGAACCTCAACCTGGTCTATACGCACGGGTACGGTATCAGTATGAGCCCCGTAAACGTCGTGACCGAAGAAGGACTGCCGGAGTTCTTCATCCAGGATATTCCGCCTGAATCTTCCGTCGGTATCAATCTCGACCGGGCAGGCATCTACTACGGTGAACTTACCAACGGACCCGTCGTGACGAACGGCGCAATCGAAGAATTCGACTATCCGGTTGGCGATCAGAACAAGATGACGACATACGACGCAGACGCCGGGGTAGATATCGGCTCAATCTTCCCCCGTTTGATGTTCGCAATGCAGTTCAGCGATCTGAATCTGCTGATTTCGCAGTACATGGCGCCCGAGAGCCGGATTCACTACTACCGCAACATCACACAGCGTGTAAACAAGATCGCCCCCTTCCTCGGCTACGATGAGGACCCTTACGCTGTTGTTGCGGACGGCAAGCTCTACTGGATTTACGACGCATACACGATGACGGATAAGTTCCCCTATTCCATGCCGTACCAATCCGGCCTTAACTACATCCGCAACAGTGTCAAGATCGTCATCGATGCGTACACAGGCGAGACAACCTACTACGCATTCAACGAAAAGGACGATCCCATCGTGCGTTCGCTCGAGCGGATCTACCCCGAGCTCTTCACACACATTTCGGAAATGCCGGAATCGCTCCGCGATCATATCCGCTATCCACAGGATCTCTTCGATATTCAGTCGAACATCTTCGAAACCTATCATATGACCGATCCGCAGGTTTTCTACAACAAGGAGGACCTCTGGAACATCGCCAACGAAAAGCTGCGCGATAACGTCACGAAGATGGAAAGCTATTATGCGCTCATCCGGCTTCCAGGCGAAGATGAAGAGGAGTTCATTCAGATGATCCCCTACACACCGAACCGGCGCGATAACATGATCGCCTGGCTCTGCGCGCGCTCCGACGGCGAGAACTACGGGAAAATGCTCGTCTACAAATTCCCGAAGCAGGATCTCACCTACGGACCGATGCAGATATCTGCCCGTATCGATCAGGACCCGGAGATTTCGCAGCAGCTAACACTGTGGAATCAGCAGGGCTCCAGCGTGACGCGCGGCAACCTTCTTGTGATCCCGATCAAGGAAGAGCTGCTGTACATTCAGCCGATCTACCTGCAGGCGACGTCGGGCAAGCTGCCAGAACTCAAACGGGTCATCGTTTCCTACGGAAACAGCATTGCTATGGAACAGACCCTCGACGGGGCGCTGAACATGGTATTTGCTGGTACCCGCAATCTTGAGCCCGCAGCAACGAAAAGCAGCGACGACGAGACCGTCCCAACACCGGCAGTCGAGCGCACACGCAGCGTACTGGAACTCTCGCTCCAGGCACAGGAGTCCTACAATCGAGCACAGAACTACCTGAAGGAAGGCAACTGGGCCAAGTACGGCGAGGCAATAGAGCAGCTTGAAACCGACATACAAGACTTGGTACAAGCCGCAAAGAAAGGCAGATAACAGACACTACGCCTATGACACCAACAACGCCCTCCCGTTTTACGGAGGGCGTTGTTGTATGTGCTATGAGTGGTCCGTATGGTAATCCAAAGGATTCGACCATGCCCTCCCGTTCGGAGGGCAGCCTTGTGCATACAAAGTAATGCGACAAGTCTGGTTGGGCATAAGCGCTTTCCTAATGTGGAGGCGCTGCTTGTGTCTTCATCCCTATGGGGCTGCGCCCTGAACTCGCGCCCGCCTGCGCCCGTCCGTGCACCCCCTTCCCGTCGCAAGAATTTTCATAGCGACGGGATTCCCCCTGCCAGGGGGAAAAGGTTCAGCTCTTCTCATCATACCAGCGAACAACCACATCATCCCGCCTGCCCAGCCTGTCCTGAGCGTAGTCGAAGGATTGGGGACGAAGGTCGAAGATGCGCTGTGGCATACAGGGGTCTCCAACAGAACAGAGGTGCTAGGGCGAAGCCCGTAAGTAGTGCAACGAAGAATTCCCCGACTCGCCGCAATTGGAAGGTTGATTTACTCTTTGTGCCCACCCGACCCGTCGCCAAGAATGGTAGCGACGGGCCTGCACTCCCAACGGGAGGGTGTGACCTGCGGCTTCATCACCCTAGGGGCTGAGATAATCCTTCCCAAAAATCAAACGCCCTCCCGCAAGGGGAGGGCGTTCTTTGAGAGGTACACTCATCGAGGTTTATTTCGAGAGCGTCATGCGAATTGTCTTGGTGAACGTCAGGCCTGTTTCCGTGCCTTGCATGCTGGCAGTTGCGACGTACACACCGCTCGGGAGATTGGCGGCGTCGAAGGTCAGCGAGCGAACGCCTGCTTCTACCGTCTCATTCACGAGTGTTGCGACTTCCCTGCCCATCATGTCCGTCACAATAATCTGGACGTGGCTGCGTTCCGGCACACTGTAGTTGATCGTGGTGCTAGGGTTGAACGGATTCGGGAAATTGCGGCTCATATCGAAGGTCGCTGCGGAGAATACGTCCTCGTCCTTCGCCTGGAAGGCGCCATGCGTGCGCATCCAGTTCTTCTTGAAGAGGATGTTATCGAACGTATTCACAACACCGTTACCGTCGCAGTCCATGTAGCAGCCTTCCGGTGTCGACCACGGCAGGCTTGCCTGCGGCTTCCACTCGAGGTAGGTCAGCGGATTGACGGAAGCGTCTGCGCGGTAGCGCGCTGGGCCACGGAGCCAAAGCGGATTCAGGTTTGCATCATGGATGTAGCCTGCGAGCGCTTTCTTATCTGCATAGTTTGCGATACCGTCGTTGTTGACGTCACCCGGCCATACGACGCAAGGATCGGCACCGTTCTGCATCGCGAGGAGGGAATTATCTGCAGGGATGTAGTCGCGATAGCCGCCACAGGAGTTCTTCGTGTTGAAGACGGCTTCAACGCGGTAGAATCCTTCTGCAATGTTATCGACGTTAACCATAGTGTAGCCGTCCAACGTAACGCCGAACTGCTTCTGCACGTAGAGCTGGGTCGTGTACACAAGGGAGTTTCCAGGGACGGTGTAGAAGTTGAGCGTGATGGTGATGTCGGAGTCGAATTCAGGGAATTCCACATGATAGCGCACACCGATCTGTCCCGGGACGTTGACGTACGGCTTCGGATCGCCGCTGGCGTTCACGAAGTCGAACCAGATCGAGCCGTCTACGATATAGCAAGCCTCGTCGGCGCCCCGGAACGGGACGATTCTGTTATCGCCGTCGATATCGTCGGTGACCTCAGGCAAGAGCATGCCGTGTAGATCCGTATCGTCTTCCGATGGGCTCACGAGATGGAGATCGCCGTTGGCCGGATCAGCGAAGTAGACGTTCTTTTCGATGGAGTTAGCATCCGTACCACTCGCTGCCTGGAGTGCAGGAAGATCGGCAACCGCGCCGCCGCTGTAATAGGCAAGGCTCGTGCCGTTCGTGTAGAACACGTTGTAATCGGATGCGAGGATGTTGGTACCCGACGAAGGATAGTTGTACCAGGCATAGCCGGAGCCGGCGTTGTAGCCGATGTTGTGGCTAAGCTGCACATCGTCGCCATAGTAGGTATAGATGGCGCGACCGCTGCTTGAGGTGCTGTTCACGTACGATGTATTGAAGTACACCTTCTGGTAGTCTGCATAGTAGATGTACAGACCATAGGCCGTGCTGGAACCGTTATCAATCGTCACGAAGTTGTTTGCCGTGATACCTTCCGCGCCGGTGGAAGCATCGCAATAATAGAGACGCAGGCCGTACTTGGAGCCCGAACCGTTATAGAAGATGCTGTTGCCGAGAACGCGCATAGCGTTATCGCAGTAGTACATGTACAAGCCGTACGAGGTGTACGTCGTATTGGACTTGATTTCGTTGCCCTTCACGTATGGTGCGTTTTGATATGCAAACCGCATTCCGTAGTAGTAGAAGTTTTCGGCGATGTTGTTTTCGAACACTGTACCGCTTTCGAGCGAGCTCGTGCTGCTGCCTTCCCAGTACACTGCCGAACTACCGTTAAGGAAGCGGCAGTTTTTCACTGTCCAGTAATTGTCTTCGTCGTCGCTGGAATAGAGCACTGCGCGGTTCGTCGATGTGCTTGTGCTGGGCTGCCCTTCGAGGATAAGGTTATCGAGCGTGTTGTATTCTGCGCCGCCCTCTACCTCAATCACATGCGAATAGCTGGCGTTCAATGCACGGATCGTCATATTCTTCATCGTGATATGGTCTGCGCCGTTGAAGAACACAGTGTAGTTCGACGAAGAGCTCGCGGAGTATTCGAGAAATACATTGTTGTTATTGCCCGTGAACGATTCGAACGTGATGGTGTTCACTGCGGAGGCGCCGTTGATTTCGTTGAGCTCGATCTGCTCG
>PABJ01000027.1 GCA_002699105.1 Ectothiorhodospiraceae bacterium | reverse complement strand
GTCTTCAGCATCTTCAACATCAAGGGAGGAACCGATGTTGAAGGGACAATTACGAATATCCGCAACAACATCAAGGTCAAAGGCTACAACCTTTGGCTGCTGATAGCGTCTGCCGGTATTGCCAGCGTGGGTCTGGATGTGAACTCCCCTGCCGTCATCATCGGCGCTATGCTCATCTCCCCGCTGATGTCTCCGATACTCGGTATCGGCCTTTCGATCGGCACCGTGGACCGGGACATGCTCTGGCACGCAAACCGGAACTTCGGTATTGCGGTGTTCATCAGCTTCGCGACGAGCTTCTTCTACTTTTTTATCTCTCCCCTCGGGCAGCCGACAGCCGAGATGTATGCCAGGATAGAACCGACCCTGCTGGATGTGTTTGTGGCGTTCTTCGGCGGCGTTGCAGGTATTGTCGCCGGTTCTCGCGCGGAGAAAACAAACGCACTGCCGGGCGTCGCCATTGCCACGGCATTGATGCCGCCGCTCTGCACATCGGGGTTCGGCCTCGCAACAGGCCGCATGGAATTCCTGTTCGGCGCATTCTATCTATTCTTCCTCAACGCAGTCTTTATAAGTATCTCCACGTATTTCGTGGTGCGCCTGCTCAAATTCCCGCGCGCCAGCTACATGGACCCCGAACGCGAGAAGAAGATTGTACGCTGGATGTCGGTCATCGTCTTCATCATCGTTGTGCCGAGTATGTACTTGCTCTACACCGTAATCGTTGAGATTCGGCTCAACCGGGATATCGAGAACTTCCTCCGCACCGCTATCGATTCCGAAGAAAATGAAGTGCTCCGCCACGAGCTGCTGGACTACGATTCCCTCCAAGTGCTCCAGGCCTACGTCGTCGGCGACTACATATCCCCTTCAATCCGCGACAGCCTCGAATCCCTGCTTCCGGATTTCCATCTCGATGACACAAAGCTCCGGCTTGTCCAGGTGAACGTTCCCAAAGAGGAGCGCGACCTTCTCGCATCCGAGATCAGCGGCAACCTCCTGAGCTTTGTGCAGGCGAATTCCAGAGTGGCGGATTCGCTCAACACGCGGGTACGGAATCTTGAAGAGCGCATGACGAATTTCCGCAACGATTCGATTCTTTTCGCCGAACTGAAGGAGTACCTGCCGAAGTACTTCCCCGATCTCACGTACTTTGCTCTGGCGAACGCGGTCGAGACCGACTTCTCTAGCCGCAATATTGCCGTGCTGCCCCAAGGCGATACTATCCTGACGGATTACCGCGACCGGGACGAACCGATCATCCTTGTGGACTGGAAACGGAACCGACGTACGCGCAATTATCAGGAGCGGCTGACCGAGGCAATCAGGATCAAGTTCCAGAACGACTCCCTGCAGGTCCGCCGGATAGACCGGTAACAAACGTTGCGGTGTTTCATCCCCGCAAATATTTTTTCGTATATTCAACGTGGCACGGTTTCCAAGCTATGCCATCTGCACACACGCTATAGACTCGTGCTCTAAGTCCATTTCCTGAGTCTGTCGTAGAGGAAAATATTACGCTATGAAGCAGAAGACGTTTTTCGCACTCTGCCTGCCCCTGCTTATCGTGTCGACGTTCGCGGCGCACGCCCAGCAGTCTGAATACTTGCGCGTCAATCGTGCGGGTGTTGCGGTGGGTCCCCAGTTTAATTTGCATAGCGGCGATTTCGACGTCGTCGAAGGTGAGAACGCTATTTGCGGTACCTGTACCTTCGATAACGGCGATAAGCTGGGTTTTTACATCGAAGGATTGTACGAGATACCGTACAACGATCAGATCATGTTCTCCGGCCGCCTGGCATACCGCGAATACAGCGGCGAGTTCGAGCGCGATTTCCGGATCGCGTCGATTCTCGGAAGCGACGGCACTCCGGTCCCCTTCATTGCCCACCATACGTTCACCAATTCGCTTTCCTACCTGATGCTCGTCCCGGGCGTCCTCTATTATCCTATGGAAGACGAATTGCTGCATGTGGGCCTGGGGCTCGGGCTCGGTTTCCCGCTCGGCAATTCCTCGCAATTGCAGGAAGTAGTGAAGGATCCGCCAGACCAGGTGTTCGCAGACGGCACGCAGGATCATATCATCTACGACGGCGAAATCCCGGATATTTCCGGAGTGCGGCTGGCGCTCGAAGCGCGTGCAGGGTACGATCTGCCGGTATCGAGAAATTGGCTGCTCGTCCCTGAAATCGCCTACACGCTCCCGCTCAACAAGGTAACGGGCGAATGGTCGGCATCGCGCCTTGCAGGAGGGATCGCATTGAAGTATGCCTTCCTGGAACCGGAGAAGGTAGCACCTCCTCCACCGCCGCCGCCACCACCTCCACCGCCGCCGACTATCGCAGCGCTGAAGGTTGATTTCGATATCGAGGGGAAAACACCCACCGGCGAAACAACCCTGCCGAGTCCGCTCACCGTGGAAGAATTGCGTTCGGTTGAGCTGTACCCATTGCTGAACTATGTGTTCTTCAATGAAAATGACGGCACCCAGCCGTTGCGCCAGAATCTCCTCACGCCGGAAGAAGCGCAGGCCTTTGAGATCAGCGATGTCACCGGAAACGAGTTGGATATCTACCACAACCTGCTGAACATCGTCGGCCAGAGGATGATCGATATCCCGGATGCGAACATCACCGTTACCGGTACGAACATGGATACGGGTCCCGAAAAAGGGAATATCGCACTCAGCCAGCGCCGTGCGGGTACGATCAAGACCTACCTGACGGAGGTATGGGGCATCGACGAGTCGCGGATCCGTACAAAGCGGCGCAATTTGCCTGTCGATCCGAGTTCGCTGGATAGCGAAGAAGGCCGCGCCGAGAACCGCCGCGCCGAGATCACATCCGATAACCAGGAGATCGTCGCACCGATCCGCAGAGACGAGATTCAGTACACGGCATCCCTCGCGAAGCTCGAGATCGTGCCCCGTGTCGACGCCCCGAACGGCATCGATAGCTGGGCTGTCGAAATGAAGCAGGGCAACAACACCTTCATCGACGATCAGTCGGGCACAGAGCCCTTGCCGGATGCAATCGGCTGGGATGTCGATGGCGACAGAATCGGCACGAACAATCAGCCGCTGCAGGTCTCGCTCTACGTCAAGGACGGCGAGAATCAGGAAGACCGCATTACCAAAGAGGTTTCGATCAATACGCTTTCCCTCGAACGCAAGAGAGAAGAACGTATCGGAGATATGCGCGTCAACCGAAGCAAGCTGATTCTCTTCGATTTCGATAAGGCAACGATCTCCTCGCGCAACCAGGCCATTATCGATGAGCTTTCCCAGGGCATCACGCCGAACTCCAAGGTCCGCATTATCGGGTACACGGATAAGATCGGCGATCCGCAGCATAACCTCGCCCTTTCGCGCGAACGCGCCGAAGGCGCGCGCAAAGCGTTCGGCGATGTGCTTCAGGATGCGAACGTGACCACGCAGGGTGTCGGAAGCAACGAACTTCTCTTCTCGAACGATACACCCGAAGGAAGATTCTACTGCCGTACCGTGCAGGTTATCATCTCGACTCCTGTCGAATAACCTCCGACAGATTGCAAACATTACAAAACGGCTGCCAATTGGCGGCCGTTTTACTATTATATGCTGAAACAGAATTCCCGGCTGCGTGTTATTGATTTCGTAGCAGGATAACTCCATATTCTACAAGGAGTTTAAAGGAACACCGCGGTGATGACGAAAAACCGGAGTAAGGTAAAAACGACCGAAGAGCAGATGCTCACTGCGCCTGCGCATATGCGCAACGGCGAGGTGAAGCGTCTCTCCGACGCTGAGCTTTACGACAGGCTCCGGGAGGATAAAAAAGCTGCCGAAAGTGCGTTTGCCGAGCTGTATTCAAGGCATTCGCAGCGCATCTATGCGTATTGCCGGACGGTATTCGGCGATCAGGATCAAGCAGAGGATATCTTCCAGGAGACGTTCACCCGGTTTTACGAAAGCGCACAGAAGAAACGGGAGATGACAAACGTGCCGGCGTACCTGCTGATGATAGCACGGAATCTCTGCCTGAATACAAAGCGCGATACCAAGACGACGGTAGAATACGATGACTTCCATCAGGTGGTCGAAGACATGAGTCCGGAAAAACGGGAAATGCTGCAGCTCATCGAAATGGCGATGGAACTGCTGCCGGACGAGCTTCGCGAACCGTTTTTCCTCAGAGAATACGACGACAGACCCTATGCGGAAATAGGCGAACTGCTGGGTACGACGGCAGTAGCAATCAGAATCCGGGTCTACCGGGCACGGAAACGCATACGGGAGATATTGAAACCCTACTTGCAGGAGATATCGGAATAAGGACCGAGCAGAACAATGAGTGGCAAACGAATACACGAACACGACGCGCTGCTGAATGCGTACATCGACCGGGAGCTTGACCGCACCCAGGAAGAGGAGCTGTACGCCGAGCTTGCGCAAAGCGACGAACTCCGGTCGCGTCTCAAGGAGATGCAGACCGTGCGTTCAGAATCGCGCAATTACCTTGCAGGGTTGGCACCGTCCGCGGCGCTGACCGATAAAGTATTTACCGGACTCGGCTTCCGGATACCGGAAGGCGCAGCACCGCCTTCTAACGGGACCACACCACCGCCTGCCGCCGCAGGAAGCGGCGCTGGTACCGGTACAACAGCCGGCAACCTCTTCCTTGCCGCACAAAAGCTCTGGCTCCCGATTACTGCTGCCGTCATCACCGCCACTGTGACGACGGTCATTCTCTTCAATGTTCTGCAAGATTCCGGTTCATCGAATGCCGGTCCGAATGCCACAGCGGGCCCGCAGATAGAAACGAACGAACAGCCTCCTACTCCGGATGCAGGATCATCGGTCCCCCCTGCTGAACGAGTTGAGCAAGCAGAAACTGAATCAGCCGGCAGCACGGCCGGTACGTCTCAGCAATCCACTGCAATACCACCAGCGGTAGAGGATGAACCCTCGGCTTCGAATACCACAACTGCATCCATCGGAACAAGGAGTACCGCTAAGGAAGCAACCACCTCCACAGTAAGGCCGGGTACACCGGATGCAGATGAATCCAGTCAAATAACCCGCGGAGAAGAAACCGCTGTTCCGAGCCGGACACCGGCCGTGAAGCCCATAAAGCAAAACAGCTCCTCGCCTGCAGCGCCGGAGAGAAATACAACGCCGGAGAACACCGTTGGTACTTCGCCGACCCTTGTGGAAAAACCCGCTGAGACCCGGAAGCCCTTCGTACGCGAAACAGTTTCGCTACCGGAGAACACCGATCCTCTGAGCGGCGTCATGCTCCACGGACCACCGGATCAGGAAGAACCGCCGCAGATCATCGAACGTCCGCGAGAAGAGTTCGCGATGCCGTGGAATGCATTCACCGGATTTTCGCTTCACTGGAGACTGATTCCGCAAGGCGTATCGAGTCCCAACGTATCGACCGCGGAGACGCACGGCACGCCGTCGTTTAACAACATGACGCTTGCGCTGTACTATTCTCCGAGCGCGCATCATGCCTGGGGCGTTGAGTTCGCTCAGGAGCCGTGGAACCAGCAGTACTCAGGTCAGATCCGGGATAAGCGGCTCGTAATGCAGCGCACTGTCACACAGAACTACCGCACCTGGTCTCTCATCGCACGGTACCGTTACACCACCGACCCGATCCTCGGTTCGCAGCGGCTGACGCTCTTCGGCGATATTGGTGCAGGCTTTACGCGCGACTGGTGGGCAGTCACACGCGGAACGCTGGGTATGCAATACAACCTTTTCGGTAACTTGAACCTCACCGCCGGCGCAGATGCAGGCGGCTTGTTCTATACGTTCGACGGTACGCAGTTTTCCACCTGGAAGCTTGGCGGCACCTTCGGACTATCGCTCGGGTTTTAAGACTGAATGAAGAAGTTTCTCTCCATACCGTTGCTCCTCATGCTGGCCGTTCTCACGGCCTGCCAGGATCCTATCGGCGTGAATACGCCCCGCGATATCGATCCGGGCGATCCTATCCCAACGATAATACCTACCCGACTTTCCATCGAGTACAGCACGCCTGAACGCGATTTCATCACCCCGCCGAATATCAACGATCGCGACAGCATCGATCTCGGCACAGACCCGAAGCGCTTGTTCCTCCAAATCCGCAGAATGCGGAGAGCGGCCGATCCGCAAGGACTCCCGGTATGGCTCATGGGATTTCACCTGCGCGTCCAGTGGATGGATATTCGCCACGGCAATAAACTGCGCTTCGATAACGACCCGCGTGACAATGATGAATCCGGGGTCATATTCAATCTCCGAACCTCACCCAACGGCGGTGGCACGGTTGTACCCATCGATATCGTCCCCGGCCAGAATACACAGCACCCGATGTACGAGAGCGCTGAAAGCATTCTCACGATCACGCAGCACGATACGCTGCGCAACGTCATCTTCGCGGATTTCAGTACAGCCGTATTTCTACGCAATCCTCAAATACGCGAGCCGTGGAAATTCCGCGCGACGTTTATAATCCGGTACGAACCGCCGACCGAATAAACGGCCCTGAAACACATCCATCGCGAATGTGTTATTACTACCGGATGCGGAAATAGGCCTTCACCAGTCCGTTTGCGCAACGCACCTTCTAGAGTGGCTAAAACAATCTTATTATATATCTGTTTCATACCTACCAAGGAGATGGAATTATGACGCTATTATCGCGACAGACTTTCGCGGCGTTGCTTATTGCTCTGATGAGCTTTGGCACACTGCACGCCGCTGCACCCGATGCGCCGACCGATGTCCGGGCGACATTGATGGACATGGGCATCATCGGATACGGGATCCACATAAGCTGGAACCTCCCGTCCTCCTCCGACGACGCCGACTACTTTTCGCTTTACAAGGCCGTCGGCAAGGAAAACGACTACAGCAAATTCTCGAAGCTGAAGGACCTCGACGTCGCACTTCTTGATTCGCTGAAATCCCCAAACACGGCCGGCTGGAGCTGGCTCGTCAAGGGACTCCCGACGGGCGAATACAGCTTCTACCTTACCGCCACAAACGGCGATGGTACGAGCGGCGAAAGCCAGATCGTCACCATCTTTTTCCGTAGCCTTCCTCCTATTCACTTCACGACTCAACCGCCAAAGGTGGGCAAGCCTAACGTTGAATACGTCTACGATGCAGATGCTCAAGCGCTCGCAGGCGGTGTTGTGAAGTTCGAGGCGCTAAGCTTGCCGCAAGGCGCAACGTTGGACGAAACGACTGGCGTCGTGAAGTACACAGCCACGACCAAGGGCTCGGTTGGATTTGCGATCAAGGCGTATCTGGAAAGCGATCCCAGCGTCAGTGCCGTCCAGCAGTGGTCCGTGATGTTCGGCGATAGCAACGTCCCGAACGACTGCATGGTGTTCTACGGCACAGTGAAGTACGAAAACGGCGATCCGGTTCCGGAAGGCAAGATCTTCGCAGCCGAGTACACAGCTGCCGGCGGCCGACCGAATGTAGCATTCTATGGGCGCATCGATCAGAACGGCAATTACATCATCCCGGTCAAGAAGGAAGCAACCTTTATCCTTGATGCGGTTGGTCAGACATTCGAACCCGAATACTATCAGGATGTCACCGATCCGATGAACGCAACGACGTTCGATGTATCCTGCGGAGACAGCATCGAAGTGAACTTCGTTGTGACGAAGAAGGCCATCAAGCCTTCGATCCGCTTCACGACCACCCCGCCGTTCAAGTGGGATCCGAACTTGGAATTTGAGTACGACGCCGATGCAGTGGCTACAAACAACGGTGCTATCAAGTACTCCATCCAGTACCCGCAGAGCGCGACGATTGACGAAACGACCGGCCTGGTGAAATACACCTACACGCCGAATTCGAGCGGAATGGTGCAGTTCAAGATTACTGCATACCTGGATTCCGATCCGAACGTCGGCGCCGTGCAGCAGTGGGCAGTCCGTTTCGGTCCTGATTCCAGCAACAATAGGCGGGAATGCGTATTCTTCGTCGGGACGGTAAAGGATGAGAACGGAAACGCTATCACCGAGGGAATCGTATATGCGCAGACGCCCGCAAGCGGCGGCATCCTCGGGCAGAAATTTGTCGGACGCATCAATCAGAACGGTGCATACCAGATCATCACGCAAAAGGACGGCGTGTTCAAGCTCCGCGCCGAAGGACAGACCTTCGTGCCAGAGTGGTACGAGGATCAGACTGACATGCAGAACGCAACGGAGTTCAATACATCCTGTCTCGATACAATCCGCGTCGACTTCGTTGTATCGCCTGTAACCATGCACACCGTCGGTGGTATGGTGTACGCCGCCGATAACAACGATCCGGTGCAAGCGAAGGTATACGCCTACTCGACGAACTCAAACGCAGCGAACGTTGCGTTCACCGATAACACCGGCAACTGGTCGATGGATCTGCCCGAAGGAAAGACATTCTATTTCCGCGCGGAGCCGCTGACCAACGACTTCTACCCTGAGTATTACGACAACGCATCCAGCCCGAGCCAGGCGACCGGCGTCCTCATCGACGCGCCGAAGACCGGCATCGACTTCTCGCTGGAGCGCAAGCAGGTCTATCAGAACGGCCTCAGCGGCACATTGCTTGGAGATAATAATACCGGCGTCCCGGGTGTTGTTGCAGCGTACAAGATTGAAGCCAGGGGCAGCATATTGTACCTGCGCATGATGGGCAAGACCGTCACGGATTCCTCCGGCAACTTCACCATCTCCAATCTCGAGCCGGGCGACTATGTCGTACGTGCGATCCTCGTACCTCAAGGATATGCACCGGGCTACTACAAGGAGAACGCCGAGGCAGTGATGCTCTGGCAGGATGCCACGCAGATCGCAGTATCGAATTCTGGCGTCATCTCGGGCATCGATATCCAACTCCGTAAGGTGAACGGTATCCGCGGCAACCACCGCTTCCATGGTGTCGTCCGCTTGCGCATTAACGGCGCACAGGGCGGCGATGCAATCCCGATGGAAGGTGTGTTCGTTCAGCTTGTCGATAACGATAACAACATCAGCGGGCACGCTCAGACGGATGCAGCGGGCGAATTCAGCATGGAAGGAATCGCAGCCGGTTCGTACACGCTTGTTGCCGACCTGCCGGGATATGAAGCATATCTTGAGGAGATCTCGATCGACTTCAGCGGGAACGACAGCTTCCAGCGCGATATCGAAATGGGCGCGCAGAGCACCACTTCGGTAGACGATCCCGCAGCAGTGAGCGCATTCAACCTGTCGCTCTATCCCAATCCCGCCACCGATATTGTGAACATCAATATCGCCGGGCTTAAGGAAATGGCAACACTGCGCGTATTCAACCGCCTCGGTGCCGAGGTATACTCGCAGGAGCTGCAGGTATCGCAAAGCGGCGAGAACGTAAGTTTCAACACCGCAGACCTCCCCGCCGGAACGTACTATCTCTCCGTCACAGGCGCGAATTCAACAACCGTCACGATGTTCAACATCGTCCGGTAACCGCTTTCGTACAGTGACACGTTCACATTCCAAAGAACGCCGCTTCACCGCGGCGTTCTTTTTTTTACCCTTGATAAAGTAGTGCCAACGCCAGGGAAGCAATGGCAATGAACACCATGTTCCGCTTGGTAACGCGTTCCTTCCAGAAGAGAATCCCCGTAACCGTCGTGAGTAGTATAATGGCGACGCCGTTAGTTGGATAGACGAACACGCCGGGAAGTTCCTTTAGCGCCAACACGAAGAAATAGGCGGAGAAGAAATTCACCACGCCGAGCACTGCGCCGGTTCCAACCTCGTGAAGCCCAACTCGCTGCTTCTTGATTACCACCAGCACGACGGCAGTCAGAAAAGCAATGGGGAAGATCAGCGAGAGGAATTGGTACGAGTTATCGACCGGCAGGAGTTCTTTTTGAATCTTGAAGAGAAATTCGACCAGTCCAAATGCGAAGAACAGCAGCAGACCCCAACCGAACCCGCCTGCGATCAAGACCCTCCAGTCTTTCCCAATCGGTTGTTTCGTCGCGAATGGCAGAGCGGCAAACGCCAATATGATTCCTATAACCTGCAATGCTGCCGGGAGATCGTCGAAAAACAGCAGCGATGCTATCGTCGGCAGTAC
>PABJ01000026.1 GCA_002699105.1 Ectothiorhodospiraceae bacterium | reverse complement strand
GGTGGACTTCAACGCGGAGCCGGAGCTCGGCGCCTTCGGTGCGGATAACGTCTCGTTCGAATGCGTCAACACGGCGTTCGCGGGCAGCACGCGGATGAGCAACGTGCTGTTCGACGACGATCCGCTGTTCTCGGCCTGGCATGTGCGCCTCTCCTACAAACCCGCCGGCGGATCGTACAGCTATCTCTGGCAGGGCGTGATCGACGCCGAGGATACGGAAGTCGAGATGCAGAACGACTCCGACCCCGACACATGGAGCGTGAAGTTCACCGCCGTCGATACCATCCTGCAAATGGAGGAGAAGCCTACATCGCTGGATGCATTCGGGAGCTTCCTGACGCACGCCTCGTATTCGAAATCTGTTTCCGGCGGTGTGTATATCAGCTGGAGCGATGGCGGCACGGCGCATTCCACCGCGCTGCAGAAGCTCGACATCGACGTCTACAGCGATCCCGCACGGCTCGGGTGGCGCTCGTACACGAAGGATCATCTATATATAATGCGGCTGACCGATATACTGCAGGCGTTGAGTAACGCTATCGGTGTGACGGGCAGTGCAAACCTCGGCTCCGCGCCTGCGCACACATGGAAGTTCGTCTATTACGACGGCAGCGCGGATCAGGAAGCGGATTTCGAAGACCTCGCCATCATCAGCAAGGTCGATGACGGCGTGAATCCTGTCATCCAGGACCACGGCTTCTTCGATTCCAGCGGGCAGAGCGAGATCAGCTTCTACAACGCAGGCTCCGTCCTGGAAATGCTGAAGCATATCCTGCTGCCGTTCGGGATGATCGCCCGCATGCGACTGGATTCTTCCGGCGACCGCTATCTTGAATACCGCGAAATCCAGGACTATACATCGAACACCTACACCGAATGGCTTACTCCCGCCGGACTCAACCCCGCGCTGCGCGGACTCTACGGCATCAAGGTGCGGCAAACAGGCGTGGGCGATCTGGTGACGTTCTCGGCCGGGGACGGCAGCATCCCGATGCTAACGCATTTCACAACTGCGAACCGCATCCCGAACTGCTACCAATGGCGCCACGATCCTGCCGGTGCGGAACCCGGCCGCTGCGACGATTACAGCGCCTTCCTCGGCTCCCTCTGGTA
The DNA here is from genome assembly GCA_002699105.1 of Ectothiorhodospiraceae bacterium. GTDB lineage: Bacteria > Bacteroidota > Ignavibacteria > SZUA-365. The sequence continues at coordinate 49,982 of PABJ01000026.1, read as the reverse complement.
CTACGACGCTGCCAACGACCGGATATACAGTATATACAAGATTAAGGTCCGCACGGACGGGAACACCGGCTCAGGGCTGTTTGCGAACAGCCATATTTTCAGCCGCGACTACGATCACGACTATGCCGGCATGGTGATGGCGGAGGCCATGGCGCACTACTGGTTCAATGTCGGTGTGCCGACGACAGGCACGAACAGCACGCCCCTCGGCATCTACCGCCGCCGTATGCGCGGTCTTGATATTACCGTGCCGGGCATTAAACACGATCCTGCAGCACCTCTGCACGAGATCGGCCAGTATATAACATGGGACGGCAAGAGGTGGTGGATTACCGGCAAGCGCTTCGATTTCCGAAACCACAGTACATCATTCACCGCAGAGTCCGGAGACTGGTAAATGAAAGTGGAAAGGGGAAATTGGAAAGTGGAAAGCGCTTCAGATCCACACCTACGGAAATGGGACTCGACGGGGTCGTATCATCAGTATACCATCCCTCTAAATACCATACAGGCATGTCTACACTATATAACATCCTACTATGCAAGGTACAATCACATTTAAATATTCAACCGACGGGGGGACGACCTGGAGCACTTCAACTGCAATCTCGGTATCCCGTGCGCATGCATGGCTGCGGCCTGAAACCACCGGCGAGCAGCCCGTCACCATGGGAACCGACCGCATTTGCTGGCGAGGCATTGCGCGGCTTGCTCTCAGCATTCAGTGCGATATGAACCAGTTCGATCCGCTGAAAGATGCCGCGGCGAACGCGAAGTTCGTCTTCATGAACAAGCTCCGCTGCGCGCCGCTCATTCACCTGCACCACAACGGCACCGCCGATCTAGACGGGTTCACCGAGTGGGCAAGCACAGGCAACACCAACTACCTCGTCCCGGACGATGCGCCGGATATAGAATACATCGCCACGGACGGCACGCGGCTGCGGTCGGTGGAATTCACACTCACAAGCAGGGATGGATACGACATTACACCGTAGGAGGATGTATGGCCCGGAATAGACAAGCCAACAGATATGCGCGTCGCGTGGAACTCGGCAGCGGCGGACTGCGCAACGCGGGCTACCGCAGCGGGACGGCCGCGCTGGAGCCCGTCGGATATACAACCGCTGGGAGCTGGACGGCCGACGGCGACAGGTATTACTACGATCTGGAACACCGCAAAGGCAGATCGATGGTGTTCCTCATGATCTACGATGGCGTTGCCAACCGCTATCTCGGCGCCGATGAACTCCGCCCCAAAACCGGCGAGGAAACAACGACCCTGCGCATCTGGCTCAACTATAATCCCGGCGCGGACAGGATACACTTTATGTACATCTGAAGAAATTGGGAAGGAGGAAGGGGGAAGGGGGAAAGAAGAACAGAACAACCGCGGTATATCATCTATCATCTTACGACATCAATAATTATGCATATAAATATCTACACCTACCTCCTCATACTCCTCGCTCTTCTGCCAATCGGTGCTGAGGCGCAGGGGCTTTTGGGCAGGCAGCTTGCAGGCCGCAGCCACATACTTGTGGAACCCTGCGATACCTGCGCCATCTATTATATAGCACTCGATACCATCACGATACGCGGACTGGCACGCAGGCTGATAGATAGCGCGGGCGCGGGCACCGCCGGATGGATTCCTACAACCGAGGTGAGCGACAGCACAAGCTCGCGCCCGGTCACGAATTACGGTGATACGAGCTACGTCCTCAAGTACCCGCTGCGCGATAAGATGCTCGTCTCCGGGTATACACAATTTAACGATGTAGGCGGGGCGGCGGTGGATGACAGCGCAATCTTCTCTGCGCTGGGTCCGTACCTGACGAGCCTGCCCCTGCCCGCGGAGGCCGTTCGCGTGACGAGCTTCCGCCTGCAGATAGGCTGGCCGGGGAACCCGCAGGAATTCGCTGCAAGCTTCAACTCCGCGCAACCCATTGGCGGGGATAGTACAGTCATCAGTGCGCACCTGAGCAACCAGGGCAGCCAGTACTATCTGCGTATCTATAAACACGATGCGGACGCCACGCCCGCCTCGCCGTTCATTACGCAGGGCACGCTCGTCGGCTCGCAGCAGATCCCTGCGAACCGCTTCCCCGGCAACCAAAGCGTTAACCTCCACCTCGGGTTGTATATCGAACGGCGCAGATGGTAGGAGAAGAAAGTGGAAATTGGAAAGGGGAAATGGGAAAGCGTGCCCTGAGCCTTGCCGAAGGGGGGAAAAGAATGTAAGTAAACAGATGTCCTATCCGGATTATATATTTAGCGTGACCAGGAACCACGGGCGCACACACCCCCCCCTTGTCAAGGGGGGACAGAGGGGGGATTTGGATGACTATACTATATAATCTTCTTTCTCAAATCAAAGATAAAAAGAACAAACTAATATACCTTACAACATCAATCATGAATACATTCTACACCTGCCTTCTCATCCTTCTTGCGCTCCTGCCCTGTGCTGCGCGTACGCAGCATGCTATACAATGGTATAATCCACCGCGGACGGTGATGGTGCATCTATCAGCCGATGATATGGCTGATACCGGTGCGGACTCCGTGCTGGCACTGCGTGCCGAGCCCGGCACAACCATCACGCGGATTATAGCATGGAGCGATTCGGTATATACCGCAGCAGATACCGTCTCGGTCGGGGTGCCGGGCGCACGGACGGAGCTGGGTGCCTTCCCCACTGCCGATGCGGCAGAGAGCCCCGGCCAGTACACCATTCGCGAGACGCTCTATCACATCCGCGAGGAGACCGATATCAGCGTGTACCTGAGCGCCTCCGGCGGTGGCAGCGCGGGGCGCGTGCGCATATTTATTGAATACATCCAGAGTTACAGATAACACAACCACATCAGGGAGTACATCATGAAATCATTCTTCTTATTCACACTATTGCTTGCGGCGATCCTCGGATTGCAGTCTCCCGCCGGTGCGCAGGTGCGTTCCGTTGTGCGGGATAGCGTCGACTTCAGCGCCGAGCTTTCCTCGGATACCACATGGAACCTCTGGCCCACGCTGCTCACCGTCACATGGAAGGGCTCCCTCGCGCCCGATACGCTCAAGGTCCGCTACATCACCGCCGAGGGCGCGGAGGCAACCATGCCGCTCTACGATCCACTCACCGATGCGGTCGATACGCTGCTAGTGCGCGCCCGGCCCGAGCAGGCCGTCTACCTCTACTGGCGCAAGTACCACCGGGTCTACGTCCGGCGCGGCACCCTGCGCGCAAACTCCGCAGCAGTCATCACGTTCGAATGAGGTCCGCCATGCATACAACCTTCGCACGCATCCAGCGCCTTCTTGCCGCGTTGTGCTTCCTTGCCGGAATCTCGTATATTGGGTACAGTCAACCGGGCGATATCCCCAGTTACGGACGTTTGGAACGGTACGGACCGCAGGCGGCAGCCCCCGCAGGCGCCCCGAACCCCCTTGTAGACAGCCTGGTGGCCTATTACGGTATGGAAGAATCCTCAGGAACACGATACGATAGTCACGGCTCGAACCACCTGACAGCCTATAACAACCCCGGCGATACGGCCGGGGTCATTGGCCGGGCAGCGCGGTTCGATAGCCAGCAGAGCCAGTACCTGCGATCCACTTCCCCAGCTCTCGCCGTCGGCGATGGGGACTGGAGCCTCATGTTCTGGGCCCGCGTCTATGAACCGGGAAGTGTAGATATCCGCACACTTATTAGCAGAGGCACGGGTATCAGTTGCTCAGCGATTGAGTATATATTCGTTGTACAATCAAGTACGGGGATTGTCAGGGTTTGTGATGGTTCAACCAGACAAAGTACAAATGGTGTGGATACAGTGTACTTTCATACCGCAATAGTGTTCGATAGAGCCATCGATTCTTTGCGCGTATACATCAACGGCTCCCATATAGCAACAACATACATCCCGAACCAAGTATTTCTTTCCTCGCCTTTTACAATCGGGGCTACAGGTAGCAATACATATCCCCAATATGGGACAATTGATGAGGTTTTCTATTGGAGAGGGTATTCAGTTTCTGCCGCTTTTATCAATTGGTACTATAACGGTGGACAAGGGAATACTTACACCAACGTGAAGTCATATTAGCAAGTCTAACTTTTAGCGGCATGGTAGATAGACCTTTAGTCTCCGTATTTTGTATGTGCTTCAATCAAGCTCCATTTATTATTGAATGTCTTGAGAGCATTAAAAAGCAAACATACCCAAAAATCGAAGTGATTATATCAGACGATTGCTCAAGAGACAATTCAGTCGAGCTAATCGAGCAGTGGATAGAAAACAATAACTTCGATTGTACGTTTGTTAAACACGACAAGAATAAGGGTATTTGTGCAACTTTGAATGAGCTAGTCTCCATCTCTAGTGGAGAGTATATTTGCATGGTTGCAGCGGACGACAGATGGGCACCTAACAATGTTGAAGTACATGTGGACAGCATTTTGGACCTTGCATCGGACTACGCTGTAGTTTACAGTAACAGTGAATTAATTGACGAGTCTAGCAACACCATCACTCCGACTTACATTGAGCAATATAGAAGCATAAACGACCTCCCTGAGGGTGATATCTTTGACGAGCTATCGAAACGGAACTGGTTATCAGCAATAGCGACTATTATTAGGAGAGAATGTCTAGACAATGTAGGGCTGTATGATGAACGGCTCGTTTATGAAGATTGGGATATGTGGCTTAGACTCGCGCTTCAGTATAAATTCAAGTATTTACCTGTCATGACTACGAGCATACGCATCGTCAGCTCATCATTAACAAGGACCGAACTTCATGCACGTTCTGCGAAAGCAGAAGTCTCTGATTTTCATGTGTACGAGAAGATGCTGCAGACGGGCCGCCTCCAACCAGCGATTGCTGAACTGTATAAGGACAAGATGAATCGGATAGCCCAAAAGCTCTATCGTATCAAGTACCCAAAGCGGCGTCAGTTCATCGGTACCGCACTAAAGTACCGTCCTTCTCTCAGGCTTGGTGCGATGTACATCCTGTCTCTTCTAGGTCTCGCATTTATGCTCAGAGAAACAAACCGCGCTTAAGATGGAAGGTCCGCATCATTCTATTGCGGTGTTCCTGCCGAACTACAACTACGAAGCCTACCTCGCAGACCGGATCGAGAGTATACTGCATCAGAGCCGCCTGCCCGATTCGTTTCTCATTATTGATGACGGTTCTCAGGATCGGAGTAGATCGATCATTCGGCAGTACGAAACGCATGATCTGGTTCGAACGCAGTACCGGATGATCAATAGCGGATCGCCCTATGCGATGCGGAACGAGGTTGTACGCAACGAAACCGCCGATTTCATTTTGTTCGCCGAAGCCGACGACTCCGCAGAGCCGCAGCTACTCGAACGGCTCTACGATGTGATGAAGCAGGATGAGGAGATTGCCATTGCGTACGCGCAATCGCACAGTATCGATAGCCAAGGGAAGGTCATCGGCACGTGGGCGGATTGGCTGCGCGACCTGGGCACCGATAAATGGGATAGCGATTTCATCGCAACGGGTCGGGAGATGGCGCCCTACCTCGCCTTCAAGAACATCATCCCCAACTCCAGCGCTGCGCTGCTTCGGCGCGATGCGTTCCTGGAATGCGGCGGGTACGATCTGCGTAACCGCCTCAGCGCCGATTGGCTGCTCTACGCGCAGATGATCCGCAGCCGGAAGATCGCCTACATTGCCGAACCGCTCAACAGGTTTCGTACGCACGGCGGAACCGTGCGCAGCGCTAGCGTCCGGAACGGCACGGCGGTACTGGAATACATGCGTATTCTCCGGTACCTCTTCGGTGCATATACATTTACACCGGAGCAGACTGAACAGATAAAGCGCTTTGCCATCGGGAAATGGATGGGATTAATCTCACGTTATCCAACAGGGGCGTCCGCCACGGTTCATTTCGAGATATATCGTCATGCCAAGGTTTTATTTGACGATTTGTTCAGCGATATTATTAGACGGCTGCCTCGATCTTTGCTTCGAGCCATCAACCAAACTTCATTTTAGCTCATTCTTTAAGGATATCAACTAGATGATTTACACGTACTCTCAGTATCTCGATTTTCTTCTACACGCGAAGCAATTTGGGAGTATTATCCCAATGCGTTCGACTACCTACTCGCCCGGTGAAATAGTAATGCGGCATGATGTAGATCTCGATATTGAGCCTCTTGTGAAGATGGCAGAACAAGAAGAGAATGCCGGCGTCCGATCAACGTTTTTCATCCTTACCTCGTGTCATTCATATAATCCCAGGTCGAACTACAATGCCGGGATATTGAAGAACCTGGCTGATGGCGGCTGGGAAATCGGTCTCCATTACGATCCGTCAATCTATCGGACCGAGGATAATGTACTCCTTGACGAAAAGATGAGACTTGAGTGTCGTATTCTGGAGGATATTACCGGACAAAAAGTAGAGTCGATAAGTATTCACATTCCATCCTTGCATGGTGAATACCCTTTCTTCGATGGATTCTTCAATGCGTATGATGAGCGTATCTTTAACGACTTTGTATACATGTCCGACTCAAGGATGAACTTTCGTGGAAAGAATCCATATGAGTTCGTAAAGCGAGCTGTAGAGAAACCTTTACAGGTATTACTTCATCCTTTGCATTTTACAGAAGATGGGATAGGGTATCCGGATATACATGCTGAATACATCAAGCGTCATATTGCTCATATTGATGAAGAGCATACGAAGGTGAACAGTGGATATGCAGCTTCGAAGAATACAGGGCTGTACGACTATATGATGCGAAGTGAGTAACATGCGCATCTACATTGTCTCGACGTTGAATACATATTACGATACGATTGATATCGTACGGCAGAACCTTGAAATCAGCGGGTTTATTGGGCTTACGGATCGCCACGACTCCGATGCTGTTTCCGGATATATGAACTATGCGCCGTACTGCCGGCAACATGGTATCACACATATCCCTGTGGATAATTATTCTATGCGCGACGAAGCTACGAAAGAACTGCTGTCGCGAGAACGTATCGATCTTCTGCTTGTCGTAGGGTGGCAGCGCCTTATTCCTGATTGGTTAATCGAACACAGTACATATGGCGCAATCGGTGTTCATGGCAGTTCCCGCGGTATCACGAAAGGCAGAGGACGCTCCCCCCAAAACTGGGCGTTGATACTCGGGCATGAACAATTCCAACTGTCTATCTTCAAAATTGATCCCGGGATAGATTCAGGCTCTGTGATAGATACCCGTACGTTCAGTTACGATGATCATGATGATATCAACACGAGCTACTATAAAGTAGCATGGCTGACCGGTGAAATGCTTGTTGACTGCCTATCGAGCGGGAAGATCCAGAGAGGAGAAGTTGTTCCGCAGGATGACACTCCTGAGTATTTACCAAAACGATCACCAAAGCATGGTGCTATTGATTGGCGCCGCTCATCGAGAGAAATATTCAATTTCATTCGTGCACAGACACGCCCCTACCCTGGAGCATTCACTTCCGTCTCTGGAATAAAGTGCCGTATTTGGGCGGCGCGACCATTCGCTCTGGAATTACGGAGTAATCAACCGCCTGGCACTGTGCTCAAGATTTATCCAAATGGCGATATGATAGTACAAACAGGCGGTGGGTTGTTGCTTGTCGACGACTATTCAACCGAGAGTGATGATCTCAATCTTGAAACAGGCTTGGTATTTGAGAGCGCAGATTTCAGGGAGCAAATGCTAGAGATTGCCGAGGCCCACCAAGAGAAATACCCTGACCTGCCGCTCTCCCGTGACATCTTATCTTTAATTTGTTAATCCCCCCTCCCCCTGCCAGCCCGCAGGGGCGGGCTTGGGAAGGTGCTAGCCGGGGGGCTGTTCAATTCCGTGGTTCAGGGCATCCATGTATGCGGTGTAGGCATAGATACGTCCGCGCTGCTTGCCGGTTATCTCGCGCACGACTCCAAGCCGCTCCAGATGCGAGAGGGCAAGATTCACGGTTGCATGCGTCAACCCGGTCCGCTGAACAAGCCGGTTCGCATTCGCGATAGGCTGCTGCTTCATCGCCTCGTGCACCGCCAACGCCGAATCCGCAGCCTTGCCGAGTGCGGCTATGCTCTTGCGGTCGGCCTCCGCCAGCGTATGAAGCTGCTGTGCGGTATCCACTGCCTGGACGGCGGCCGTTTTCACGGCCTCGGCGAAGAACGCAAGCCAGTCCTCCCACTCGCCTCGCATGCGAACGGCGTTGAGCAGTTCGTAGCAATAGGCGCGGTGATTTTTGAAATACAAACTGAGATACAGCAGAGGCTCGCGCAGAACGCCTCGTTCGCAAAGAAGGAGCGTAACGAGTAGCCGCCCCACCCGTCCGTTCCCGTCGAGGAACGGGTGGATGGTTTCGAACTGCACGTGCGCCAACCCGGCCGTAAGCAGCGCCTGCCCCGATTGCGGACTGCCGTGCATGAACGATTCGAGTTCGGACATGCATGCGCGCACATCCTGCGGCGGCGGAGGGATAAAGCTGGCGTTGCAGGGCCTTGTCCCGCCGATCCAGTTCTGCGAGCGCCGGAATCTCCCCGGCGTTATCCCGGCCCCTCTTCCCTTCTGGAGCAGCACCCCGTGCACCTCGCGGATAAGACGCAGCGAAATGGGCAACCCCGACCTGAGGAGCTGCATTCCGTGTTCCAGCGCAGCGACATAGTTACTCACTTCCTGCACATCGTCCAGCGGGACGCCGGGCGCTTCATCGAGTTCATAGACAAGGAGATCCGAAAGCGAGGACTGCGTTCCTTCGATCATCGAGGAGAGCACGGCTTCCTTCCGGATATAGGTATAGAGGAAAAGAGGCGTATCCGGCAGGAGATCGGAAGCTGCATCGAGGCGCCCGAGGGCATGCATCGCGGCATCGAAGCCCTGGCGCAGCGCGGGCGTCCACGTAATCGGCGGTGTTGGCGGAAGCGGGTCCGGCACGAATGCCTTCGCCCGCTCGCCCACGGTAGAAATCTCTACGTACCTGCCTTGCAGTTTCCGTTTCATTATCAAATCATCCTAAAATAGCAGTCACCGTTATTTTAGCTTAACGGCCTTTCCTAAAATAATGATAATCCGGAGAATTACAATCGCCTCCCCAATCGGCCCGCCGAAGCGGGCCAGCGGGTAGTTTCATCCTAAAATAACAAACAGCGTTATTTTAGGTTAAGGGCTTTTTCTAAAATAGCGAAGATAATCCCCCTCCAACGCAAACAGCCCGCCGAAGCGGGCTGCGAAAGATCTGCGATGCACGGGCTGCTATTTCCTGACGACGAAGGTATGGATGTTCTTGCCGTCCTTGCGCTCGTAGAGGAATTTGTCCACGCTCTGGATCGAGAGGAAGACGCCGAGTCCGCCGATGGGACGCTCTTCGAGGGGTTTGTTCAGACTTTCCGGGTTGGCTTTTTCGTTGGGATCGTACTCCACGCCGGTATCGAAGAGGCGTATGGTGATGTCCTCGCCGGTTTCCTCGGCCTCGAACGTCAGTTTCCCGTCGATCCCGGCCTCTTTATAGCCGTGGAGGATGACGTTTGTGGATATCTCATCGACGGCAAGGCGGAGCCTGTAGATTTTCTTTTTTTCCAATCCAGCGCCCTGCCCGAAATCCATGACAAATTCACCGATCTCGTCGAGTGCTTCCAGTGTTCCCGGTACGGTTAGTGTCTTCACGATGCTCTTCCGAAAGTTAGTCTGTAATACTTCTCGTTCGTGCGTGATGCGTAGGGCTAGCCTGCAATCAGCGTTGCGTTAGTCGAGCGTCTCGATAATCTCGATGCTGTGGGTCAGGCCGGTCATTTCCAGTGTTTCGACGATCTGCTCCTGCGGCGATACGGCGACAACATCCACGCCGCCGCCCATCTTCTGCTTTGCGAAGATCAGGACGCGAATCCCCGCGCTGGCGATATACTCCAAATCGTGGAGCATCAATGCGAGGCGGGTCGGGTTGTTGCCTGCGGCTTTTTCCACTTCGTCTCTGAATTCGGGCGCAGCGTTCGCATCGAGCTGCCCCTTGAGGAAGATCTTTGCAACCTGCCCGTCCATTTCCAAATGTGCTTCAAACGCCATGTACGTTCTCCTTCTGACTCAAACTTGTTGTATAGTAGTTCCTATTTACCGACAAGAATAACAACCGAGCGATCGCCGACGAAGAACCGCGACTGGTCTTCGAGGCGGGGCTCATGCCCAGGCGATGCGATATCGTCGGGCGACGGCATGCCGGTGTTCGCAAAGACATGCCACTGCATCCCGTCGGGGAGCATGGGGAGCCCGAATTCATGGCCTTCCCAGTGCATGTTGGTTGCCACGTAGATGTAGTTATCCACTTCGGTACCGCCGCGGGCGTGCTTGCCGCAGAGCATGAAGGCAAGAAGCCTGCTGGTGCCGTCCCAGTCAGGTTGCCATGGAGTAGTACCGTGCCAGCTTATATCAGGATAACCGCTGCCGACGTAGTCTTCGTTCCGCAGATGCCAACGATTTCGCAGCACGTAGTGCTCGTGCCGGAAGGCGATACAGTTACGGACGAAGCGGTAGAGGTCTTCGTGCTTTTTGAATTTCTCCCAATCCAGCCAGTTCAGATCGTTATCCTGGCAGTAGGTGTTGTTGTTGCCGTATTTCGTCCGTGCGACCTCATCGCCCATGAGCATCATGGGGACGCCCTGGCTGGTGAGCAGCATGGCAAACGCATTCTTAATCTGCTTTTTACGCAGCGCGTTTATCGCAGGGTCGTCGGTCTCGCCTTCCCAGCCGCAGTTCCAGCTGTTGTTGTCGTTGGCGCCGTCCGCGCCGCCCTCGCCGTTGGCGTCGTTGTGCTTATCGTTATAGGAGACGGTATCGTAGAGCGTGAACCCATCGTGGCACGTGATGAAGTTGATCGATGCCGTCGTGCCGCGCGAGGAATACAGATCGGGCGAGCCCTGCAGCCGCTGCGACATCTCGCCGATAAGGCCCATGTCGCCTTTCAGGTACTGGCGGATCGCATCGCGGTACTTGCCGTTCCATTCCGCCCAGCGTCCGTATGCCGGGAACGAACCCACCTGGTACAGCCCGCCTGCATCCCATGCCTCGGCGATAAGCTTGCACTTCGCAAGGATCGGATCGTGGGCGAGGATTTCGAGCAGGGGCGGATTCGGGAGCGGCGCGCCGTTCTGATCGCGGCCCAGGATGGCGGCAAGATCGAAGCGGAAGCCGTCGATGTGGAATTCCGACGCCCAGTAGCGCAGGCAGTCCAGCACGATGCCGCGCACAACGGGGTTGTTGCAGTTCAGCGTGTTGCCCGTTCCGCTGAAGTTATAGTAGTAGCCCTCCGGCGTGAGCATGTAGTAGGTCACGTTATCGATGCCCCGGAAGGAGATCGTCGGACCGAACTCGTTCCCCTCCGCCGTGTGGTTGAACACCACGTCGAGGATGACCTCGATGCCGTTGAGGTGCAGCTCCTTGATGAGGTTCTTGAGCTCGTCGGCGACCATGGTGCCGTCCTTGCTCTTGCCCATCGCGGCAAAGCCTGCCTTCGGCGCGAAGAATCCGACCGTACTGTAGCCCCAGTAGTTCATCAGCGTTTCGCCGGTGATGGGGCTTTCGCGGCTGTTCTCGAATTCATCGAACTCGTAAATCGGCATAAGCTCCAGGCAGTTGATACCCAGTTCTTTGAGGTACGGGATCTTCTCCCTGAGTCCGGCAAAGGTGCCCGGGAAGCGAACGCCTGAACTTTCGTGGCGCGTAAAGCTGCGCACATGGGCTTCGTAGATCACGAGGTCTTCCATCGGGATTTCGAGCGGGCGGTCGTCCTCCCAGTCGAAGTCGTCCTGCACGATCCGAGCGCGGTGCTGATAGATATCGTTCCAATCGGGCTGCTCGCCCCAGACCTCGCGCCCGCCTATCGACTTGGCATAGGGATCGAGGAGGATGTTGCCGTGATCGAAACGGTGGAATCCCGGCTCGCCTTTTTTGGCGCTGTCGTAGGGTGCATCCATGCGGAAGCCGTACTCGATTTCTTCGGGATCGAGATCGAAGACGACCATGGAATACACCGCGCCGATCCGGAAGTCGCCCCAGAACGGTTCTTTGGTTTCGGGCCGTTCGAACATGCCGCGGAACGGGATTTCGACCTTCGGCTCCGAGGCGCCTTTATCGAACAGCACCAGCGTACAGTAGCTCGCGTGCTTGGAAAACACGGAGAAGTTCACGCCGCCGTTGACGATCGTCGCGCCGAACGGGTACGGCTTTCCGGGGCGCAGTTTGTAGCCCCGGTGCTCGTGCGTCGGGTAGATATCTATGCGTTCTATTTCCATCAGTCAGTCCTCTAGGCGTTTAAGTGAGTGATGCCGTCTTCGACAGTGCCAAACGTATCGAAATGATCCAGAAAGCCGGTGGCGGCCATCGTGTCCTGCAGATCTTCCGATAGCCCGACAAGGACAACCTTGCCCTGCTTCGCGATGATCTGCCGGTAGACGAGCAGCAGCATCCGCAGGCCTGCGCTGGACATATATGGTACCTGGGTCATGTTCAATAGCAGTTTGACGCCGTCGCTCAGATTTGCCGAGATGACCGACTGCGCCTGGGGCGATGTCCGGCCGTCGATGTCTCCGGAGAGATCGACGATCGTGACATCACCCTGTGTAGTTACGTTAACTTCCATGATTCCTTCTTGGTTTTATTTCGCGTCGACTGGTGCCACACGGACCTGGAATTTGTGATGCTTGCCGTCGTCCGGGATATCGACGGTGAGCCCATCGGCGTCGAACGCCGTGTACGGATCTTCGTCCATCCAGACTTCGGTAATCTTGATCGCGCCCTTCGGCAGGATGTCCGGACTGACGTACAGCTTGCCGTTCGAGAACCCGCCCGGATGCGGCTTGAACCACAGATCCAGCGGACGTTTCGTGATGAGGAGGTTCGTGTATATCTGCGCGAGGTAGCAGAGTTCGAACGAATGGTACCCGCTCATCGAGTGGCTGCCCTTGAAGCGCTCGGTGCCCATGAGATACGGGATACCGTTTGCCAGCACGTTGAAGAACACCGCGCCGTCGTCGTGATCGAGGAAGAAGGCGTTGTAGAACGATGAGGACTCGCGCGCGATACGGCGGTATTCGTCGTCGCCGAGGACGCCGCAGAGAATCAGGTATGCGAGGATACCCTGCTCCTGCTGCCACCATGCCTTACGATCATGGAAGGCATACCGGTACCAGTCTTCGCCGTCCTGCTTGGCGCGTTCCATGACGTCGTACCAGCCGTGGCGCTGGCGGTCGCCGCCGATCATCGGCATAACCTCTGCGATCTTCCGGGCGAGCTCTTCGTACTCAGGCTTGGTTTCAAGACCGTACATGCGCATGAGGTTCCAGGCGATCTTCAGGTTATGCCCGACAACGCCGCGGTTCTGCTGCCACATGTGGGTGCGGTCGTGGCTCCAATCCTCGAAGAACTTCTCCTGCACAAACGGACTCTCGTCGTAGTCGGGGAAGTACTTCGCGATGGTATCGAACGTGTACTCAAGGAACTTCGCGTAGCGTTCGTCCTCGGTAGCGAGATAAAGGTTGATCAGATATGCCGGAGCGTGATCGCCGACGGAGTTCCAGTTCTTCTTGCCCTTGTTTTCGCCGAGCGCATCGCTGCGCGGATCGAGCGTGATGGGATCGAGGTGCGAGAAGTACCCGCCTTTTTCCTTATCGAGATAGTACTTATCGAACAGATCCACCGTCATTTCTGCGTCCTGCAGGATGCGGGGATCGCCGGTGATGCGGTAGGTCTGGATAGGACCGGCGAGGGCGTAGATCTGCTCGTATGCTGGAATAGCGTTAAAGTCGTCGCCGAACTCCGATGCGAACACCTTGTCCTCGCGCTGACCGTGTACGTCGATACCGTGGTACCAGTAGATAATGTTTTCGTCGAGATCGTAGAAGCGCATGTGATCGCGCAGGTACTCGGTACCCTTTTCGGCGCCCTCCAGGTAGCGGTCGTCGCCGGTGAGAAGGAATGCCGATGCGAAACCGTACACGAGGCGCGAGATCGTATCTGTTTCCTGACGGAAGTGATCGCGCGGGCGCTCGCCGGTGAGCGAGATCGTCGTGCGGTAGTTGCGGTAGTCCACCGGCTGATCGCCGAACTGCGCGTTCAGGTAGAAATCGCCGAGCTGCCGAATCTGGTTAATCCACCAGTCCTGGCGTTCGAAGACGAATTCGCCTGTGCGGCGTCCGTCGAAGAGGAGAAACTGTGCTTCGAACGTGGCGTCGCCGGCCTCCGGGTAGAAAATCCCGTAGACGTACAAGTGGCGGTCCGGTTCGATCATGCTGCGCATTTGGCCCGTACAGTCGTGGTACGGTTCGCCCAGGTTGCGAATCATTTGGGCGTACGAATTCCCTTTCAACCTGACTTTGTATTCACGTCCGTCGGACGTCTTCATGGTAAACGTGCCGTCGTCGGCAACATTCGATGTTGCGTATCCTCCGATGGTATCGGAGAACGTGAAGTTAAATTGATTCACAGAAATACCTCCTGGGTCGAGATTGTATGTTAATTGTTATGATGTCTTGTATGCTCCATGTTTCCGGCTGCTGTGCGCAGCCCTCCGGCTGAAGGCTAGTCGAGCGGAGGAGGATTATCCTGATCCACGTAGCCCTGGCTGATCTCCACGATATTGCCTTCGGGATCGGCGACCCAGACGGTCTTCCAGCCGGGGATAAAGCCGCTGAAGTCCATCGGACCCTGCGTGATGTTCGCATCGTCGCCCATCTCCGCGATCTTCGCATCGATGTCATCGACCTTGAATGCGATGTGGCGCCAGTCGGGGAACCACACGCCGTCGGCGACGGGGCTGGGGTACGGCCGGTCTTCCTTTGCGGCGAAGAGTTCCAAATATGCATCGCCGTTCTTGATGAAGACGATCTTCTCCTCGCCGAGATCGATCAGGCGTGCGCGCTCGAAGCCGAAGTACTTGCAGTACCAGCGTTCGATCGTATCCTGATCCTTGCATGCGATTGCCATGTGATGAAATACCAGATTACCCATTGCTACCCCCTCTCGTACATCATGTCAATAATCTTGCGGGCGAAGAGATGGCAATGTCCGCCGCTGCGGCCGGTGACAAGATCGTCGTCCACAACGACGTCCTGATCCGTGTAGATCGCGCCCATGTTCACAGCGTCGCCGTGGAGGTTGTTATGCACTACGACGGGTCTGCCGCGCACGAGCTCGGGCGCCGGAGCGACGAGCCACATCCCGTGGCAGATAATGCCCTTCAGCACACTCTTCTCTGCGAACGCGCGCTTGAGGAATTCTGTCGCCGGCGGGAGCTGGTTCACGTCTTCGGTGTAGCGCAGCCTGTCGGAGACCATGCCCGACGGGACGATCACGGCGCTGTAGCTGCGCAGGTCATCGTCGGACATACCTTCGAACGTCTTGTCGACGTGGAAGGGAATCTTGTATTCGTGCCCCTGAAATTCGAGGGACGGCTGGCCCCAGAGCCGCGTCATGAAATGCGCGTCGATGCCTTCCTCCAGAAAGCGGCGCTGGTAATAGAATATTTCCGGTTCGTAGTAGTCGCCTTCCATCAGGATCGCGACCTTTTTGCCTTCTAAGCCCATATCTATGTAAGTCCTTCTCTATCGGATGATTTGTATATCTGCGTGTTTCGCTATCCGGTTATTCGCTCTTGAACGCTTGCTCGGCAGCGGCGGCATCGTTGCTCGTCTGCACGCGCGTCACCTTGCCGTCCTTGAACGAAAACATGTGCACCCATTCGTTGCGGTACTGCTTGCCTGTCGATTTCGGCGTCACAACCTCGTAGCCTGCGCTGAAGACGGTATCGTCATCGCCGATCATCTTCACGGGCGCGAAGTCGTGCATCTCGAGCACGGTTCCGAGCTTGCCGAGGAATTCGCCGACGCCGGTATGGCCCTGGAACGAACCGCCGAGCGGCACGCCTTCAGGGTACCGCGATTCCCAGACGACGTCCTCGTGCAAATAGCCGAAGAACGTTTCCATATCGCCGGTGCCGAATGCCTGATACATTTTTTGAACGGTTTCGAGCGGTGTTGCCATCGACTCATCCTTTCCTTTGGTGCAAAGGTGACAGCCGCAGCTCCTGCCGCGGCTGCATGCCTAAAGTTTGAATGCGGTCTTCATCGACTGCACATCGTTAAATAGTTCGCCGGAGACAATCTTGCCGTCTTTGACCTTGTAGACGTGGACCCAGGCGTTTTCGTATTCCGCGGCCGTCTGCCGGACCCGTGCGCGTCCGCTTCCGGTGACGGCTACGGTTTCTTCATCGCCCAGATAGGTATCCGGCGTGAATTCAAGCATCTCGATGCTCTCCCGCAGGTTGCCGAGCCAGAGCTTGACGCCGTCCTTGCCGCGGTAGGTGCCGTTCATCGGAATACCGCCGAGGAAGTGCCCATGCCAGACGATATCGCCGGACATCTGCCCGAGTAATCCTTCCATATCGTTTCGCATGAATGCCTGGTATGCCTCTTTTACAATGTCAATTGCGGCAGCCATAAAGGCCCCCTTTCGTACTACTGTTAACTGTTGGCGGTTTTGATGAGATGCGCGCCTTTTTCTGCGATTGCGAGGACGGCAGCATGGATATTGCCCGACGTCACGGTCGGCATAATGCTGGCGTCGATAACGCGGAGCCCGTCCACGCCATGTACGCGAAGCTCGGGATCGACCACTGCCATATCGTCGAGTCCCATCTTGCAGGAACCGCACTGGTGGTGGTAGCTATCCGCTTTGGACTTCACGTAGGCAGCGAGCTGCTCGTAAGTTTTCTTGTCCGGTCCGGGGAGGAGTTCCTGGGTCACCCAGTCGCTCATTGCCTCGGAGCCGAATATCTCGCGCGCAATCTCGATTGCGCGGATAAGCCGGTCGAGATCGGCCTTCACTGCGAGGTAGTTCGGATTGATCAGCGGCTTATCGAACGGATCGCTGCTGTTCAGGCGGACCCAGCCGCGCGACATCGGCCGCGTGAGACCGGGCACAATGCTGATGGAGTTCGGGTGCGCCTGCCCGATGATGATATCGAACGATGCATGCACGAACGCAATCTGAAGATCGGGGCCGACCCAACCGGGGAACGACGTCGTGTACATCACGGCCTCGCTCATATTCTGCGTCGGGGGCGGAACCTGCGGACCGCATTCGTACGTCACGCCCGTCAGGACGTGGTTGTGGAAGTTCTCGCCGACGCCCGGCAGTTCGTGGTGCACATGGATGCCGTGCTCCTTCAGGTGCTCAGGATTGCCGACGCCGGAGAGCATGAGCAATTGCGGCGAACCCATCGCGCCTGCGGCGACGATAACCTCGCGGTTGCAGCGCACTTCCTTCTCCTCGAAGTTCTGGCTGTACTTCACTCCGACGCAGCGTTTGCCGTCGAAGATGAGGTTCATCGCATGCGCCTGCGATTCGAGCGTGAGATTGGGGCGCTTGAGTACCGGGAAGAGGTACGATGTCGCGAGGCTGTCGCGCTTGCCGTTCTTCACGTTGATGTGGTGCCAACTCACGCCTTCCATCTGCGGGCCGTTGACATCGTCCGTCCATGGGTAGCCGAGTTCGAGGCAGGCGTCGATAAATGCCGCGGAGGTCGGGTTCGGGTTCGCTGCCGCGGTGTTCACGGCGAAAGGACCCTGGTGCCCCGCCCACGGACTGGAATCGTCGTCCTGGTTTTCCACGCGCTGGAAGAACGGGAGCATGTCGTCGTAGCCCCAGCCGGGTGCGCCGTTGTATGCCCAGTTATCGTAGTCTTCCTGGCTGCCCCGGATGTACATCATCAGGTTGAGGCAGGAACTTCCGCCGATAATCTTGCCGCGCGGTTCGAATGTCTGCCGCCCGTCGAGGCCGGGCTGCGGTACTGTCTGGTAGTTCCAATCGATATCGCCGCCCCAGGTCATATACCATGTAGCGGGATTTTCTACTGTTTCAGGGATCTCCGTTCCGCCGGCTTCGAGCAGAAGGACGTTCACGTTCGGGTCCTCGCTTAACCGTGCTGCGAGGATACACCCTGCCGATCCGCCGCCGACGATGATATAATCAAAATGATGATGCACTGTATTCGCTCCTGTTTGAAAGAATTCGTTCGTCGTCTGTGTCGGTCATCGATCCGGCTGGAAGCGGCGGCGCGCAGTGCGCGCCGTAACCGCTTGCCGAATTATGCGTAGCTGCCGTCGGGGTAGCGCACCACTCCGGCGTAATGCATGATGATCTTGCCGTTTTCGAGCACCCAGTTATCGTAGAAGCTCGTGTTGATCTTCTGCCCGTCGATCGTCTCAAGGTCGATGCTCTCGACCATCATGAGCGTGTTTTCGGTCTCCGCCCACTGATCGATTTTCGTATCGAGGTCTTTCAGCCCCATGAAGTTGCCGTTGAAGAACTCGCGCAGTTCGTCGCGTCCGCGCACGAAGCGCGGCTTCCTGCCCTCTGTCAGCGTACCGATAAGCAGGGCGTTTTCGTCGTACTGGTTGAGGATGCCTTCGACGTTCTTTTCATGGATGAAGCCGATGTGTTCCTTGTAGAGATTGCCGAGCGGAGAGTCGGGCGGCTCGGATTTCGGCGGCGCTTCGCCTTCCGGGAAGCCCGTGCCGTCGGCATAGGTGCCGTCGGGGTAGCGCACAACGCCCGCAAAGTGAATCTTGATCTGTCCGTCCTTCAGGAACCAGTTATCGTAAAAGCGCATGTTCGCTTTGGAATCGTCCGCGCCGATAACCTCCACTTCCTCGACGATCATCAAGCGGTCTTTATCTTCGGCCCATTGGGTGAGATCGACGTTGAGATCCTTGAGGTTCATGAAGTTGTTCGTGAAGAATTCCCGGAGCTGATCGCGTCCGCGGATGTACACCGGCTTCCTGTCGGGCGTCAGCGTTCCGATAAGGAGCGCGTCTTCGGCGTACTGGTTGAGTATGCCCTCGACGTTCTTCGCCTTGATGAAGCCGATGTGTTCCTTGTACATGTTTCCGAGGGTGGTGTCGGGAGCGTGGCTCATGCCTCTACCTTCCTTGTGCTAAATGTGATTCGAATACCGCTGATTAACCTTCTGCGTCCTCTGCACCGTCTTCTGCCGGCGGCGGACCCATCGGCGGAACGAGGCCGAGCTGCTGGAGAATCGCCAACTGATCGACCTGCGACCAGCGGTCCATGACCATGCCGTCTTCAATGCGGACGATCGTGATGCCGCCGAAGCGCACGGGGTTGCCGGAGGGCGGAACGCCGAAGAGCGGATCGCCGGTGTGCGTGCCTTCGATGAACCAGCGGTGAACGACCTTATCGCCTTCTGCGAATTCATCGAGGATCGTCATCTTGGTATCAGGCATGGCGCCGCGGAACATACCGATGATTTTCTTGAAGCTTTCCGGACCCTTCTCAGGCTCCTTGCCCGGCAGGCTTGCATGGTCGTTCGCATCGGCGGGGATAAGTTCGTCGATCACGGTGAAATCGCCGGTGTTCCAGGCGGTTTCGAACAAGCGGGTGGCAGCGGCTTTATTCGCTTCCTCCTGCTCTTTCATCTTCATCGCTTCCTGATCCTGCTGCTGGCAGCCGGTGAATGCGATAACGAATGCAAACGCTAACAGTGCGAATTGCTTCTTCATGTGTAACTCCGATAAAAGTGATGAAATGTGTAAATGTTTGAAGCTCATGTTATAGCGAAATTCGTGTGCTCATTCCGATGATGAACGGATCTTCACCGATGTCGTTGCCGAACGGGTTCATCACCCATTGGATACCGGGCCGGAGAAGCAGCCAGGGCGAGAAGTACGCGGAGTAGGTCGCTTCGATGACCTGCTCGGGGACGACACGGCCGCCGCCGCTTGCAACTGCCTGCACGTAGGCATCGCCGAACTCCGTCCGCGAATACCCCACCGTCAGGTAGTCCTTCGACCTGCCGAACAGGAAGCCCTTGGCGCTGATGCCGAGGGCGGTGTTCGATGTCACCAGGTTGATATCTCCCGGCGCCACCATCAGCTTGCCGAATACGGAAATCTCCTTCACCTTTGCCTGGCCTTCGAAGATCTTCTGCTCGCCGATGGCGAAGAACATGTGGTTGCCGTCCACGAGGACGGGCTCGCCGCTTTCGGTCGCGAACTTGTGCCCGAAGGTTCCGGTATGCGCCTGGAAACCGACGGTGTAGGTGCCCGGCAGACCTTCGTCTTCGGGGCGCGTGTTCGTGTTGTGGCTCAGATGCCCGATGATCTCGTAGCCTTCCTCGTCCTTGATGACGGGATTCAGGCCGTGCTCGTTATCGAGGAAGCGCCCGCCGCTCGGATCGACGTGACCGTCGTTGACCTGCAGGATCGCGCGCCATGCGCGGCTGGGATCGTAGCGGAGGTGAAGCCCAAGCGGCGCGGCAATGAATGCCGGGCCGAGGCCCTGGCCGTATGCCCTGCCGTCGGAGGTGCGGAACAGGCTCGATCCGATGTAGGTCGGGTAATGGAACGAGCCGTTCATCAGCGCGCAGCCCGTGGGGCATGCGCCTATCAGCACGTACGGGTATATCTGCCCGAACCGGATCGCGAACTTATCTTCGAGGATCTTCTGCTCGTAGAACATCTCGAAGACCTTGAAGTAGTCGGCGAACGAATTATCGTAGTAGTAGTTCGGGTTGAGATTGCCGGCGAATTCATACGCCATGCTCTCGCCGTTCGTCATTGCGGTCGTCAAGTGGATCATACCGCCGTGCCAGAGTCCGGCTTCGCCGGTCTGGATATCGAAGCTGGCGATGAGGATGCTGAACTGCGCCCAGCCCGTCTTCGGATCGCCGCCGCCGAAAAATCCCTGGTTCACTCCGCCAACGTTGTTGTAGGTTTCCCAGATCATTGCAGCAACGAACTCGATTCCGTTATCCCACAGATCGCTGCGCACGCCGCCCCACCATCCGGTGAGGAAGTCGCGTTCCCAGAGATCGTCCTGGTCGCCTTGCGGGAGAAAGGTCGGCTTTTTGAATGCGCGCAGGCAGTGGATATTGACCGCGCGGGACATCTTCGGCTTGCCTTCGGCCTGCGGCTGCGGTGCAACGGCGACGGTATCCGCTTCGTGGGTACTCTCGTCGTTGGCCGGGTCGGGGCGCTCGGCGAAGGCGGTAGAAGACAGCAGAAACGCTGCGCACATCACTGCCGATGTGAAACTGCGCAGCCGGGATGCTATGTGAAAGTCTATGTTCATGTAGGTATTTCGATGACTCTTGAAACGCGCATGATAGGCTCGGGACACGCGCAGGGAACTTGGCCGAAAGCGTGCGATGCGCCGCCCCGCCGATGCGGGACGGCTATCGCAGAAAGCGTTACGAGGGGATCATCCCCAATTGCTGCATCAGACCGAAGTCGTTCTCGTTCACATGGATCGTCAGGATCTTGTTGCCCTTGAACGTGAAGATATCCACGCCGTAGTCCGAGATCTTGTTGCCCGTCGGCGGTGCGCCGAGGAATTCGCCTTCGTGCGTTCCGGTGATGTGCCAGCGGCTGGCGACCTTGTTGCCGGATGCGACTTCGCGCTCGACCTCGAACTTGATGTCCGGGAAAGCGCTTCGCAGATAGCCCACGAATCCCGTCAGTCCTTCGTGGCCGCGGAACGGCTCGGGCTGCGTCGGGATGATGAACTGCACATTTTCGTCCATGATCTCGGGAATTACGTCCAGCTTGCCGCCGCTCATGACTTCTTCGAAGTAGCGGTGTGTGACGGCAATAAGCTCATCGCCGGAAGGCTGCGCCGGCTGGTCCGGTGCCGGGATGTGGCCGAGCTGCATCAGCAGACCGACGGTGTCCTCGTTGCCTTTCACTTCCACGATCTTGCCGTCCTTGAACTGCATCCAGCTCATCCCGTCGATCTCGAAGGAACGGCCGTTTGCGGGCAGATCGCCCTGGATGGTGTGCAAGGGCACGCCTTCATGGGTGCCGCCGCCGCGCCAGCGCGCGACAACCGTATCGCCGTTGGCTACCATATCGTGGACGTGCATGTAGAAATCCGGGAAGCAGCCGTGGAGCATGCCGACGAGTTCGGAGAACCCGTCCGGGCCGCGGTACGGATCGGGATGCGTGGGGAGCGTGAACACAAAGTCCGGAGCCAGGATTTCGTTCATGGTCTCGCGGTTGTTGAGATTCATGATCTCTTTGAAGTACCTGCGGGCGGTACGGATATTTGCAGCAGACATAGTTCTTCCTTATGAGTTGGGATAAATATCGTTGTATCGTTGCCGCTTAGAGCTTCGCGGAGCCTTCCTGGTATTCGAGCCTATCGACCGTGTACTTGGTCACGACCGGCAGCCCCGTCTTCTCGTGGCGCTTTACCGTCCAGGTCTGGTATGCATCAAGCACGATGCGGTCGCTGTAGCGTGCGGGCGGATTCCAGCGGCTGGCTGCCCAGCGCACCACGATCTTCACTTCGGCGACAGTGCCGTTCACGGCGACTGCGCATTCGGTGACTTCGTGTTCTTCGTCGAAGAAAATCCGGATAACGCCCTGGTACCAGCCTTCAAATGCTGCCAGGCCGTGCAGCGTGGCCTCGGGGAACACCATCTCGAGATCGCCGTCGTTGAGCATCGGCAGAATCTCGACCATCGGCGCATGCACGTCGAGCTTCTTGTACCATTCGACGGCCATATTTTTGACTTCTTCCTGTGTGAGTGGAGCGAGATCGCTCATAGTGACTCCTCTATCTTCGATGAAATGTTACTGTTTGAAATTCTGCTTTCAGCCTTTGAACGCGGCGGCGAAATCGTTCGCAAACGTCTCCATCGACCGCGGCTTATGCCCGGTCACCTTCGTGAAGTCGTCTGCAACGTGATCCATGTTGTTGCCGCGGTAGAACACGAAGAGATCAA
Organism: Ectothiorhodospiraceae bacterium; assembly: GCA_002699105.1. Classification (GTDB taxonomy): domain Bacteria; phylum Bacteroidota; class Ignavibacteria; order SZUA-365. The sequence goes on along the minus strand of PABJ01000026.1, from coordinate 27,162 downwards.
GCAGCGCGTCGGCGAACCATTGGCCGATGCCCCAGCTCATGAATACTTCGTGCGCCTGCTCGTCGCTGATCGGGACGTAGTTCACATCCTTGCCGATTGCCTTGCCGATGATGGATGCAATCTCGCCGTGACTCAGTGCGGCAGGTCCGGTGAGTTCGTACACGGTGTTTTCGTGCGATGCTTCGGTGAGCGCCTTCGCTGCAACCTCGGCGACATCGCGGATATCCACGAAGCTGACCTTGCCTTCGCCGACCGGCGCATAGATGGCGCTATCGGACTGGATCGTGCCGGCATTCATGATGAAGTTCTGCATGAACCCGTTCGGGCGCAGGATGGTATAGCTCATGCCGGAATCCATGATGGCCTTCTCAACCGGGTGATGCCACCTTGCGTAAATGCAGCCTTCCTGGTCTGCCTTTGCGACCGAGAGCTTGACGAACCGCTTCACGCCCGCAGCCTTCGCTGCGTTGACGAGGTTAATCTGGTCGTCGGTCATCGTCGGTGTGGCGGTGGTGGATACGAACACTGCCTCGACGCCTTCCAGCGCCTTGCCCAGCGATGCCGGGTCGCTCATATCTGCAACGACAGGCTCGGCGCCTGCATTGCGCATGTCGGCAGCCTTGCTTTCATCGCGCACTGTGGCACGGAGGTCTCTGCCGCTTGCGCTTAACTGGCGGAGTACTTCTTTTCCTACATTTCCCGAAGCGCCTACAAGTAATATCATTTGCGTACTTCCCTTTCCTGGATTACTGACCGCATTTACAATTCATTTTTGAACCGGGGACGTGGTTCGTGATAACGAGATCGACGAGGAAGGGCCCGTCGTGCGAGAGCATCTGCTCCACCGCTGCGGGGACTTCTTCCGGTTTTTCCACGCGGACGGCCTTGACGCCCATGCTCTCGGCCAGGTCGGCAAAGTTGATGGATGGCCCGTCCAGCGTGAAGGATGCAGGGAACTCATGCTCGTCGATCCCCCGCTCCTTCCAATACTGCATGATGTTCAGCTTGAGCAGCATGTAGCTGTGGTTATTACAGACGACGAACTTCGCCGGCACGTTGTGGTGCGCAGCCGTCCACATCGCCTGGATGGTGTACATGCTGCCGCCATCGCCGCTGAATCCGATGACCGTCTTATCAGGATTCGCCAGCTTCAGCCCGATCGCGCCGGGGAATCCAACGCCGAGCGAACCGCCGCGCGTCTGGAAGAACGTGCCGGGCTTGTTCGCGGGGATGTAGCGCGTCATTTCGGGCGAACTCGTCAGCGCCTCGTCGAAGATGATCGCATCGTCGTCGAGCTTTTCGCTGAGCGCCTTCATGAACACGCTTGCATGCATCGGCGTATCGTTCTTCACCGACTCGTCGTGCTCCTTCAACTGCTTGAGCGTCTCAAGCTTTTCACCGCTGATCTTCGAGACTCTGTCGGCGGCAAGTTTCTTCCGGTCGTCTTTCAGTCCGGCCTTCAATGTGTTGGCGACCTTGAGTAGGGTCTGCTTCGGATCGGCAACCACGCCGAGGTCGATGTTAAAATTCTTCGCGATCTCGTATGCATTGAGATCGATATGCATCACCTGTGCGTCCTTGGCGAACACATTATCCATCGCCGGGAAGACTTCCGGGAACACGTAGGTTCCGCAGATCAGCACGGCGTCGGCCTTGGTGGTGATTTCCTGGCTGTGGCTGCCGAACATATGCCCGAGGTTGCCCATGTACAGCGGATGCTCCTGCGGGATGTTGACCTCGGAATTATCCGCGCCCCAGACTTCCGCACCGACGAGCTCTGCGACCTCAGCCAGCTCTGCCTGCGCACCTGATGCGCATATACCATCGCCCATGATGATCATCGGGTTGCGGGAATTGGCCAGCATGTCGGCGATCGCCGTCACGTCGGTATCCATCGGAGAAACTGTGGTGTGCGGCCGCGTGGTCGGGAGGATGGGCTCTTCGATTTCAGCATCAAGGATATCCATCGGCAGGCTGACGAACACCGGACCCATCGGCGCGGTGCAGGCCATCTTGATGGCGCGGCGAAGGACGCGGAGCAGCGAGCCTTTCTCGACCACGCGGGTCGACCACTTGGTGACCGGGCGCGCCATGGAAACAAGGTCGGCTGCCATCTGTGCATCCATGGAATCGTACTGGATGCCCGCCTCGCCGGCGATGACGACGAGGGGCGCGTGTCCGCGCATGGCCTGGTACATCATCCCGATCCCGTTGCCGAGCCCGACGCCGGAGTGCAACTGCACGACTGTGGGCTGCTTGGTAGAACGCGCGTATCCATCCCCGATCGCCACTGCAATGGTTTCCTGCAGTGTGAGGATGTATTTCATTTCAGGGTAATCCTTGATGGTATCCAGAAAACCCTGCTCCACCGTTCCCGGATTGCCGAACATGTGCGTAATGCCGTCGGCGAGGAATTGTTCGATAATAGCGTAGCGTCCAGTTTTACCGGCCATGTCGCTCCTTGGTGCGAATTGTTATGTAACAGACTCGTTGAGAGAGAAAATCGGCGGGAGCGCGGGGCTCCCGCCGGAATCGTTCAGACGTCGTTCGTGCGGCGGTCTATTACCAGCCGTACGATTTCATGCCGTTTTCAAGCACTTCCACCATGAGTTCGCCGCACTTGCGCGAGGATGCCGTCGAACGGCTCGTGATGAACGGATAGTCCACCAGCGCGCTGATCTTCCGGCCCACGCCGCTGTGATATGCGCCACCCGGCTTCGTGGCATCGCGGAGGATGTGCTCCAGCGGATACGGGGGTGGTCCCATGTTGAAATCGACCCAGTCGCCCTTCGCTGCGTCGAAGAACCCGGTACCGTCGTGGTAGTCGTATTCGAGCGGATGGCCTGTGACATGCTTTCCTGCGATGATGCTTTCGCGGGTGTACCAGTCGCGGGCAAATGCGAGGCAGGTAACGCCGTAGCACTCGGCAGCGATGGGCTTGTTCATCTTGTAGAAGCCGAGGATCACATCGTGGAGACGCTGGTTATTGACCATATCCACAATCGGGCCGCTTCCGCCGACGAGCAGAAGCGCATCGTACTTTTCGAGCTCTGCCTGTGCGGCGTCCACTGCATCGTTGTACTTCTCGAGTTCGCGCAGGTAGTTCTGTGCGCTGAAGTACGGACGCTCGGGGAACCAGCCGGCAAGACTGATGGGATTCTTGAGGCGGTCGGACTCGTCGATCTCTTTGGTTTTCTGCGCGTAGTATTCGTTGGTCACGCAGCGATCGAGCGGAGGATCGTTAAATGTCGTATCCATGCTGACGGGCAGGGCGCGCGGCCGCACACCGTTCGGTGTCATGAAGTCGCACTTGTATCCGCGCTCCTCCAGCACTTCCAGCGGTCCGACCAGCTCTTCGCCCCAAAAGCCGTATTCGGATAGGACAATGAGGATATTTTTCATCGAGAGGATCTCCTTATGAGTTTAATATCTCTATCCGGGGGCTAATGCACCCGGCAAGACAATTGAATTCCTGTTCTCAGTGCCGTGCCTGTAGACGCGTATCCCTCGCGTGAATATCTACAGTTCCTCCTCTTCAGGTTTCCAGCCATTGCGGCAGGACCGGCGTAAAGGTTTTGTTTTTGGGAATGCGCAAATGTACGCCCGAATTTTCATCATTGTCAAACGAGCGAAATGTCCTGAAATCGGCGTATTTGCGCGAAAAAATGGGCTTATCCGACAATATGCCCGTCGTTATTGACGATTTGCAGATACGCCTGAGATCAATCCGGATGCATTTTATCGCAATTATTTTCATGGTAACATTCCCATAACGTGCATTTCGACGCGAAATCGCAGAAAACAATCGCAAAAACATGGAAAACCACGAGAGGAAGCACAGGCAGTGCAACAAGTTTGTGACGCTTTTCGGGGAGTGAATTGCGGCGAGCGCGGCGGGGTAATAACAAACGCCCGGGAAGCCCGGGCGTCTGCTGTACGTAGTAAGGTATTTCGACTTAGACGTTGACCATGAGCATGATGTATGCCCACTTGTTCGTCTTGTTCAGGCCGCGGAGGACCGGACGGTTTACGCGGTCGGCGAGATCGATCACCGAAACACCGACTTGCGACCAGACAGCATCCACCACCTGGAACTGCGTGTAGAGATCGAGCTCCATACCGATGTTCGTCTCGATTTCCGTATCCTCGTTGCCGGGGAAGTCAGCCGGATCGACCATGATGCTGAACATGTGGAAATCTGCGCCAACGCGGAAGTTTTCGCGCGGCTCTGCGCTAAGCTGTACGATGATATCCATCAGGCCGAGGTCGCCGATGGCGCCCGGGAAGTAGTCCATGTGCCCGTAGAACTTGTGGTTCGTTGCGAACAGCGTGTTGAACGCGCCGAAGCTGTCGTCCTCTTCGCCTTCGCCTGCCGGGTCGTCGCCGGAAAGAATATCCACACCAGCGCCGATACGGAAGTTGGCGTTACCGGGGAGCGTATAACCAGCGCGCACACCGGCCATATATGCCGAGATGCCGAGCGTGGATTCGCCGTCCTGGAGCTTGACGTTCGGGAATTCGCCGAACTGGAACGCACCGTCGACTGCATAGTCGAAGCCGTTGGTTTCGCCGGAGACATAGATACCGGGCGTGTGGAGCCACATTCTGCTGTCCATACCCATACTCATCGGGTTGGTGTAGAGGTAGAATACCTGCACGGTCGTCTGGTCTGCCATGGGATTCCATGTGAACCACGCGCCTGCGAGGAACTCATCGCGGATGTGGCGGATCGTGTTGTCGTTGCGGTCTACCGCTGCGCCGATAATGTCAAGGCTGGCGTTCTTCATGTGGAACGTCAGCACACCGCCGTCGAAGCTCTGACCGAAGTTATTCCAGTCGATCGCTCCGAGGAGACGCTGATTCGCATAGCTGAGGACCATGCGGCCGACCTTTGCATCGACAGCCGTATTGTTGATCCGGCGCATGTGCACAAACGCCTGGCGGACATCGAATGCATTCGAGTGCTCATCGCCATCGTGGAAACCGTCGTTCAGCGTACCGCCTTCGGTACCGAACTTGCGGGAATCCTGCAGTTCGACGACAACGTTCACGTGCTCGTTTACCGTCGCATCTGCGCGGAAACGGGTACGGAGGTAATGATAGACATCAAGGTAGTTGGAACCGCCGTCACCGCCGCTAAGGGAAAACTCCTTGGCGTCGAATTCCGACCGTTCGCGAAGCTGCACGCCGAAATTGAATTCCTGTGCAAAAGCTTCGCCAAGTCCCATCACCATAAGTAACAGGATAGCTGTAAGGACTCTTCTCATTAAATCACCTCGTAAGTAGTTAAGAAGTAAGAGTGAATATGTTTGTGTTCGAATCGATGAATAGAGCGAAATAGCACTTCGAGCGGCTCGGCACCTCTGGACTTGTGGGCTAGATGCCTCGACACAATGTCGGCTGCCGGACAGTCCCGCCCGGCAATGCACGCTCGATGGTGGATTTCTCAGGTGCTAAATAGAGAATTCCACATTAAAAATCAACAGCTTACGGATTTTTTTTCATTTAATGCTTTAAGCGTATGATTGCATGAAATTACAACCGCTGGACTGCTCCTGCACGAAATACGCACCCGAATAGTTGCGCATTCCGGGGAAGCTGCCTGCTATGCGAGCTCAGGCATGTCTTCTTCTTTCTCGCTATCGCCTTCAAACAGGATCAGGGCAATTTGGATGATCGCGAGCGCTGCCAGGACGGAGATTACGGCGATAGAGCTCGCTGAGCCAAGCACGAGCCCCGTCACCATCGCGAGCACAGCGCCTGCAAACCTGAAGCCTGCCGTGCGCTTTGCTGCCTTCGGGTTTTCATACGCACCGGCGAGGGTGAATTCGAAGAGTCCTAGCGTCACAAACGAGAGCGCCACCGATCCGCAGATGAGCCAGAGCGCCGGTTGGGAGAGAATCGCGCCGTCGTGCGCGACCACATTCAGGATGCCCGAGCCGATTCCCGTCAGCGACAGGACAAGGAAGAGGTGCGTGTAGACCCACGTTGCAAGCCACCAGGGATGCGGTTTTACCCTCCTGCTCGCAACCTTATCGAAGTACAGCCACCACATGGAAAACGACAGCGCGAGACCGAGGATGCCCGTGACTGCGACCGGCACGCTCATGTGGTGGGTTTCCGATGCGCCGGCAACAACGCCCACGATGGATTCGCCGAGCACGATGATCGTAAACAGGCCGAAGCGCTCCGGCAGATGCGATGTGCTGAGCTTGGGCATCTTGCGCTGAATCTCCAGCGTCGTCAGCGGGGTGATGATATCGATGAGGATACCGGCGGCCCAAAGAACGAACCGGAAAGGCGGCGGAATGAAGATGGAGACAATCCACAGCGCGACTGAGATCGAGAACCCGATAGCGTAGCGGTTGGTGAGCGGCCTGGCTTCGGGACTGTGATGCCCGCCGCGCAGCCACATGACGATGATGATGACGCGCACAGCAATGTACGAAATCGCGAATCCGACCGATGAAGCTCCGAGGCCGTCGTGCACATGGAAGGCCAACGACGCAACGGCAATCATCTGCAGATACGCAAACAGCCTGTGGCTTACGTCGTCGGTCTCGAACCTATCGTTATAAAACGTGCTTCCTATCCATACCCACCAAACGGGCACGAACAGCAGCACAAACTTGGTGACGCCGGGCCAGGTCGTATCGGCAGCAAGTGAATGCGAAAGCTGCGCAACGACGGCCACGAACACGAGATCGAAGAAGAGCTCGAGCCACGTCGCTTTGCGTTCCTTGTTTTCGGTTTCATCGGTTCGCAGCTGCGGACGCTGCCAGAACAATTTCGAAGCCATGCGGTTTCCTACGCTCAGTTATACCTATCCCCTGCCGCCTGGCGGCCGGGTTACGATGTTACAATGGATAAATGATGTCTCTAAAATACATCTTCAATACGCATATCCAAGGCTATGTAGTTCCCGCAGGCCGCAAAGCACTGCCCTACCGCTCCCGGACGGTACCGCCTACCACGATGCCCGCGCTGATGAGGATCAGGTTTTTGATGATGTACTGCCCTTCCAGCGTAAGTCCATAGGGGAAGTCCGTGAAACACACCTCGGGAAGAAGCACGAGGGGAAGCATGGTACCGGGCATTTGGAGGAAGAGCAGCAGGATTGCCGCGCGGGTCATTTTTGGGACGACGAGAAACACGCCGATAAGGACCTCCCACACACCGAGGATGACGAGGAAGTCATCGCCGTTGAACCAGTAGACGGTGTTTTTGACGAGCTCCGCCGCCGGACTGATGCCCAGGGGTTTCAGAGCGCCGAACCAGATGAAGATGATTGCCAGGGTGTACCGCAGGAACGCGATACCGTGTTTGCTCATCCATGCGGCTATGTGCGGATCCAGCCGATGGAACGCCGAGCGAAGTGCTTGTATCATAATGCAAAGTGCTTAGTCTATATAAACGCGCTTGCTGCGCTGCTTGCTAGAACAACACCGCAACCCACCCCGCAGTTCATGCGCGCGCGTGTGACGACCCCCTTGTCAAGGGGGTCGCTGAATACGGCGATGCCGGATTCAGCGGGGGGATTTGGAAACATATCAATATTGTCTTCGGATCGGAGTTAGCGAACGACCGGAATCTCCACGCGCCTCGCGCGTATGGCGATCTCTGATCGCCCCCCCGGGACGGCTGAGCTGCCCTCCAGCTCGGCTTGGATGAAAGCCCTGAATTGCTGACAAGCGCGAATTGGTTCTTGCGACGAACACCCCGGTACATACGGACGGCTGTGCAGCGCATTGCGCTGCACCCCATTCCCTCGACGCAGAAGATTGTAGCGTCGAGGACTTTCCCCTCTTAGGGGAAAAAAGTTTAATCCTTCTCCTCATTCCGGACAAGGTCACGAAGTGACCGCAGAGCCGGAATCTCTGCACGCCCCGCGTGCATGGCGATCTCTGATCGCCCCCCGGGACGGCTTAGCTGAGCTCCAGCTCGGCTTTGGATGAAAGCCAAGTACCACCATGTTTACCATCCCTCAGCGCTCCGCCACGGCGGACCCTCCACGGCGGATTTTCAACCTACGGCATCCGTTTGGCTGGGACCCCTGTACGCGCACAAACGCCTGCGCCCACCCGACCCGTCGCAAAAGAATGATAGCGACGGGCCTGCCCTCCCAACGGGAGGGCGCGGCTTCACCTCGAACCTCTGAAGTTCCTGCATCCTCGGAACGCCTGTGCAGATACCCGATTCTACAATCCACTAGGGCGGGATTTTGGACTATCTTCTATCCATTCTTTTCGATACATTCCGGTGTTCGTCGTCCGCTATTAAAGGTGCAGTATGAAATCCTCTTCTCATTTGCTCTATGCGCTCCTTTCCGCCGCACTGCTGCTTCTCGCCTTCCAGCGCTGCAGCGACGACACCCCAACCGAGCCGCCGCCGGATGACAACGATACTACCGCGGTACACCAGCAGCAGGATACCACCAGCCACGATATTACCTGGGAGGTGTTCGAGTTTGGACCTGCCGGCCCCAATCATTCTGTTATTAGAGATATCTATGCACTCAATGACACGTGCGTCTGGGCTGTTGGAGAAATCGTCAATGAACACGCCCATGAAGTCGACTCCCTGGGAAGATGGGATCAGCATTACAATGCAGTTCACTGGAACGGAAAGGAATGGACGCTCCACCGCATCAACGCTGAGAAAACCTGGTGGGGAGTGCCGAGTTATAAAGCCTTGTTTTCTGTTTATCTCTTTGAGGATGGTACGAATCTGGCCGTCGACCAGGTAGGACAATTACAATTTTGGAATCACAAGGACACGTTAAAGAAAATCACGCCTCAAGGAACGAGGCGAGGTAGTATATATAAGATTTGGGGGACTTCCCCGGATAACATCTACTTGGCGGGAAGCAACGGTTCTCTCACCCACTACACCAACGGTCAGTTTCGGTTGATAGAGACATGGACGGACGTCCCGTTGAACGATATCTACGGCCTGGACGACCACAGAATCTGGACGGGGGGATATACGAATACTCCTCCCGCCCGTGGTGCTTTTTTCCGAATTAAGGATGGCTTTTCGTTCCCTCGGTGGTCGCCAAATCTATATGGTGCATCTGCGATTTATGCGTTTGGAGATTCTCTGTACACATTTAATGGGAGAGGATTTTGTATCCGATCGATCAACGATACTTCGCATTGGCGTTATGTAGAGGGTGAAAGTTTTGCCGATGAGATCGGCTGGATCGAAGCAATGCGTGGAACAGGGCATAACAATATCTTCGCTGCCGGTCACTTCAAGACACTCATTCACTATAACGGAATATCCTGGAGGATGTTGTTCCCGTTTACGAGTGCAAATAAATATACGGAAGAGCATCGAGTCGTTTTTTATGCGGTCACAGTGACGGAGAGGAATGTCTATGCAGCGGGAGTCAATAACGTATCTGGGCAGGCAGTGATATATAAAGGTACGCTGAGATGATACAACGATTCCTCCAAGCCTGTACCGTCATAGCCACCACCGCACTGCTGCTTCTCGCTTTCCAGCGGTGCAGCGATGACACCCCCACCGAGCCGCCGCCACCGACTCAGAAGGACACGACTTCACACACGTTCATCTGGGAGGTGGATACGCTGTTCCGGCCCGGAACAAACTTCCCAGCATTCTTTACCGCTGAGGCAATCTATGCCACAAGCGCTACGAATGTCTATATGGTTGGGTATTCCACAGACCATAACATCTGCTGGCACTGGGCTGGCAGTGAATGGACTTCCATAAATGTAGGTGACTACCTTGCCGGTGATATTGTTGATATCGACGGAGTAGATTCAACCTACATTGTCATGGCAGGCAGAGATTATGGCGGGACTCGTTATTCGAGCATGGGAGTTTTCAACAATGGATATTTTGAGACCTTACCCATCCCATTGGGCGACAAATGGAGAACCTGCGTCCATGTTGCAGCGCGGGATGAGATATACCTCGGCTCGGTGCAGGGCGTGCAGCGCTACAACGGCACCGAGTGGGAATGGCTGCTGGATAGCACGGAGACGATAGGCAACGAGTTTTATCCGGTATACATCCACAAGTTCCAGGATGGAACGCTTGAACTGGTGTCGCAAAAAAATGCTAATGCTTTGAGCAATATCGTGCGATGGACATGGGAAGATCAACGGTTCGTTGTAGTCGATTCGTTTCCAACAGAGATTCGCCCATTTCCCGATAACAGGTTCGGGTATAGCATTCACGAAAGCGGATCAGATGTTTTCTCAACCGGGCTCGATAAAACATTCAAAAGAAGTGGTTCCGATTGGGTTAAGATCCACGATGTAGGTGGAATTTATCTTTCCGGGAGTATGAACAATCTGATTATTGGTTCGCATTGGACATACTTCTGGCACTACAACGGCAGCACGATGAAGAACCTTTGGAGTGAAATATCTGCGCTCGTCCCAAGGATAACCATGATCAATGCGGTTACGTTCATCGACGGCGTGTTGTTTGTCTGCGCGGAATATGACCAATCGTCCCGCGACGTCGTCGTCCTCCGCGGTAGGCAAGTGAAGAGTGAGTAAACCATTCCATATACAATAACACACAGCATGAAAACAGCTCTCTACATAGCCACCACCGCCCTGCTGCTTCTCGCCTTCCAGCGCTGTGCGGACGATACCCCCACTGAGCCGCCGCCGCCGACTCAGAAGGACACGACTTCTCACGAGTTCATCTGGGAGGTGGATACGTTGTTCCGGCCCGGAACAAACGACCCTGCATTCTTCACTGCGAAAGCGATCTATGCCACCAGCGCAACAAATGTGTATATGGTGGGATATTCAACCGGATTAGAGCGGTGTTGGCACTGGGATGGAGAAGAATGGAGTGTCCTCAATCTGGGAACGGCACTGGGCGGGCACATCGTAGACGTTGATGGATTGGATTCTAGCTACATCGTATTCGCGAGTTGGTATCACGGTACGCATGTCAATACAGGGATTATCACATATGAGGATGGAAACATTACAATGCTGCCATGGCCGAAAGGAGATAGAAATCCCCGCACCTGCGTTCATGTTGCCGCGCGGGATGAGATTTACCTCGGCTCGGTGCAGGGCGTGCAGCGCTACAACGGCACCGAATGGGAATGGCTGCTGGATAGCACAGAGACGATAGGCAACGAGTTCTATCCTCAGTATATCCACAAATTTCCGGATGGGACATTGGAACTGGTCACGATTAAACATGCCGATGCCTTAAGTAATGCCGTGCAGTGGAGATGGAAGAATGAGCAGTTCGTAGTTGTCGATTCGTTTCCGACAGAAATAAAGGACTACGATGCCAATCGATTCGGGTACAGCATATTCGAAAACGAAGAGAATGTCCTGGCTACAGGACTCAGCAGTACGTTCCTCTGGCAAGAAGGTGAATGGCAAAAAATTCTGGATGTTGGCGGTTCACTCATTGCCGGTACAAAGGATAACACTTTCATTGGTTGGCAGCTTTCTAACTTCTGGCATTACAATGGCAGTACGACAAAACATCTCTGGAATGAAATGCAGCAACAAGTTCCGGGATTCAGAAGGATTAACGCGATGACATTTATCGATAGTGTGCTATTCGTGTGCGGTGAAATCAGCCCTACCATCAGAGACGTTGTCGTCCTCCGCGGCAGACAGGTGAAGAGTGAGTGACGCGGCGGCACGGTGCGGTGCCGTGTCGTTTCTTTCCCCTCTTGAGGCGATCGACGCTACGGCTTGCCGCGTCGATTGTCGGACAAGGCTGAAAGTGCGCCGTGGCGTAGGGGTCGACTCGTTGCCATATAATGGCGCAACGAGTCAGGGGGATCTCTGCGCAGCGCTTCGTGCTGACCCCTATCCCTCGACGCAGAAGATTATAGCGTCGAGGACTTTCCCCTCTTAGGGGAAAGTCGGTACGGATTTAACTCTCAATCTCCTCATGCCCGCAAAAGCCGTTGGCTTAGCCCGCCCAAATTGCCGACTTCGAACCCTGCCAGTAGAACGCGCCCGGATGGCTGAGCTCCAGCTCGGCTTGGATGAAAGCCCTGACCACCATGTATGGACAACATGGACAATCTGGACACGATGCGGCAACCTGACTGGAATTCATGATCTACTTCCAGCGCCCGAGCGGCGCTGAAAAACGGACGGCTCCAAGTGAATCAAATGCTGTCCATACAGTCCATCGTGTCCATAGAGAACGTCCGGTACGCATGTGGACACAATTGACAATATCGACAGGATGCCGGTAAATACACACGCTCCGCGTGTTGCGGCCTCCGGCCGCCCGGGGCTGTGCGTGGCTTCACCTCGAACCTCTGAAGTTCCTGCATCCTCGAAACGGCTGTGCAGAGAAGAATTCCCCCGACTCGCCGCTGAAGAAGGTATGCGGCGAGTCACCCCCCTTGTCCGCCGAGTGCCGTCTGCGACGTCACTCGACTCAAGAGGGGTCGCAGATGCGCCGGGGCGTGTTGCAGGCACGCCCCGCGGGTGGTAGGCGGGCGTGGCCTAACAGCAAACGGCATCCCGATGGGATGCCGTTTGGGGAAACGCGTTCTGTGCGGAGGTTATTTCACCTGGTAGGTCGCGTCGGTACCATCAGTGGTGCCGGCTTCCTGCGGCGTTGCCGCGCCGATAATATCGTTGTAGTCCTGGCGGAGCGCCATCGGGTAGTTGAACTGCATATCCTTGATTTCGATCACGACGTCGGCACTGCTGACGAGCTTATCGAGGAATGGATTCGAGAGGTAAAACTCGAACGTCTCCAGCACGCCTTCATTCAGCGGGAACTCCTCGTAGGTCACAGCGGTGCTCTGGTACACCTTCCCGTCCATTAACAGGCGCGGGATATCGATCTCTGAACAACAGGGCTGCTCGTTACGGAGCGTGACGATAAGCTTCATGATCATGATACCCTGGTTGCCGCTGCGGCAATACACCTGGACCTGGGGATACGGATCGGAGACCGTACCAAGCTCGTGGATATCCTTGAACTTATGCTCGTAATGGGTCAACCCTTCCATCTTCGTGGTTACCACATTCTGCGCCCCTGCTGCGAACAAGGGTAAAAACGCAAGAGCACATAGCAGTGCTTTGGTGGACATTGATGCCTCTACTACTCTAATAAAACGTAAACTGATTTCTTCTCTGGGCCGCTACCGGGCGTTCACCGCCATACAGCGGCTGCTCACGGTATCATATATAAAATACAATGGTATTCCCCTTCCGGGTTCCACCTACCGCTCGACGCGAGTGATCTGCGCAATGACCATGCGAGCATTCGATGGCATTGAATTGCCGCTTCACGAGGCAGACGCCGCCGATCTTCCGGAAAGCCCTCCATGAACGCCGATCACCTGCCCGGAATCGCGCAATTCGCGTGCCACGAGGCGATACCGATTTGTCCGAACGTCGACATTGCGCTGAAATCGCCCCAATTCGCCTCGAAAATCCGCCAAAATGAGCCTACTAGTGAGCACTTTTCTGTAAACACAGCGCATGGACGTGTGGGATTCGAGTGTCCAGTTCTAAGACAAGCTTCTTATTCCCTGTTCAATTCGATGAGCTGGAGGTATTCCTGCTCCATTTTGAGACAGTCTTCGATGGCGTATTCGTAGCGTTTGCTGTTTTCTATCGCCTGTGCACGTTCGTAGCTTTCTATCGCACTGCGGAAATCTCCCCCGAACTGATACGCCACGCCCAGATTATACCAGAGCTTATCGGCCTCTTCGGCAAGCGGGTTTTCCTCGGCCAGTTTCTTGAAGAGCGCCGCGGCTTCGTTCCACTCCCCTGCTTTCGCTTTTTCGATCCCGTGCTTGATTTCCGGAAACTCGCCGTCGGTGAGGAAGGTAACGATGCGCCGCTCGGTAATCACGCGGGTGAGTTCGAGGAACTCATCGACAAGATATGCGGCCGTCTCCCGGAGCATTCCGTCCACATTCAGCGAGGGCGGCACGGGCAGCAGCGAACGCTTCTCATCGCGCACATTATGGTACGCGCCGCCCGACCAGATGAATGCCTCATCGGCCATGTCGTACACCCGCAGGAAAATCGACATCTCCATGAGTCCCATTCGCACGTATTTCTTCGCATCGGGATTATCGCTTTGCTTCACCTCGGCTGCGACCACCTCTTCGGTGTAGCGCATGAGATCTACCTCCCCTGCTATCAGCCCGTCGAGCTCGTATTTCTCGCGGAGCGCGCTCAGGTCGCCCTTGCGCAGCGAATCCTGCGAGAGGATTTCGAACAGCGGGTTGGCATCGTAGGGAAGAACGGGCACCCAGGTGTGGCGTCCATCCTTGCGGAACAGATCGGTGTAGAGCCCGGTGAGCGCTTCTTCGGAAAACTGCACGTTGACAGAGTCGCGATTGACGATGGCTACCGCAACGCCGATGCGCTGCATGCGGGTAAGGTTGATCTCCATCGGGCGCTGAACCGGGACGTAGAAGCTCGTGACCCCGCAGCCCGAAAGAAAGACCGCGGCGAGAAGGACGGTGAGGCGGGCAATCCGGAGGGCGCTACCTGTCGGTGGCAATAAACGCTGCATACAAAATAATGGCCGCAAGGCCGATGATGAGGATCACGCCCAGGATGGTGAGCAGGAACTGGCGCATGGTATTGTGCCGTCCGGTGCCGGTGGTCTGTTTCACCTCGTAGTAGGAAATCGTCGTATCCGTATACGCGCCGGGGGCGCCGTCATCGAGAAGATCCGCCGAACCGGCAACGCCCGACCATGTCAGCGACCAGCCGTCGCGGAAGTGCAGCCGCGAGCCGCTGTGCGTCGTCAGCAATATGCCTGCGGGCTGCGGACCTGCCGTGCCGGGGCGGTACGCCGCAGCGCCAGCCGGAGGCTCCGGCATGCGGAGGAGCGTCGAGCATCCGCTGGCCCCGATTCCCAGGGCGATATAGGTCAGAAGTGTGAGAAGTCGTCTGCTGTTCATATCGAATTCATATCGTACATCGTTCATCCAGCACGCAAGATACAGCTTTCAAACAAAAGAGGGCAGTCAAAAATGACTGCCCTACATTCTTGCGTATGAAACGTGCGCTTTAGCGCGTCAGCAGCATGCGGCGGGTCTGCGTTTGGTTGCCTGCCGTCAGCTTGTAGACGTAGATGCCCGGCGGAACCAGGTTACCGCTCTGATTGCGGCCGTCCCAGATCGTGGTATAAAGCCCGGAGAGTCTGTTCTCTTGGAACAGCGTCCGTACTTCTTTACCGAGCAGGTTGTAGATCTTCAGCGATGCGCGGGCGTTCTTCGGGATGCTGTAGGAGATCGCCGTGCTGTTGCGTTCGCTGAGCGAAAACGGGTTCGGATAGTTTTGTGCAAGCGTCAATGCGCGCGCTACGCTGATTTCGTCGAGTCCGGTTGTCGTCGTCGAGACATGGAAGACGATCGTCTCCCCGCCGAATGGATCGGAAGGATCGGAGAGCGAAACCGTAATCGTACCGCTTGCCGGCTCGGAGCCTGTGGTCACGATAAACTTCAACGGATGTGTGCTGCTCGGCGGCATCTGATCGGTTGCATCGAGCACGCCGGGAGCGAAGCAGTTCACGAGGCACATCGAGATCGTCCAGCCTTCCGGAAGCGTGTGGTTCGTGACGGTGATTTTCAGGTTCAGGTAATCCGCGGTGTTGTTCGTCACCATGACGTACGGCTCGAGGAACGAATCGACGTCCCCTTGCTTTTCGGCGCTGTTCGCGCTCACGGTGAAGACCTGCGCAGAAGCTGTCGCTGCCAGGACGAGGATTCCAAAAACTGTGAGAAGCTGTATCTGTATATGTTTCATACGCGTTCCGTTCTGAGCGGAGTGATAGAATATTCGATCGTAACCTAAGTATACGTCTTAACCGGGATACAAGTCAATACTATAGTATATGTACCTTGGCCGAAAATGCAATTTGGATGGCGAACCTCTGTTCTGTGTCGCCTCCCCGACATGCAACCGGGGCGTTGTCTATATGACAGCGCAAGCGGCAAAAAGGTCACAACGCTGTCCCCATTAATAACGCGCAAACCGGGCATTTTGTTTCACCGAGTCCGCTAAACTTGTTCATTTCCAACGATTTAGGGGAATTTTCCGCAGTGCGGTGGTTCTGAGAATTTTCCGCTTGCATGTATCGGGGAAATTTCGTTTTTTAGTTAGACATTTCGCTAACTTCTGGGAGGAGAAAGAGAATGCAGTATCATCCTGTGCGATCAGGGTACATGAAGGCGTGCAGGCTTACGGAGGGACTGCTGCGCCAGCACGGAATCACGCGCAGGCCGGTCGCGATAGAGCGCATCATCGCGAATTACGGTATCGAGATCGTCGAGCGCCCGCTGAAGCTGGCCCCGGCGCTGTTCGACCGGCTGACAAAGACCATCTACATCCGCCCGATGTCCGAGCAGCGGAGGCGGTTCTATCTCGGGCACGAGCTGGGGCACTACATCCTGCCGCCGGACTACCACGAACTGAGCTGCAATACGTTCAGCGCTTGCCTGCTCATGCCGCACGAGTGGATCCTTGCCGATCTGCGCCGTGCCTCGCTTACCGTGCTCGCCGACTGGTACAAGGTCACCCTGCCCGTACTCCGCATCCGCCTGCAGCAGATCGGATTGAAAAGCCGTGTGAAGGTGCCGTTCTAGGAGATATGGATTTACAGGCATACCCTCCCGCCTGCCCTGAGCGAAGCCGAAGGGTTGGGAGGGTGGATTCGCTGAAACAAAGTTTTGCAGCGAATCCGGGTGGGCACAAACCTACTGGCATTAACCGCGGTCCAAGCCAACACAGCCGGGCATTGAGTTTATTCCCGGGGATTCGTATCCTTACCCTGATCCATCATCACCGGGTACACTTATGGATAAGGCCTTCATCTACCCTGCTATCGAACCTGTTCGCCTCACCGGCGAGGAAGAGCTGATCAGTGGCGGCAATGCCACCCCACACACCGTTCTTGATTTCTGGCGCTGGTCCGGATCGACGCTGGTGGGCAATGCACAGCGCGGAATACTCGCCGAATACATCGTTGCGTGCGCATTGGGTATCGACATGGACGATGCAGTCCGTTATAAATGGGCGCCGTACGACCTCGAGACGAAAGATGGCAAAAAGATCGAAGTGAAATCCTCCGCCTATATTCAGACCTGGCCGCAGCGGAAGTATTCTGCAATCATTTTTGGAATACCTAAGACGTACTATTGGGACGATGATACCAACGAATGGAGAGATCAGATAGCTCGTCACTCGGATTTCTATGTGTTTTGTCACCTGAAGCACAAAGACCAGTCGACAATCGATCCCCTCAATCTCGATCAATGGGATTTCTACGTCGTACCTACCCCACTTATCGATCAGCACTGCAGCGATTCCAAGTCCATCGGGCTGTCCCGCCTCAAAGCCATCGGCATAGAGCCCTGCGGGTACGGGGAGATTAAGGGGAAGGTGGAGTAGAGGTATCGAACAGAGTTATCAATTGCTGGCGTATTGATACAGGGGAAGCTGCCAAGTCTAGCGTAGCATAGCGAAATCTATGACCTTGAATAACTACCGACTCATCAATCGTCGTTCCTATCGAGGGATATAGAAGTATACCAGTTGAATTCATGGACATAGGATCACCTTGCAGCTCTTTAGAACGAATATACGCATATATCTGATATATATGCTTACTCTTCAACCGTGCCTCATTAAAGCGCCCCTTCTCTACGATCTCTGTGAATTTTGTGTCGATAATAATATGCTGTTGAGAGCTTGGGTTGATAATCTCTATATCGGTCTTCATAATGGGTAGTATTTTTTCGATCCCCTGACTTCTTTCTGTCCAATTCCAACCAAAAGTCCTGCCCGCCATAACATTCCACTGGGTGTGCAGTAGGTAGTTCCGGTAAAATCCAGCTACCGCCTTTTCGTATAGCTTCTGCACATATTCTTTCTCCTTTAACGGTGAGGGTAAGTCTCGGAAACCAGCCTCTTCAGTTGGCAGAGCAAGCTCAAATGCCAAAGCCGAGAGCTCCATGAGCCTTCTATCCTCAGCATCATGTCTTCCATATTGATTCAACGATAGATGTTCTCGTGATGGCTTTTCACTACTAACACCCATACGTCTCATAATGGTGGCGAGTGTACGACATCTCCCTCCGAGTTGAGTAGACTGTACATTACCGGACAATTTCAATAGTGCAGCCAGAATATACCTGTTTCTTGGGGTATCATACACGAGTTCATCAAACACACACTCCAGTCTTCCACGCGCGAGCAGTAGCTTCCTCTCCGTCCCTAGTATATCAACTCTACCACGAATTCTGGAAAGTATGGTGCGACTCTGTCTGTAGCCCAATGTAAGATTTCGCCTCAATCTACGATGGACAGCGGCACTCAGTAGCTCTGCAATCAGATCAGGTAACTCGTCAGGCGACTCCTCCACTGAGTGACGATTATCCTTGAGATACCGCACAAGATTTGAAGCATAGAGCATCAAAAGCCAAAGATTTCTTACTGGAATCCGTCCGACAAAGCCAACAGGTCCCTTGCTCACAACGTTTGTTGAAGCTTCATCCATAGCTATAAATTGGTCAGCAAGTTATTTCGGGCCTTCTTCACTTCTCCGGCATTGTCGAACCAATACTCTTGCAACAGAGGAACTATCTCGGTCTCTACGATTGATTCGTACCATGCAAGTGTATCACCAACTTCATCACTTATACCAGGGGTGAAGTAACTATGACCAATTTTGAACTGTGGCCCAAGATTCGGATCTTGTCCTATCATATCGTTCAAGGAAACCAATCGGTTCCCAATCTCCAACACTGTGCTATTCTCCAGTCCAAATTCATCGACCAGCCACGCGCGCCAAACATCACCGAACTCAGGTTCAAGTGTAATAAAAGCGAACCTTCGCCGTAAAGCCAAATCAACCAAAGCGATAGATCTGTCAGCGATATTCATTGTTCCAATTACGTAGAGATTGTTCGGAATATAAACCCGTTCGGTATCTGCAGTACTATAGCAGAGCGACAGTGCTTCTGACTCTATCCGTTTATCTGCCTCAAGTAGTGTCAACATCTCTCCAAATATTTGAGCCGGATTCCCTCGGTTTATTTCCTCAATCACCAGCACATAGTCATTCTCCGGGTCGTCTTGTGCTAGCTTTGCAAGGTTTAGTAACGGGCCATCTACGATTGACAAACGGCCATCTCCCGAAGGCCTATAACCACGAACAAAGTCCTCATACGAAAGATTTGGATGGAATTGAACTGCGAATATCCTACTCTCATCGACTTCTCCGATCAAAGCGTATCCTATGCGTTTTGCCAGCCATGTTTTTCCTGTCCCCGGAGGTCCCTGAAGTATGATGTTCTTCTTCGACTGCAACCTGTCGAGAATATCGTTCAACCTATCCTCTGAAAGGAAACAACCTTCTTCCACAATAGACTCAACGGTATACTCCTCTGCTTCGCCTTCAGTTTCTGATTCTTCGGTGCTTGAATACCGCCCTTTCCAATATGGTTCGTTCAGGAACCAGTCATAATCTTGTTCTTTGTCATCAAACGTGAACTCAATTAGTTTATTCGCAGCTGGCTTTCCTGGTTTTACCTTCCAGATCGTCTTGAAGAAAGTAAAGAAGTACCACTCCCGAAGAGGCACTACCGGCGTCCAATCCACATCCAGACTTCTTCCATCTTGGTGATTCTTCAGGACAGTTCCGATTGCTTTAATAGCCATAGTGGAAACTGGAAGTCCTTGATTGTCGAAGGGAAGGTCGTGCTTCTTGACGTAGACAGATTTAATAGCGATTCGATCTCCTGCTTTGATCATGTTGACCTTTTCACCAATCGACGTATTGTCTGTCAACCATATTCCTTTTTCAACAAACTCCTCGCTCTTGTCGTCATTCCCCCCGATGGCCGCACCGACAAACCAATATGGACGCTGGGGTTCAGTCATATTTGATTCTCGAGAGTCACCAAATTGACTGACTAACTTTGCTGCATATTCATGGATATTCACAGCAGATGGTTTTCTTTCCATCATCATTGCTTGAATCTCTGAAATAGGTACATCACCGGTTCTCGTACTACCATAATGCTTAGCGATTTGTTGAAGTACGTTGGTTGAATATATCGGCACTAATCTGTCATCGGAGTAGAGATATGCCACTTTCCACTTGAATATATTATCCAGTGTAAAGCCATCTATTGTAGAATAATCTTTATCCCTCGCGGCTTCGATTATCTGTAGAACCTCTGATTTCACATTCTCAAACGCTTCATCCCGAGTTTCACCAAATTCAGGTATCCATGTATACTCAACGTCATTATTGAAGTTTGGTATCTGTTTCGATGTGTCTGCCCTCTTCCAGATCCCAAACTTACGGGAGAATGCACCGCGTATTCCACCCAGTGACTTTGTCTTACTCTCGACCCACTGGCAGAACGTATCTGGATTGCCCACATCTACGTAGTCCTTCAATGTCAGTCGATGGACCTCATCTATGGGCCACCGTTGTAAAAAAGCTTCATGCTCTTTTTGACAAGCTAAGATGTACTTGTTCATGAAATAGCTACTCCTCTGGCGTTCGACTACCATTGTGTACGTGGAAAAATAGCCATTCCACTACTCCTTTCCCACCCCTCCCCCCATTCCCTACCTTTCTTGTCCGATTTCTCTAGGATATAGAGGTCTGATTCGCTATATTTGAGGTTGATCGGGGTGCTGCAAGTCCCCTGCGCAAGCGGCGCGGAGGCCTCGCGGCCCGCCGAGTACAAAGGCGCTGCGAGCTGAACTCACAGCACGCTCGCTCCGATAGATCGACGGACGTTTTACGCACATACTGATAGAAAGGAACGCACATGAAACGGATGTTATTGCTCGGCGATGAAGCGATAGCGCAAGGCGCGCTCGACGCCGGGCTTTCGGGTGTCTATGCGTACCCAGGAACCCCCTCCACCGAAATCACCGAATACATTCAGCATTCCAGGCAGGCGCAGGAATCCGGCGTGCACTCCCAGTGGAGCGCAAACGAAAAAACCGCCATGGAAGCCGCACTCGGAATGAGCTACGCAGGCAAACGCGCAATGGCGTGTATGAAGCACGTCGGACTGAACGTGGCCGCGGATGGATTCGTGAACGCAGGCGTGACGGGCGCGAACGGCGGACTCATCGTCGTCTCCGCCGACGATCCCTCCATGCACAGCTCGCAGAACGAGCAGGATAGCCGCTTCTACGGGAAGTTTGCACTTATCCCGACCCTCGAACCAAGCAACCAGCAGGAAGCCTACGACGCCATGGGCTACGGCTTCGATATGAGCGAAAAGCTCGGTACGCCCGTGCTGCTGCGGCTCACGACCCGCCTCGCGCACTCGCGTTCCGGCGTCGCAACCGTAGAGCCCAAAGCGCAGAACGAGCTCCGCCTGCCGCAAAACAAGCGCCAGTTCGTACTGCTGCCCTCCATCGCACGGAAAAACTACCAGGATCTGCTCGGCAAGCAGGCCGCGTTCGAAGAGGCATCGGATAACAGTCCGTTCAACACCTACACCGACGCCGAAAACAAGGCGCTCGGCATCATCGCATGCGGTATCGGCTATAACTACCTGATGGAAAACTACCCGGAAGGCTGCCCCTACCCCGTGCTCAAGATCAGCCAGTACCCGCTGCCGAAGGCAATGATTCAGCGGATGTTCGCGGAATGCGAGACGATCCTCGTCATCGAAGACGGCATGCCGTTCGTCGAAGAGCAGCTCCGCGGATTCATGGATAGCGGCAAGAAGATCTTCGGTCGTTTGGACGGCACGATCCCCCGCGCAGGCGAACTCAATCCGAACATCGTTGCGCGCGCGCTTAAAATGGAAGTGCAGACGGGCGAAGCGGAAAAAGAGCTCCTCAGTCCCCGCCCGCCGAAGCTCTGCGCCGGCTGTCCGCATGTCGATAGCTACAATGCGCTGAACGAAGCGCTCGCCACGCTGGATGAAGGCCGCGTCTTCTCGGATATCGGCTGCTACACGCTGGGCGCGCTGCCGCCGTTTAACTCCATCAACAGCTGCGTTGATATGGGCGCATCAATCACCATGGCGAAGGGCGCCGCGGATGCTGGCCTCATTCCCTCGGTCGCAGTCATCGGAGACAGCACCTTTACCCACAGCGGTATGACGGGACTTCTCGACTGCGTCGCGGAGAACACCCCCGTGACGGTGATCATTGTGGATAACGGCACCACCGGCATGACCGGCGGACAGGCTTCCTCGGCAACCGGCAGACTCGACGATATCGTCCTCGGTCTCGGCGTCGATCCTGAGCACATGGTCGTTGTAGAGCCGCTGAAGAAATACCACGAAGAAAATACCGATATCATCAAGCGCGAGCTCGCATACAATGGCGTCTCGGTCATCATCGAACGCCGCGAATGCATTATGACGATTGGGCAGAATAAGAAGAAAACAGCAGGAGATGTGCCGAAATGAAATCCGATATCATTCTTGCAGGCGTCGGCGGACAGGGTATCCTGACCATCGCAACGATCGTCGGATATGCAGCCGTCGAAAAAGGCCTCTATCTCAAGCAGAGCGAAGTGCACGGCATGAGCCAGCGCGGCGGCGACGTGCAGAGCCACCTCCGCATCTCGGACCGCGAAATCTACTCCGCCCTCATCCCCGAGGGCAAGGCGGATATCATCATGTCGGTCGAGCCGATGGAAGCCCTGCGCTATCTATCGTTCCTATCCCCCGAGGGCTGGGTGATCGCAAATAAGACCCCGGTCGTGAACATCGTCGACTACCCCGAGCAGGAGAAGATCTGGCAGCGGCTGGATTCGCTTTCCAACGCGGTACTCCTCGATGGCGACGGCATTGCCCGGAAGGTTGCCTCTGCCCGCGCGATGAACATCGTCATCCTCGGCGCTGCGACACCGCACCTGCCGCTGGAGTACGACCTCCTCGAACAGGGCATCCGCGTTATCTTCGAGCGCAAGGGCGAAAAGGTTGTAGAAGGCAACATTGCCGCGCTCCGCGCCGGCCGCGAATTCGCCGAGCAAGGCGCACTGAAGACCGCATAAATACCGCATCATTCTCTGATGGATATCACCGTATCCGTCTCAACGGGGCGCTCTCAACAGAGCGCCCGTTTGTTGTATAGAGGGGGTGTGCGTGTGGAGCGCGAGCATGGGATATTCACCCCCTTGTCAAGGGGGTCGTCAAATGCAGCCCGCTGCGTTCGACGGGGGGATTTGGATGCAACTACAATATTATCTTCAAACGATGCACCAATTTACACGCCTACCCCGAGAGTGGTGGTTATTTATATGTATCTGAACAGCCGTTCCGAGCATGCAGAAACCACAGAGGTTCGAAGCGACCAGATGTTGAAGGCCTGTCCCGATCTCATCGCCCCGGATGCACAGCGACGGGAGAACGGGATTAATCCTGCGAAAGCAGGAATCCCAAGGATACGCTCGGCCCCGGGAAGCGCCGAGCCCAGCGGGCTCTGCTCGTCCGCGCGCGCGACCAGAGAATCCGTCATCAGACAATAAAGGGGGCCATTTACGCCCTTGATCTTCGCAGCACGATGAGGTACATTCCACACATCTAGCACTATACGAGACGCACATGGTTTCCCCTTCATTACTCCGTTGCTGTTTGGCTACTAGCCTTGCCTTGCTGTTCTTAATTGCCCCGCAGACTACCTTCTCACAGAACAGCTTCAATGTAGAACAGGTCACTGTCCTCCAACATGAGACCTGCCCCGGATTAGCATTGGAGGATGACATACTTTATTTCTGTGATTTAGCCAGCCTGTTCAGTGTAGATGTTTCGAACCCTTACAACCCAGTTTACCTAGACACTATAGACTGGAATTACGACCCAAGATTCGATATGGTTCAAGATATGGTGATTGATGGGAATTACCTTCATCTTGCAACAACATATGAAGGTCTGCTGACCATCGATATTACGGATCCTCATTCATTGCAAATCGCATCACGGGTTCCGTATGTTTTTAAACGTCGTGCACATGCTATGCATAGGAAGAACGACCTCCTCTTTGTGCTTACCATGGATAGTGCACGCGTTTTTTCGATAGCCGATACTCAAGCCCCTCTATTAATAAATGCGTATCCCTACAATGCACCTATCGAACTAAGCACAGAAGGCGATCCGTGGTATTTTATCAGTGAAGATACAGTTCTATTCACTAGCGTTGTTGGGTTCCTCGAAACATCTTTACTCACGAAAACAATTCTCCCGGATGGCTCATTGCATACCATAGATTCAGTATTGATCAGTGATGGACCAACCTCAGGCCTCATTCTACACGGAAATATACTGTACCGGGGCTTCGGTCATTCCCTCGAGATATTCACTATCGATGCTCCCGGTACAGTCACGAGAGTAAATGTTGTAACAACCGAATCATTTATTGCTGATTTCAAGATAATCGGCAACCTTTTATATTGCATATCATTCAGGGCTCCCTACACCGTTGTCTATGATATCTCTGAGCCACTCGAGCCAGAACTCATCGCCAAGTATTTTGATCCATGGGCAGGCTATTTTTATAGGCAGATCATCAATGGGGAATATGTGTTTATGACCACAGGCGCAATTGGGCTGCATATTATCAAGTTAGATAGCACCCAAACAAGTCTTCCGAATCCTCAGGCCGCCTCCTTCTCCCTCTCCCCGGCGTACCCCAACCCTGTAAGCCCCGGCAGCACAGCCCAAGTGCGGTACTCGCTGCCATCAGCAGGTAACATCACGCTGCTGCTTCATGATGCCCTGGGGCGTGAGCTCCGCCGCATCAGCAAGCGCGTAGAGCCGGGTGAGCACGCGGAGAGCATCCCAACTGTTGGGCTTACACCTGGTGTGTACTACTACTCACTCCTCGCAAGCGGGCAGAAGAAAACGGAAATGCTCATAGTACGGTAAGAGAAGTGGAAATGGTAAAGCGAAGCCGCAGGCGAAGTCCTGAGCGTAGTCGAAGGAGGGGAAATGGGAAAATTTCAGAGACAGAATCAAGCGTGCGTCTACCCCGCGCAATCGGAAGGACATTGTTCAGAGTATGCAGGAACCGCAGAGGTTCGAGATGTTGCGGTGTTGCTTGCACGCCCCGAACCTGTCTAAGGGTCATTCCCGCGTAGGCCGAAGGCCGTAGGTCCGCCGTGGCGGATGCGGCGTGGCGGATGCGCCGTGGTGGATTTGTAGCAGTATGGACATTGCCCATCCGTTTCTTTCGTCCGTGAGCATTCAAAAGAGAGTACCCTATCGCATTTGTGTGTATTTCTTTGTAAAATGACTCGATACACACAGGATATTCGCACACAACAGGATCATAACTATGAAAACATTGATTTTAACTATTCTTTGCGCTTCTCTCGTGTTGCTGTCCTCGTCTGTGCATTCGCAAGGGTTTAAAGATCTCAAAGGCTGTACCGAACTTGGAGTTATTCTCAATTGGAGCGCTTCAGGTATTGCCGGTACGGATGAGGTGCTTGTTGCCTCTGCATTCGATGCGTTTGTCTCATTCGATGTCTCCGATCCGGAGAATCCCATCCCGCTCGACACTTTGTACTGGAACGAGGAAGACCCGACTATTGCGCGCGACATGCTCATGCGCTACCCGTATGTGTTTCAATGTTCAGGAACTATTGGCGTAACAGTGCTGGATATCTCAGATCCGACAGCTCTTCGAATCTGCGATACCATCGAAATCAATTCAAGACATGATTTGATGAATCTCGACATACGGGAGGACTTACTGTATGTCAACTCCGCGGACAGCGTTTACGTTTATGATATTTCCAACCCTTGCGAGGCGGTAAGACTTGCAGGCTCTTACATGAGTTCATGGCCTACATATTCCGGCAAATCACCAGATACATATTTTTTAGACGGTTTCGCCCTGCACGACCAAGGATCGGTTTGGATGTACAAACATGACGAAACGCTTGCATTCGAGATGCACTTCTTATATTGGCCAGAGCCTTTGGCAGCTGAATCGTACCAACCTGTTGGCGACTATCTCTATATTGGGGGGAATGGATTGGAAATATACCAGTGGGGAGAAAACTACAGGCTTCATAAAGTCTATTCCGTCCCTGATGTGATCTATATAAACCGCTTTGAAATGGATGGCGAACGTCTCTACGCCTTATCCGACGCCGGAATCCTCTACTTGCTGGATATTAGCAATCCGGAAATGCCCGAAGTTCTGGGGCACTACAGCGATGGCACCATTTCGCCATTTTATCACTTCACGAGTAATGGTCCATACGTCTACATCGCAACTGTTGGCGGCGTAATCCATGCGAAATTTGATTACCCCACTACTGTGCCTACTGAACAGACTCCCTCCTCATTCTCACTCTCCCCGGCTTACCCCAACCCGGTAAGCGCCGGCGACCCCGCGCAGGTGAAGTACTCGCTGCCAACGACGGGTAACGTCACCCTCCTGCTGCATGACGCCCTGGGGCGTGAGCTCCGCCGCATCAGCAAGCGCGTGGAGCCGGGCGAGCACGCGGAGAGCCTCGCCACTGCTGGACTAACCCCTGGCGTATACTACTACTCCATCCTCGCAAACGGCCAGAAGAAAACGGCAATGCTGGTGGTCAGGTAAGAGAAGTGGAAAGCGCGAGTGCGTGGAAATTCTTACATCCCCCCTTGAGTCAGCCTTTGGCTGACGGGCAAGGGGGGAGCGAGGGGGGATCATTTTCGGAACATAGTACACCGCAGCGCTCTAATCGCCAGTAATAGTCCATGAATAAGAAATTCATACAACTCGCAAAAGACCGCAACCTTTTGTATAGAGGTGGATTCCTGCCATACAACCCAACACTTCTTGAACATGCCAGAAATCTGCGGAAGCATGCAACACCTGAAGAGCGGAAACTCTGGAAGTTTCTTAAATCTCTTCCGATACGTGTTCTGCGTCAGCGGCCGATTGATCACTACATTGTTGACTTCTATATTCCAGCACAAAATACCGTAATTGAAATCGATGGCGGCCAACATTTCAGTGAAGTCGGGAAACAAATGGATTCAACACGAACCAAGACGTTAGAGTTGTATGACCTCAAGGTTCTGCGCTATACGAATCTGGAGATCATATCGGAGTTCGATGCGGTCTGCAAGCTTTTATATTCCGAGTTCGCACTCGATAGGTGAAGAGATCCCCCCGACTCGTTGCGCCATTTCATGGCAACGAGTCGACCCCCTTGCCC
>PABJ01000025.1 GCA_002699105.1 Ectothiorhodospiraceae bacterium | reverse complement strand
GTAGTAGAAGGCGATTTCGCATATATCGCGAATCGGGAATATGGCTTGCTGGTTCTCGATATCTCCGATCCGGCTAACATAGCGGAGGTATCCAGCTACAGTGATGCTGACAGCTATACGAGAAGTCTGGCCATCCAGGGGAACTATGCCTATCTCTGCGATGCCACTAAAAGCATTCAAGTCGTAGACATCACCGATCCTCACAATCCGGTAGGCGGCGCACGCATTGACGTGGAATATCCTGCCTACAAAGCACGTTGCAACGGCAACAGAATGTACATAGGACTGACAGCAAACGGAATGGGCATTGCAGATCTGTCCGATCCTGCAATTCCCGCTCTGATCAATTCTATCGATCCCGCAAACGGGAGTACCGAAGATATTGGGGTGTATGGCGATGTCGCGTACATCGCTGATAACGAAACCGGTGTACATGTGTATGATATCAGCGATGAACTCAATCCGATTCGCCTGAGCAAATTATTTGCTGCAGGACCTCTCACGGATATGAAGATTCATGATGATATGGTATTCATCACTGCCCAGGATGGCGGGGTTCATTTCCTTGATATATCAGACCACACTTATCCGGTTCGTCTCGCCAGCATGGCCGTACACTCCAGCGTATACGGTGTTGACTATCACGATCAGCTCCTGTACCTGGCACATTGGGACGGCGGAATTACCGTTAATTCTGCCGCCGATCCGCTCAACGCCACAGCTATCGGACTATACAACGACGGCCTCCGATACGGAAGGATAATCTATCGAGATGGATATGCCTATGCCGCCGCATATCAGGATGGATTTCACATTTTTACCGTATCGAATCCTCAAAGTCCGGCGCCGGTCTATCAAAACAGGTTCCTAAGCAATACGCAAGATGTAGATGTCGCCAACGGCTATGCGTATGTTTGCGATTATCGCAACGGCGTTGTCATCTTCGATGTCGCCGATCCAGCAAATCCGGATTCTCTTACACTGGTTCCGTTTAACGAACAGACACGCTGTGTTGCAGTGGATGGGAATCGCATGGCTGTTCTCACGAAAGACCCCGGATTCCAATTGGTCGATATAACAGACAAAACGAATCCCGTGAAACAGGGATCCCATTCCTTCGGAACGCAACCGCGGGATCTCGATTTCGAAGGAGATCGGATTGTATTTGTCGATAATGTCGAGGGGGTGGCTCTCCTGGATATCAGCAATCCCGCTAGTCCTGAAGTCCTGTTTGAAGATGACTTGCATGTGAAAGCCTATCGTGTACGGCTTATCGGAGATACGCTATATGTTGCGAGTCAGAATAGCGGGATAAGTATCTATCGCCTGCTTGTTACAACGGGTATCGAAGAAATTCCATCGGCTTCCACTGCATTGTTGCATCCTGTATATCCCAATCCAGCCGCAGGAAGCGTTTCACTAACGTACTCGCTGGAAACCGCAGGTACTATCACGATTGCGGTCTACGATCAGCTTGGGCGCAAAGTCAGAACCCTGCATCAGGGAACGATGCAGCGGGGCACACACAGCGAACGGCTCGATCTGACCGGATTGCCCGCGGGAGTGTATTCAGTGGTTCTGAATGCAGGAACCGAAAGGGCTGTGCAAAAGGTGATTCTTCGGTAGGATACAGAAAGCTATCAATACGATCTTCTGAACGGCCCCGCGCGTCTGGCGGGCGTTGCCCGCCCGGGGACTGTGCGGCATACCCTCCTGCCTGCCCTGAGCGAAGCCGAAGGGTTGGGAGGGTCGATCCAGCGCTATAAAATAGCGCGCTGGATCGGGGTGGGAACAGGCGTTGGGGCAAAAGCCACACCTGCTCAGAGAAGAATTCAGCTTAGGAATGAATACGCTCGCAGAGAACCTACATACTGTCCATAAAGTCCATCGTGTTCATGATTGACGTCCTGTGCGCCTCATGGACACAATGGACAATCTAGACGGGATGCCGATAAAACCCACGCGCTCCGTGCGTACGGCGAGCGCCGGGAATAGACCCAATTCTTCCTCTAACATAGGGTTGGGCTTGCCATGCACAGGGCGTACGTGCCTAACCAACCTGCGGCCTCCGCTATCAAGGACAATTCTTTCCTGGTTTGTCCAGTTTTTTTATGTTGATAGGAGTGTCCACCCACGGTTCATGCAGGTCTACCATGAGAGTGATAGCAATTCACCTGGTTGGTGTGTTTGTGCTGCTCGCCGGTTCATCCGTTGCCCAGCAGACGGAGGTGCAGTCCAGCCCTCCTGTCCAATACAGCACCTACTTCAATTCAAAACGGGATTCCGCCCAAGTTTCCCGGCTGTTGCAGATGGCCAATCCCGAGCACAACGACAATGTCGATTCGTCTCTCATTCTGCTGCTCGAAGCACTCGAGATCGTACAGGACAATATTTCAGATGCCGATCACCCGTTGTTGGACTCCTGCTACACCTTTCTTGCATGGAATTATTATTGGAAGGATGACTTTGAAACAGGATTGCCCATAGTTGATTCGGCGCTCGGGATGTCGCATCGGCTTTACCCTGCAGGGCATGCAATTACCATCGATCAATACATCCTGCGCGGAAAATTCCTTGAGGATAG
Organism: Ectothiorhodospiraceae bacterium; assembly: GCA_002699105.1. Taxonomy (GTDB): domain Bacteria; phylum Bacteroidota; class Ignavibacteria; order SZUA-365. The sequence continues at coordinate 18,868 of PABJ01000025.1, read as the reverse complement.
CGAACCCGAAGAAGCGAAGCATTCCCTGGATAGCGCACTGACCATGATACAGCGCCTTCAGCTTCAGACCGACCCGAAATATGCAAATCTCTACTACGATGCGGCCTTCCTCCGGTGGGATCTTGGGCAACTGGAAGGCGTCGATACTCTCCTCGTTCATTCATTAGCCCTCCAACGAAAGACCGGACGTTCGATAGCATTGGCCCGAAGGCTCGCCGATTTAGCGTGGTACTTTCTGGCGTATTTTCAGTTGGATACTGCCAAGGTTTGGTTTCAGGAATCTATCGTAATTCTACGGCAGGATACGCTCGATAGGAGGAGCGAGATCGCAGATGCCCTTCACGGTCTTGCGTTGTGTTCCAACAGTGAGGGGGATGTGGTTGCAGCCGATTCCCTTTTCACAAAAACTATAGCCCTATACCGCTCTATTAAAAATATTGATGCGCAGATGGTCTCGGATATCGAAGTCGATGTTGCCGCCGTCAAGGTACGGGCAGGCAAGTTCGATGAGGCAGGCGAGATACTCTACCGTGCATACGGCGAATGGAAGGATTCCGAAGATGCTCAGGCGCATGTCTCGCGGATAGTCCGAATGCTGAGTTATTACCACATGGAAAGAGGTGAATATGCCGAAGCCGAGGAGTTTATCTATGAAGATATCGAGCTGTCGCGAGCGGTATACGGAGAGAATACAAAGAATGAAGCTATCGCCTTTGCCAGTGCGGGTTCGTATTTCTCCGAGAGAGGGCGATTCGATGAAGCGATCTACTATTATGAAGAAGCACGGGGTATAATAGACAGTATATATGTTATCGAGCCTGTCAGTCAGTTGGTGGTGCTGTCTATATACGAGAATCTTGCAGCTGCGTACTACTATTCTGGATATGTTGATGCTGCCGATTCAATTTATACGGAAGCTCTTGATTTCGCGCACTCTGTCCTGCCCGACAGCTCTCCAGAATTGGCGTTGAGTCTTGCAGCCCAATGTAAATTCTATATTGAGTATGGTAACCTGACGAAAGCAGGCGAATTGATTGCGCATGCAGAGAACATTACCCGGGTCAGTTTTAGTGAGCCGCACGAAATCGCTGCGAAAGTACTCCATGGAGCTGCTGAATATCATGCTGTTGCGGGAGATCAGGAAGAAGCGGCTTCGCGCTACCGTGAGGCCATGGAGATGTTCCAAATCCTCTATCCGCCGCACCATGATCTTCTGATATTGATTCAGAAGGAGTATGGCGAATTATTAGCGGAACAGGGCAAAGTCCAGCAGGCGTCGGAATACTATGAGCAGATGCTTGAAGGGGTGTATTACCGATTGCGGGAATCGTTCGGCTTTGAGGGCGAGGGCAGGCAGTTGGCATTTATGAAGAACGTTCTAAAGCCCAATCTGAATTCGTTCTCCAAATTCTGCGTGCACCATCATCAAGAATCAAACGAGCTGTCATCGCAGTATCTGAACGCCCTGCTTAAGCTGAAGGGGGCGATTGTGAATGAGACCAGACGCCACCGGGAGGTTGTTATGCGCACTGTCTCAAAGGACGATACAGTCGCTCGAAGGCTCCATGCCAGGCTTACCGCGATTCGAGAGCGGCAGGCATACCTGGCGACGCACCCTACATCGGCTTCGCTCGATCAAGAACGCCAGCGCATTCGGGAGAATGCCGACGAAATCGATTCGCAACTCCGCAGAATACTGAGCAATTACCGGCCTCATACAAGTCGGCAGCATGTTGAGTGGACTGATATTCAAAAAACCCTGAAAGCAAATGAAGCTGTTATAGAATTCACAGCAATAGAGCATCGCAGACACAGCACCCAAAAAGCGGAGGTTGAATACGCCGCTGTGGTGCTTCGCCCGGCAGGGAAACCCGTGATCGTGAAGCTGTGCAAGGAGCGCGATATACTCGATTTCATTGAGACCGGACCAAAAGGGCAGGCAGCTTATCTTGTGGATAAACAAGCAGCCGTAGAACTATATAATGCTGTATGGAAGCCGGTAGATAGCGTTCTGCAGGGTGCTACTTCTGTCTTCATCGCTCCGGATGGTCTGCTGCATCGGATTGCGTTTAGTGCATTGTATACGAACGAATCAGGCTACCTGGATGATGTGTTGCACATCGGGTATATAACAAGCGGGCTCCAGCTTTTACGGCGCACGGAGGCCTCGAACGATAACGCACGTTCAAATACCTCCACCGCATTTCTCGTTGGTAACCCGGACTACGATGCTGCACCGGTCTATCCGAAACGAACGAAGAAAGGAGCCGACCCGCTGCGAGGGGGATGGGAAAGGCTTCCCGGCACTGCTGCTGAAATCTCCGAGATAAAGAAACTGAGCGAAGAAATTGGCTTGCCTGTCCTGACCTTCACCGATGGCGATGCAAGGGAGGACACGCTGAAGGTCGTTTTGCAACAACCGCCGCGCATACTTCACTTTGCGACGCATGGGTACTTCTATCCTGAGCTGATTTCTGAGGAGGAGAAGCATTTGCTGGTGCAAGCGGAACGTAGTGGGAGCGCGCAACTGCGGTTAATCGATAATCCGCTGCTGCGCTCTGGATTGTTGCTCGCAGGCGCAAACCGCATTTGGACAGGGAAATCTCCGGCATTGAACAGTAACGATGGCGTTCTCACAGCGCTTGAGATCAGTCGTATGAACCTGACAGGCACGGAGTTGGTAACGCTTTCTGCATGCCAGACTGCGCTGGGAGATGTGCGCAACGGTGAAGGTATTCTTGGGCTTCAACGAGCAATCCAGGTGGCAGGAGCCGATGCGATTCTCATGAGTCTATGGAGAATACCTGATACACCAACAGCAGAGTTAATGGCGGCTTTCTACGAACGTTATCTCGGTGGAACCTCTAAATTGGAGGCTTTCAGAGAAGCGCGGAAAGAGATCCGCGCAAGGTACCCCTCCCCGTATGTTTGGGCTGCCTTTAAGCTCCTTGGCGAATAAAAACCACTTCCACACCGATGTTCGTCATCGTTGATCTTGGACTGTAATTCGACACTCGTCTCCGAAAAACGAAGGAAATATTCAAGCGGTATAGCTAGTGCTCCAACAATACCGTTTTCCCCGTGCGTATTTCGGAGGAGGTCCGTAATACATAGAAGTACATCCCAGGAGGAAGGTCACCCGGACTCCAAGTAGCGGTATGTGTACCCGCTTCTACTCGGTCATCTACAAGAGTAGTAATTATTCTTCCCAATGCGTTGTAAATAGTCAATGTGACAAAATCTGTACTGGGAAGTGAATATTGTATTGTTGTGGATTGCGCTACCGGGTTGGGGTAGTTTTGGGATAGGTGGATGTTGGTTGCGATATAATCACTCTGTGGTTCAACCCAAACAAGACCAGCATTGGTGCTGTGTAGCACCGTAGAATTCCATCCAACGATATAGCAAGCCGTGGGTGCATAATAGTGTACACCGAACAGTCTGTTTAGTGTATTGGGCGGTTTGGATTCCCAGGTGTTGCCGCCATCTGAAGTAATTATGATTACACCTTCAAATGTACTCCAATCATAACCAACAGCACAACCATTCTCCGCATCCCCGAACGACAAATCATGAAATAGGTAAGCTGCCGACGTGTTAGAATATTGTTGTTTCCATGTGCCCCCTCCGTCTGTGGTCTTAAGAATCTCAGAAACACCGGTTATCCAGCCCGTGTTTCTGTCGAGAAAGTAGATTGCGCGATGATCATTGTTGCTTTGCAGCATTTGATGCCATGTATTTCCACCATCGGATGTCCGCAGAGCTACGCCTTGTTCTCCAACAACTATAGAGTTACTACTATCTAAGCATTTTACAGCGAACAATCTTGATTGTTGATCGACGGATATATCCAGCCATTCATTCCCTCTATTGGAGGTCTTTAGAATTGTCCCTCGCTCCCCAACCGCCATTCCAAAATTCTCACCGATAAACGAAATGTCGAACAATCGATGCTCTGTTCCACTATTTTTAGACTCCCAACTCATGCCTTTGTCCTTAGTCTGGAGAAGGGTGCCACTGGTTCCCGCAATGTATCCTGTTTTGGAGTTCTCTTTGTCCAAAAAGTATATGCAATCGAATCCAGCGTCGAGCCAATCTGATATTGATTCCCAGGTGGAACCCCGATCCGATGTTTGCAGCATTGTCCCCTTGTTTCCGATAGCAATTCCATGTTGATCGTCAACGAAAGAAACATGAACCAGTTTATCGGTTGTTGGACTTGTTATTTGAGTCCAGTCTAGTCCGCCATCATTGGTGATATACAAGTGACCTCTCCCACCAACCGCAATTCCTTCGGTTGCGCTGTGGAAATACGCACCAAACAATGGCTGATCCATATCATTCTCAGTGACGGTCCAGGAAAGACCGCCATCAGTACTTCGAATAATCAATCCCTCCTTATACCAGCCGAGTTCAGGTGTGTATTTCTCTTCATATCCAACAGTAATTGCCGTGTTAGCATCCAAGAACTGAATGCCGGTTAACCAAACTGGTCCCAACTCTACGGAGGACCATGTCGATCCTCCGTCTATGGTGGATAATACATTTCCTTGGGTACCGACAGCTATTCCTGAGTTTTCATCGTAAAATGTAACCGCCGACAAATTGTTTGCAGAGCTGCTTGAAAATGTAGTCCAGTTTAAACCTGCATCTTCTGTTTTAAGAATCGTTCCGCTATTACCAACGATGTAACCGACCTGTTCGCTTGCGAAACAGAGTGCGTTTAAGTGCATGGTGGTTGGCGACTGTACAGAAACCCAACTCTCTCCTCCATCTGTTGTGCGCAGAATCAGCCCTTCCTCACCAACACATACCGCTGTTTGCCGGGTGGTTTGGGGCAGAAGCTGTACATCCATCAATGGGGTTGTTGTTTGAAGATTTTCGAGGTGCCATCTGCGACTTCCTTCTTGATATCTCAGTACGACTCCGCCGCTTCCGACGATAACCCAAGATGAGTCGTCTGTAAAGACTGCACCATTAAGGTCGGCGATATTCCTGCCTATGATATCTCTCCATGTATCACCACCGTCCGACGTATGGGCGATTGTCTTGTCTCCAGCAACCAAACCATAGTTTTTATCGAAGAAATACAACCCTTGTAAATTGGAAGAGATATTATCCTGATAGATATTCGACCAGGTGCTGCCACCGTCCACTGACCGCATGATAAAACCATCGAAGGCCGTCACGATCCCGTGTCGTGAAGCATTGAAAGCGACCGAAAGCAAATCCTGATCGGTATTCGTCTTCTGTAACTCCCACGAATCACCAGCATCCGAAGTTGTTAATACTGCGCCTGAAGAACCGCAAACCACAATGGTTGTATCATCAATATAATCAATGGCTGTGAGAGCCTCGGTTGATCCGCTAGATTGTTCCGTCCATGTATTACCTCCATCCAAAGTCCGGTATATCTTTCCGGTATTTCCGACCACGATTCCAAGCTCAGGAACAAATTGGCTGAATTCGACAGCAACTAAGTTACTCGTTGTTTCGACGACTTGTGTCCATGTTTCCCCAACGTCCGTACTTCTAATAATCCAATACCTGCTAGGGGATAGCGATTTCCTTCCGACTGCAAAAATTGTCGAGTCATTTACCATACTCACTGACTCGATTTCCGTGATGGCGGGCTTTTTCTCGTTCCAGGTTGTTCCAGCGTCCGTGGTCGTGAATATCCTGTGATAAGATGATGCAACTCCGATATTTGACGTCAATAGTGAGACATCCAGTAAGCCTTGTGAGTTAGTACTTTTAGCGGCCCAAGTCACACCCCCATCAGTTGTGTAGAGGGTTTCTCCAGACCAACTCACAGTTATTCCATTCAGTTCGTCGACGAAACTCAAAGCAGTGAATCCGTAGTCCGTTCTTGTATCAATTCGTACCCAGCTAATTCCTGCGTCCGTTGAGCGTAGGATGCAACCACCTTCTCCTACAGCAAGTGCTGTCTGCTCTGAGAGGAATTGGACGTCGTTTAATGTATTGCCCTGAGGGAGTGGATTAATCCATTCGAAAGTAGTCTGAGCGAATAACAAACTTCTGCTAATTTGAATTGCAAATGCAGTTAAAAACGCCAGCTGAAACAGTTTGTCGCGATTCATGAAGCACTCCTGTTTGGATAGATTGTAATCCGTCGCATTTACACGTGTAGCCTTCAGGGTTCCGACGGCTTTTACAGATAGGACACGTTCTCACAAATGTGGTTACAATCATGCGTTTTGACAAGAATTCGGTTGTGCTGCTGATTTTCCCCTCCCAGCTTCTTATCTTTCGGTTTGCATCATAAACGAAACACTACGGCTCATGACTTTTACGAAACGGACTCATAATTGCGGCGAACTGCGGACTGCGCAGATCGGAAAAACGGTGACTCTCAACGGCTGGGTCGACGGGAGGCGCGACTTGGGCGGCATGATTTTCATCGATCTGCGGGATAGGTGGGGCATCACACAGGTGACCTTCGTGCCGCAGCACAATGCGGAAGTCCACGAACGCGCGCACGAACTCCGCTCCGAATACGTCCTCTCCATTACCGGGACCGTGCAGGGCCGCCCCGAAGGCCAGGAAAACAAGGACATGGCCACCGGCGAAATCGAAATCCTGGTGGATGAGTTCCAGATCCTCAACCGCGCCGAGGTGCTGCCGTTCGAGATCGAAGACGAGGTGGAAGCGCACGAAGACCTGCGCCTCAAATACCGCTATCTCGATCTACGCCGTCCGCTCATGCAGAAGTACGCCATGCTGCGCAGCAGCGTGTACCAGGTCGTACACTCGTACTTCGCGGAGCACGATTTCGTGGAGGTGGAAACCCCGACGTTCATTAAAAGCACCCCCGAAGGCGCGCGCGATTTCCTTGTGCCGAGCCGTATCCACCGCGGGAAATTCTACGCACTGCCGCAGTCCCCGCAGATGTACAAGCAGATACTGATGGTCGCCGGATTCGACAGGTACGTGCAGATCGTCAAGTGTTTCCGCGATGAGGATTTCCGCGCGGACCGCCAGCCGGAGTTTACGCAGATCGATCTCGAGATGTCCTTCGTCACAGCGGAAGACGTGTATGCGATCACCGAAGGACTCGTCGCGCGGATGCTGAAAGAGTGCATCGGCTACGACGTCCAGACGCCGTTCTTGCGCATGAGCTACGATGACGCCATGGAGCAGTACGGCACGGATAAGCCCGACCTGCGTTTCGATATGAAGCTCGTGCCGCTGAACGATCTCGTCGTGAACAGCGGATTCAAGGTGTTTGCGGATGCGGCGCAGAAGGGCGGCACGGTAACGGGCTTCTGCGTGAAGGGCAAGGCGGAATACAGCCGCAAGCAGCTCGACGAGCTGACCGAAGTCGCGAAGAAGTTCGGTGCGGGCGGTCTCGTCTGGATGAAGGTCGAGGCGGCGGAGATGAAATCGCCGGTCGCGAAGTTCCTCTCGCCGGAGATCCTCGCGCAAATCCAGTCGGCCATGGGCGCAGAAGAAGGCGATCTTCTCCTCATCGTTGCCGATGCCGATAAGCGCAAGGCGCAAAAGGCGGCGGGTTCGCTCCGGCTGCATCTCGGCAAAGAACTCGGCCTCTGCGATCCGAACAAGCATGCGCTGCTCTGGGTCGTGGATTTCCCGATGTTCGCCTACAACGAAGAAGAGGGCGTGTGGGAGCCGGAACATCACGCGTTTACCAGCCCGAAGGCGGAGGACATCGAGAAAATGGATACCGATCCCGGCGCGGTGCGCGCGGACTGCTACGATTTCGTCTGGAACGGCAACGAGGCCGCCAGCGGCAGCATCCGTATTCACGACAGCGCAATGCAGACGAAGATCTTCGAGCGGCTGGGACTGAGCGACGAGGAGCTGCAGGAGAAATTCGGCTTCCTTGTGGAAAGCTTCAAGTACGGCGCACCGCCGCATGGCGGGATCGCGCTGGGTCTCGACCGCGTAGTTGCTATCCTTGCCGGGCTAACGTCCATCCGCGAGGTGATAGCCTTCCCGAAGACCAACACCGCGCTGTCTCTGATGGACGGCTCGCCTTCAATGGTGGATGAGCGCGCGCTGAAAGACCTGCATCTCGATATCAGAAAAGAGGAGAAGAAGCCGTAATGGATCTACTCTTCTTCAATGCGAACCAGGTCGTGACCTGCGCTGCCGACGGCGCGGCGGCCAAGTACGGCAAGGACATGAACGATCTCCGCGTCATCGAAGGCGGCGCGGTCGGCATCAAGGACGGGAAGATCGTCTACGTCGGCGATTCCGACGGGGTGACCTTCAAGGATGCCGACAGGGCGATCAATGCCGAGGGCAAGGTGCTTCTCCCCGGCTTTGTTGACTCGCACACACACCTCGTTTTCGCGGGCGCACGCGAGAAGGAATTCGCACGGCGCATCGCCGGAGAGACCTACGCAGAGATCGGCGCATCGGGCGGGGGGATTAACACCACGGTGAAAGCCGTCCGCGCGGCATCGAAGGTCGAGCTCACGGAATACGCCCTCCACCGCCTCGATAGCTGCCTGGAATTCGGCACCACGACCGTCGAGATCAAGACGGGCTACGGGCTGGACGAAGAGAACGAAAAGAAGATGCTCGAGGTCATCAACGAACTCCGCGCCCTGCACGTCGTTGAGATCGTCCCGACATTCCTCGGCGCGCATGTGGTGCCGTTCGACTACAAGGAGCGGCGTGATGAGTATATGCGCCTGCTGCTGGATGTGCTGATACCGCATGCCGCGGAGCACAAGCTCGCGCGGTTCGTGGATGTCTTCATCGAGCAGAACGCCTACACCATCGAAGAAGCGCGGGCAATCTGTGCGAAGGCGAAGGACCTGGGCTTTGAGATCAAGATTCACGCGGATCAGATTACGGCAGGCGGCGGCGCAGAGCTTGCGGCGGAATTCGGCGCTGCATCCGCAGACCACCTGGATCATACCAGCCCGGAAGGCAGGGCGGCGATGAAGCAGTCCGGCACGGTTGCGACGCTCCTGCCGGGAGTATCGCTCTTCCTCGGGGAGCCATTCCCCGATGCCCGTCCGCTAATCGACGAGGGGCTGGCCGTTGCGCTCGCCACGGACGCCAACCCGGGTTCGTGCATGAGCGAGAACATCCAGCTTATGATGAGCATGGCGGCGATGCGCATGCACATGACCGTGGAAGAGACCATCTCCGCGGTGACGATCAACGGCGCTGCTGCGCTCCGGATGTCCGGGACGCACGGCTCGCTGGAAGTCGGCAAGCAGGCCGATGTGCTGATGTTCGACGTCCCGACCTACGAGCGCATCCCGTATCACTTCGGGATCAATCATCTATCCGGCGTGGTGAAGAACGGTAATGTTGTCATGGAAAAGCGGTACGCCAATGCTTGAGTCCGGGAACGGCTGCGTGCTTCAGACACGGACGCTGAGCAAGCGCTACGGGAAACGGCTTGCCGTTAACAAGCTCGATCTGGAAGTCGCCGAGGGCGATATCTACGGCTTCCTCGGGCCGAACGGCGCGGGCAAGAGCACGACGATCAGAATGATTCTTACGCTCATCCGGCCGACTGAAGGCAGCGTGCAGCTCTTCGGAACGGATGTGCGCAGCGACCGCGCACCGCTTGCGCGAGTCGGCGGGCTAGTGGAAAAACCGGACTTCTATAACTATCTGAGCGCACGCAAGAATCTCGAGATCGTTTCCGCGCTCTATGGCAGCGTCGATAAAAAGCGGATCGACGAGGTGCTGGCGATTGTGGGACTCTCCGACCGCGGCGACGACCGCGTGAAGGCATACAGCCACGGCATGAAGCAGCGGCTCGGGATTGCCCAGGCGCTCCTTCCGGATCCTGCGCTCCTCATCCTCGACGAGCCGACGAACGGACTCGATCCTCACGGCATGAAAGAAGTGCGCGAGCTTATCCGCCGGCTGAACGCCGAGCACGGCATGACGATCTTTCTCTCATCGCATCTGCTCAATGAGATCGAGCAGGTCGCAAACCGGATGTGCATTCTGCACAAGGGCGAGCTGGTGGTACAGGGAACGGTGAAGGAACTGCTGGATAAGGAAGCCGTGACGGTCCGTATCACCGCCGAGCCGAAGGAACAGGCAGCCTCGTTGCTCCAGTCCATGGACTGGGTCAACTACACCGGCGAAGAGAACGGCGAGCTTACTTGTACCATTGCCGAGAACGACCTCGCCCGCACGAATGGCGCACTCATCGAAGCGGGGGTACAGGTATCGGGGTTTTCGCCGCGCCGCTCGCTCGAAGACTATTTCATCTCCATCACCGGCGAAGCGGAGGCGCTGTAATGATTCTCCCGAACATCCGGATTGCCGCCATCGGCACCGGCCTGCTGACGTTCATCGTGTATCTCTTCACGCTCGCCCCGACAGTCGGGTTTATCGACTCGGGCGAACTCGCGGCGGTATCGCACCTCTTCGGCATCGCGCATCCGACGGGGTACCCGCTTTACAGCCTGCTCTCGGGCTTGTGGGCGCAGCTTCCGTTCGGCGACGAGATCTACCGGCTGAACCTGCTATCCGCGGTGTTCATGTCCATCGCCGTTGGCATACTGACGCTGGTGATCTACGAATTCCTTGGCTCCGTGCAGGCCTCGCGGAAGAACGCCCCCCAGCCGAAATCAAAGAAGAAGGGCAAGACCCGGAAGCAGGGCGCGATACATCTGCCGGATGAGCTGCGTTTCGCTGCCGCGGCGGCGGGAGCTCTCATCATCGGGCTTTCGGAAACGTACTGGAAAACCGCGCTCACCAACGAAGTCTATCCGCTGCATGCGCTCTTTATCGCACTGCTGCTCCTGCTCTTCCGCAGGACGCTGCTGATCGATCACGACGATGCGAAGATCGAACGGCGCTACATCCTGCTGCTTGCGCTGGTGCTCGGCTTATCGTTCAGCAATCACATGACGACGATCCACTTTATCCCCGCGCTGGTCATCGCCTCCATTATGAAGATCAGGCGCAAGAAGGAGTACCTTCGCGAACTCGTGTGGGGCGTCCCCGCATTTGCGCTGGGACTGCTGCCGTATGTGTATTTCCCGATTCGCGCATCGGCGAACCCGCCGCTCAACTGGGGCAATCCCCAGACGCTGGAAAACATCATCCGGCACGTATCGGGCAAGCAGTACCAGGTGTGGATATTCTCCGGCACCGACGCCACGTCGCGGCAGCTTGGCTACTTCCTGAGCTCCTTCCCGGCGGAGTTCGGCTACCTGGCGCTGGCCGTTATCGCGCTCGGCGTGTTCTTTGCGTACCAGCGGAACAAGCGCCTCGCCGGCATGCTCACGCTGCTCTTCGCCGTCTGCGTGGTGTATTCTATCAACTACGACATCTACGATATCGACTCGTACTTCCTGCTGGCGTACATCGTGAGCGGAATATTCGCAGCGTACGGCATCGGGTGGGTGACGGTGAGGTACCTCAAGAGCGACATCAAAGCCGCAGCCGCGGTCAGCGTGCTGTGCATCGGTCTGATGGCCGGACTGCATTGGGACGGCGTATCGGAAAGCGAGAACTACCTCGTCGAAGACTACACGATGAACATGTTCAACTCCTTCGAGGAGAATGCACTCGTCATCTCGTATCAGTGGGACTACTGGGTCTCGGCCTCGTACTACTACCAGTTTGTGAAGAACTACCGCCCGGACGTCATCGTGCTGGATAAGGAATTGTTCCGGCGCTCATGGTACCTCGATCAGATCGCGTACACTTTCCCCGATGTGTACAGGAAATCCGAGCGTGAGTTCGCGGAGTTCCGGGAGGAGCTGAACAAGTTCGAACGCGACGAGCCCTACAATCCGCAGGTGATAGAGACGCGCTTCATCGCGCTCATCAACAGCATCATTGAGCGGCATTACGACACCGGCCCCGTCTATCTGACCATCGAGATGGAGCAGAAGTTTGCGCAGCAGTTTGCGAGGATCCCGGAAGGGCTGGCGTTCCGCCTGTACCGCCCGGATGAAATCCCGCCGCTATCAAAGCCGGTATGGGACGATTTTGAATACCGCCCGTTTGCGCGGCCTGGTCGACTGGAGGATGCGCTGCGCGCCATGTATGCGAACATGCTCGTGAACAGGGGAGTGCTGTTCCTCCGCGCGCAGAATTTCCAGGAGGCGGAGGCCTATGCGCGCCGCGCGCTCACCTTCGTACCCGACCACCCGACGGCGAACCAGTTCCTTGCGCAGATCATGCAATCCCGCCAGATGGGGCAGGCAGCGCCGCGCTAAGCGGTTACGGCTACCGGATACAACAAAGGCGCACAACCGTGCGCCTTTCTACATTCTGCTGCCTGGAAGGATGTACCTACTCTTTCTCTTCCTCGTGGACCTTTGCGTAGGCGTGGGCAAACTCGCAGTTCCCCTGGTGCGTGCAGCTTCCGCAGTTGGTTTCCATGCGTTGCACGTGCGCAAAGCATCTGGGACAGCGGTCCGTCATAGGGTTGTTGATCTCATACCCGCATTGCTCGCAATGCCGCGCCTCAGATGCCAGTTTTTGCTGCAGCGTCAATTCTTTACTCATTCACTTCCAAACCTTCCGAAACCAGTGCGTTCTTGATCGTGGTGTACGCTTCGCTTTCCGGCACGAGCAGTCTTGCCTGTGCAATCCTTACCGCCTGCTTCAGCGATTCGTACTGTCCTTCCAGATATAAAAACACATAATATCCGAGACGGTTCCGATCGTTCGGTTCAACGGTGGGAACGCCTTCAACGCTGCGGAAGGCTATCGATTCCTTGGAGTCTTCGGGCCATGTACGTACTGGTGGATGCATGCGAAATCTCTTCGTTGGGTGAAGTCAGTTTCAATGCAACAAGTTAGAAGATTCGGGGGCAATTTGAAAACCGCCGCCAAGCCCCTTCAGCGGAGTGTCGCATCCCTTATGCTTGCATTCGCAGGCGTCGCCAAGTATATTTACTAATTATATTCATTCCAGCAGGGGAAGTCCCATGAACCACCTAGAACCGCTTCCGTTCTCGCAATTATTGCCGAAAACGTTCTCGCTCATGCGCGATTCGTGGAAGGAGAGCAAGAGCCTAATTCTTCTCACATGGCTTATTGTCTCCGCGATGATGAGTGTCCTCTTATTAGGATTCGCAGAGGCGCCGCTTCTCAGCCGGGACTTCTGGACGATCATGAATGCGGAATTTGCTGAAGCGTACCTGGAAAATGCGCCGACATTTGTCACTGTGCTGTTCGGGATATTGTCGTTTCTTGGAATGCTCTGGTACTTCGTTTTGGTCGCGATGTTCGTCGCCGTTGCGGACAGGAAGTACCGCGGTGAGGACATCAGCTTCGACGCTGCCTGGCAGCACGTGCGCAAGAGGCTCGGCAGCTACGCGGGGTTTACCATTCTTCTGGGCTTGCTGTACGCCGCTGTGGCCCTAGTATTTACGCTCATTTTTGCTATGTCGAATTCCATGCCTTCACAAAGCGGGGAGGGATTCAGCATGCTAATGATGACGGCAGTATCGTTTATCGCCTTGCTCCTTCTTGCGCAATGGATATTCGGCGGTATATGTGTGCTGGTGGAGGGCGCCTCCGCGACTGAAGCATTCAGGCACAGCAGCAGGATGTTCAAAACCCGCTATCTCCGCACGCTGTGGCGGATTGCGTTCCTGCATGTGGTAGGCAGTCTCATCACCTTCATTCCTAATGTGCTCGCCACGTATCTCCTCACTTACGAGGCGGTTGTCTCCTCCGGCTGGATTCTTGCACTTCTTCTTGCCGTGGTGTACTTTGCCGCCATATTCACGCAGTATTATACCGCGAACAGCCTGATCGTGCTGTACTATGATGTGCGCGCGCTTCGCGGCGAGTTCGAGCCCGGCTACGAGGGCATCGAAGCCGAACTCAATCCCGCGCGGGAAACACAGGCCGATACGGGCGCTGAACTCAGCACCTAGCCGCGGCAACCAGCATACCCCACTTGTGCCCCCTGGAGGCGAGGATGGATTATAAGTCACCGCTGAAATTCGAAGACCTGTTCACGCGGGTCGGCTCGCTGATGAAGGAGGGGTACCAGCCCTACCTCCAGGCCGGCGTTGTGATCGGCATTCCGATTGTCATTCTGATGTTGTTCTCGGCGTTGTTCCTGAGCGGCGCGGAAGACCCGGTCGCGAACTTGCTTGAATACCCGATGAGTGTAGAACTGGGTTCGCTATCGATAGTGCAGGCGGTGCTCTTCACGGTTGTTGGCATTGTGGTCATGATCGCCTACTTCCTCCTGGTCCTTGCGATGCTTGCGGTAGGGAACAGCATCTACACCGGCGAAAACGCCGAGTGGAAGGACCGCCTCAATCTTGCCTGGGGAAGCCTCTCAAGCTCTGTGCTGTTTACCGTCTTTGCTGTCGTTGCGCTGATTTTCATTGTTACGCTGCCGATTCTCATCATGGTGACGATTGCTTCCGCGCTTGGCGGGAATCCCGTTCTTATCGGCGTGCTGCTCGTGCCGTGCGGGGTGCTTGCCGGGTACTTCCTCCTGCTGTGGACGTTCGGTTTTCAGAGCATCCTGTTCGAGGACGGCGGTACAGCCGTCTCGGCATTCGGCAAAAGTGCGCGCCTGTTCAAAGGGCAGTTCTGGCGCACGGCCGGCCGGCTGCTCGCATTCCTGGCCATAGAGTTCGGCGTGTACTTCCTCATCCAGCTGCCCTTGATGTTCCTCGCCGAACTGCGCTTCGAAGGCATCCTCACCGTCGTTCCGTTCCTGCTGTTCTTCGTCGATATCATCGTGCAGTTCGCGCTCATGATCTTCAGTACGAGCTACCTTGTTGTGCTGTACCACGATGCGAGAGCGAACCGGGGCGAATACGACCCCGGCTACGAGCCCGAGCCGGAGAACCTGAACCGCTTCGACCGCCGGAAACCATCCACCGGGGAAGCAACGGCCTGACCGTATATTCCTTGCGTCTCTACCGCGCCCTTCGGTATTTTGCCGAAGGGAATGCTATATTCCAGAATACCCATCACGACCAATAAATATCGCGAGGAAAAATCATGTCTCAGTACATCCACGCAATGACACTGGGTGATATCTTCGACCGGACGTTCAAGATGTTCGGGAAGACCTACAAGAAGAATCTCATGGTTGCATTGGTGCTGCTCGTCCCGCCGATGCTATTGATGTTTCTCTGCATGCTCTTCGTCGCTTCCACAGTAAGCGGCATGATGGATACCTTCGTCAATATGGACAGCGACTTCGACGGCGATCAGTTTCTGACGGAGATTCTCCCGGGCATCATCTTTCCACTTATCCTTGCATACCTCCTGATGATCGTATCGGCATTCACGACGATATGGGCATATATCTCGCTGATGTTCGTGGTTGGACGGGAGATGGAAGAGAATCCAGTGGAATGGAAGGAAGCCCTTTCGCTCGGCTGGAAGCGTATCTGGCGCGGCATCGGCTTCACCATCCTTTATATCGGCGCACTGATGGCAATGTTCATGGTGCCCTACATTCTCGCGATCATCGGCGTCGCTGCCGACTCCACCGCCATTGCTATCATCGGCATGCTCATTGTGTTTCTGGCGTTCATTCCAATGATATGGCTATCGGTACGATGGATGTTCGGCTATAACTCCATCGCCTCTGAAAACACCGGCGTGATCGAAGCGTTCAAGAGGAGCTCCGCGCTGGTGCAGGGCAAATGGTGGAGGACGTTCGGTATCTACATGCTTTGGTCGATTATCGTTGGCTTTGCTGTATCGCTTATCATCACACCGATTGCATTCGTGGGCATCATTGGTCCGTACATCGATCTGATCTCCAGCATGACGGCGAATACCGAGCCCGACCCAACCACCATCATCGGATTGATTAACGGACTTGTTGTCGGATACGGCCTTGCAATATCGCTGGCAGTGATCCTGGACGTGATCACCGAACCCGTGTACATGACGGTCATGTACTACGATCTCCGCGCGCGAAGCGGCGAGTTCGACGAGCCGGAAGTATCGCCGGAACTGCCGGGTACAGATCCGGACGCAGCAGGATTCCAGAACACGCCTGTATGATCGATACGGAAACACAGTCTGCAGCAAACCCTCCCGTCCTCGACGGGAGCTGGGAACGCCCGAACCGCAGCCCGATCGTCGCAGCCATTCTTGCGCTGCTCGGCGTAGGCGCGATCTACTTCAATGCGCAATCGCTCATGATGGTCCCCGTCATGATCGTCAGCAATGCGTTCGAAGGCGCGAACGAATTCAGCGGGGATCTGCTCGAGCGCATGGGCCGGATATTCGAGCAGCTTGCCCTGCCGATCCAGATCATCCTCGTCATCTCGCAGTATTTGTTCATGCTCGTACCCGCGTGGTGGCTTGTGCGGCGGCTGCACAGCTCGCAGCCCTGGTCGTACATGCGGCTGCGCGGCGTATCGGTGATAGAGATCGTGCTGGCGGTTGCTATCACGCTGGCGGTCATTCCATTCAGCACGTTCATCGCCGACGAGATAACGCGGTTCTTCGATATCCCGGAATGGTTCGCGAACCTCGGCGTGCAGCTCTTCACGGCGCATTCGCCGGTGGAATTCGTGTGGCTCGTCCTCGTCATCGCGGTCACGCCCGCGATCTGCGAAGAAGCGCTCTTCCGGGGCTATGCCCAGCGCACGCTCGAACGCAAGTACGGCGCGAAGGCGTTCTGGATCGTCGGTTTCATCTTCGGGCTGTACCACATGAACCCCATCGGACTGATATCGCTATCGCTGCTGGGGATTATCTTCGGGTACTTTGCGTACCGGAGCAAGAGCATGCTCCCGGGTATGGCGGCGCACTTCACGAACAACTTCTTCGTCGTGCTGCTACTCTATACCGGCATGGAGATCGGGGGAGTGGACCTTGTCGCGCTGGAGCGCATTCCGCTCTGGATGGTTGGCGCAAGCGCCCTGGCGACTGCCGTTCTGCTGCTGCTCTATCACCTCGTCACCCAAAAGAAAATCGGAAGCGAAGAGCTTCCGATTTCAGAGTCCGAACCGCAAAGCGCGTAGCGCGGTTACTTCTTTTTCTTCTTCGAAGCGGATTTCAGGCGCGGCTTTTTGGCTGCGAGCTTTTTCGATACGCTCTTCTTCGCGGCTGCCTTTTTGGGAGCCGCTTTTTTTGTAGCAGGTTTCTTCGCCACCGGCTTCTTTGCCGGTTTCTGCGCGAGATTCTCGTCGACGAGATGAGCGCTTGCATCCACTGCGCGCATGCCGCCTGCCATTTTCATGATCTCATCGTCGGTCTCATCTGCGATGAATGCAACGGTTCCGACCGTGGTGCGGAGTTCGTTCTGATCGAGGTTGGCGCCGGTGATCGTGTGCCCGAAAGTTATCGTGTCGTCGAAGAGCAGCCCGTAGGAGCCCATCGGCATGGTGGCGTTCTGGCGGAGCAGATGGTTCATCACCTTCGGACCGATCTTCGCGCCCTGCACGACGTACGCCATGGTGTGGACGAAGCAGTCGTCTTTCGATAGCGGGCGCACGTAGACGTGCACAGCCGCCGATCCGCGCCGGATGATAAACCGGTCGTCGATTTCCTGGACGATCGTCTTGTAGTTCCTGCCGTAGATTTCCTTGAGATACTTCCGGACTTTTGTCTGCGTTTGCTTTAAGACGCTAGCTGCCATGGTTTACTCCTTCTCCCCTGATTTGGAATCTTTTCCTGCCGCCGCTTTCAGCATTGCGAGCTCTTCATCGACTGCGTCGCCGCTTTCAAGCTGCTCGAATTCGTCTTCGAGGCTCGTCGTATCGCCTGCGAGTTCTGCGAAAGCTTCCGCCTCCGACTCGGCTTTGAGCACTTTCTGTTCGTACTTATCGAAGTTGCCGAATGCGCCGCTGCCGATACCTGCGAGGTCCTTGCTGATCTTCTTCTTCGCCTGCGCTGCCTGGTGCCGAGCGATGAGCGTATGCTGGCGGGTGCGGGCTTCGTCGAGCTTCTTTTTCAACTGATCGAGCTGCTTGCGCAGCGCCTCGGATGTTTTGCGCGCTTCTGCGAGCGGCGCTTCCAGATCATCGGCTGCCTTCGCAAGCGAGTTCTTCTTTTCGAGCGCCTGCCGTGCGAGATCGTCCTTGCCGACATTGACGGCTTTCAGGGCACGCTGCTGCCACTGATCGCGCTGTTTGACTTTTTCGTTGAGCTGTTTTTCGAGGGATTTTTCGTTTGCGATCGCTGACCCGACTGCCGTCGTGGCTTTGCCGACCGCTTCTTCCATTTCAATGACCATCTGCTTGATCATTTTCTCCGGATCTTCAGCCTTATCAAGCATGTCGTTGATGTTGGCCTTGAAGATATCGGAGATGCGCGAAAAGATACTTGCCATCCGGCTCCTCCTTGCCTGTCGTTCGTATTCGTTCGATTGATTAGAAACCGTTTTCAATATATCACATCTCGCCAAAGCAGGGAAGGGAAACGATTGCAAATCCGCAAAAATATCTCGGCATCGGATGCGGGAAAGCGCTATCTTTCAGCATCGAAGTACCTGAACATTTCCGTCAGTCTACGCTATGTTAACGCTCTACCTGGTATGTCTCGGATTCGGAGGAATTCTCCTCGCGCTCCAAATGCTTACCGGCGGGTCCGATATGGATCACGACGCCGGGGCGGATATCGACCACGATCTCGATATGCATACCGATGTGGATCACTCCCTTGATATCGGCGACGGCGAGGTGGATCTATCCACCGATGTGGATGCCGATACCAGCGTCGATCTGCAGAGCGATGTGGGGCACGATATCCACCCGATGCACACGGGCACCGCGCCCGAGCACGTGCAGCCGCAGGACGTCGGCGATTCGATCAAGTTCTTCAGCCTTCGCACGGTGATCTTTTTTACGGCGTTTTTCGGACTGACGGGCAGCGTCCTGAGCTGGATGAGTATCGCCTTTCTGCCCACGCTGCTATCGGCCGTCGGCATGGGGGGCTTTGC
>PABJ01000024.1 GCA_002699105.1 Ectothiorhodospiraceae bacterium | reverse complement strand
CTGTAGTTTGGATGCTGAGGATCGACATCCTTGTGCATGTATTCGTTGATGATATCGGGTGCTAAGGCAGCATTCCAGATGCGCAGTTCATCCATGTATCCGCTGTAGCGGCCATCGGCGTCCGTTGGCGCGCCGATACGGAGTTGCATCAGCTTGTCGATTGTCTGCGTCCGGTCGAAACCCTCTGCCCAGAACAGCCCATCCTGATATATTTCCATGTTCCCGTTTGAGACGTTCTTGATGAACGCCCAGTGGTGCCATTCGCCCTCGTACTCTGGCGGGAAAGCCTGCTTGGAAATCCTGTCGTAGTTCACGCCCGGTGCATTCTGGCCTGCGTCGAAGTACACCACCTCGTCGCTGTACGGCAGGTGGATATTCAGCATCCGGCGGTTCTGGTCGTTGACGCCGGACAGCAGACGGTTATCTGCTGGCAGCACATCCGGATCGCCATACACCCAGCATGTGATTGTCAGTGCATCGGAGATTGGCTGCAGTGGCCCGACTGGAACTTCGATATAGTCCGGGCGCTTGAAGTCCAGATATGAATCGCCGGTTGTTGCATACACGGAGGAAGCGAATCCGCTGTTTTCACCAAGGACGGTGTAATTAGCGCTTCCCTCATCGTTGGTAAAGGTGATCTCAACGGCGATGTTGCTCGTCCCATCCCATTCGAAAGGAGCGGTGAGAGCGAAGGTATGCGCACCGGGTGCAGAGATTGAAGTATGGTCCTTGTAGACCGTTTGGAAGCCCGCCTTCTCATAGTCTGCCGAGGTGAGTTCATCCTTGACCGAATGCTTCATTTTGATATGCAGATGTCTGAGCATGCCGCCCAGCTCAGTGACATCGAAGGTCAGCTTGTCGATCGAGCCGGCGGTGAGGCCCGCCGTTGCTAGTTCGCCCGCTGTGAACAGCATCTGGAACTTCCCGGTGCTATTCGCCGCCTGGAACACCTCTGTCATCGGCACTGTGCCGTTTCCTACAGGGTACGTGCTTTCATCAACTACATCATCATACACGATCTGCGTGTAGTCGTACTGCCGGAAGTTGTATGTCGGAACGCTCGAAATCGCGACTGTATCGGGATTCTGACCGTTGTACGTGTAAAATGGGGTGTTGGGATTGACATGCTCGTACACATTTGTAAAAGCGATGTAGTCCCATTCGCCGCATGGGAAATTATCCTGTGTTGTCGCCTCGTCGCACTTCAGCGTGTGGTACATCAGTACTTTGCGGTATTCCCCCGTCTCAGGCGGGAAAACATAGAATCCCCGGCGCTTTGTGATGTCGGAGAAGGTAAAAGTCTGGACGAAAACCGTATCCTGCGAATAGGCTTCTCCTGGCGCAAAGGAAAGAAGAACGAGGGCGATGATGATGGAGCGAATGTTCATGGCGGGGCAATCTGGTTTGTGACTGATAAGCCCCTAATAGTAGGGAGAATTGAACATAATGGCAAGCAGTTAGGGTGTTGCGATATCGCTAAAATAAAACGTCCGGCCTCCTGTGTCGGAGGCCGGACATTTTGAAACGAGAGAGAGGTTTGAGAGAAAAATCTAGCGTGTTTTCGTCAGCGTTTGCGTTATGAAGCCGCCCTCGCCTTCCATAGTGACGATGTAGCTTCCTGCTGCGAACGAGCTTGCATCCAACGGCACCGAGTGGCTGCCGGCCTGCAAGTACGAATCCTGCATGACCGTTGCAACTTCCGAGCCCAGCGAGTTGTACACTCGAAGGGTTACATGATCTTCCTTCGCAAGATAGATGCGGATCGTCGCCTGGGATCGAACCGGATTCGGCGAGAAGAGCAGTTCCATATCGCTTGCCGTGGTCGAAAGCGGAATCTCGACGGTCGAGGTGTACTCGAATGTACCGTCGCGGTCGATCTGCTTTAGCCTGTAGATGACCATGTCGGCATGGCGGAGATCTCTGATCTCAGTATCGCGATAGGTGTAACTGCGAGGTGCGTTCGTCGTGCCTGCACCGCTTTCAAAACCGATCGATTCCCAATCCGAGTTCTCAGTTCTGCGCTCGATATCGAAGCCGAAGTTGTTACTCTCCGTCGCAGTGGACCAGCGGAGCTGCACCGCACTGCCCACTTTACGTCCGGAGAAGGATGTAAGCTCTACGGGGAGGGGAAAAGCACAGAGATCCGTGTGGATTTCGCCTGCTGCACCGTTCGTTCCGCCATTCGTTGGAAACTCAGTAACGGCATTGGACGAAGATGTACCGCTGGATCCACCAGCCACGGAGCGTGTCACCGATGTCGTTGAGGTTGCAATAACCCCGCCGCCACCGCCGCCGCCGGGGCCTTCGCTTTCGCTATTGGTGATTAACTGAGAACCGCCGTTGCCGCCTTCAGCGTAGATGCTAATCCCGCCAATTGCGTTTGTAGCGCTAATGAGTACTGTACCGCCGCCGCCGCCGCCGCCGGGGCCGTCGTTGTGTCCGTTTCTTGTATTGGCTGCCGAGGCACCGTTCGCGGAAATCGTTCCCGAACCATCAACCGTATTTGCAAGAAGGAATATGAGGCCGCCGCCATTTGCTCCGGCGCTGCCTGCATTGTTATTCTGATTTCCGGCTCCACCACCGCCACCGAAGAAGACGCGGCTGCACGTATTGTTGCTGAGAGGCCTGCCCCCCAAACCGCCGCGCTCTCTTCTGTAGCTGCCCGTCCAGGCACTGTTGCCCGGTTCATGTACAAATGCATTTCCGTCACTGTGCGCGTACGTGTATCCGCCGCGACCGCCGCCGGAAGATGTTGTATACGTATTGCCATTCGCGATGTATGCCGGGTCCAGGGCCCATGCCGCACTTCCTGTACACGCTGTGCACATCACTCCCGCACCTGTCCAACTGTCACCACTGTTCCCGTTGGCACCACCGCCGCCGCCTGCATTGTGGGTGTTGCCGCCACCGCCGCCGTTGGCAGGCGCACCGCGCCCGTTGGCCCCATTCGTGAGTGTGGCTGGATGCCCGGCAATGCTTTCGCCTTTGCTTGCAGATTCGACAGTGGATGATGTGCGGTATGTTGTGTAGTCGGAGGTGCTGGCGCCGTTCGTTGTCAGTGCGCCGCCGCGAAATCCTATGCCGTCAGCATCGATGTTACCGTTTACCGAAACTGTACCAGATGCGTGTACCGCAACGATTCCACCGGTTTCTCCATTCCACGCCTGTCCCGTAAGAACTCCACTAGCATTGATAGTCAATGAGGTGTACTGAGGAACCCGCACTACCTGCGTGTTCCCGGCTATGGAATATGCGTAGGAGATCCCATTCACCAGAGAAATGGTGTTGGAGCTATAGACAGCTGCTACACCTACTACTTCATACATTCCGGCACCGTTGTAGTTGGTAACTGCGCCGTAGCTCGCATTGTCTGGAGAGGTCGCAATTGAGGCGCCTTGTGC
Organism: Ectothiorhodospiraceae bacterium; assembly: GCA_002699105.1. Lineage (GTDB taxonomy): Bacteria > Bacteroidota > Ignavibacteria > SZUA-365. The sequence goes on along the minus strand of PABJ01000024.1, from coordinate 7,444 downwards.
CTGATATATAAAGATGAGATCGCCAGAGGAGAAGCCTGCACTGCTATTCACGGTGAGGGATGTATCGCCAACCGCTGCGCTTGCCGTCATTCTGGTGTAGATGTTTACTATTTCGTTTGACGTGACTGTTTTCGCGCCGTCTTTTCCGTGTATCTGCGCTTCCATAGGGAGCGTTGTCGCGATCACACCTAAACAAAGCGCGCACAGCATCAACGTTGAAAATCGTCTCAAAGTGCTCATTATGGTGCTCATTCTATTCATGTTACTGTCGTAAAGCTTTTTCTTCATCAAATCTTGAGTTGTTTCTTCGTCGCGATCATCGATTGGTTTGCTGTTCTTGATCGCCACTGCATGTGCAGAGTTCAATATCTGTGCCAATGGTTTTTTGGAGATAATCGCTTGGTTACGACGCTACAATCGTGAAATCATTGCATGTCTGGTGCAAATATTGCATAACCCCGCCTTGTTAGTTACTTGAAGTATCTAGCAATGTAAAGTTTAATGTGTATAGTGTAGCGTAGTTGTGGCGCTATTACGGCGCAATGATTATGTGCCAACTCTGCAATTATGAAGCGTTGCATTGCATTCCACTGTCTGCCTTGGATGTCCATCACAACTTCTTCAGAAATATTCGTTGTAAGGTTGCGATGCCATCTGTCACCGATTGCAAACACTTGGAAGGTCGAAGGATTCAAGCCAGTGTAGACAGACTGTAAACACTGTATTGACGGCAAGAGGCGGGGGTAGGATGGATGAATGCTTCTGTAGCCAAACCTTGAATTGTACGATATCGCTCATCATTCTCCCACTCAACGCGTCGTAGATTTGTAGATGCGATTTTGATCCGAATCGCTATATTGCGCACAGTTCAATGTGTATGATATCCTGATGACAGAATGGTTATGCGATTAATCGGGCGAGACCGTGAAAGAAGGGAATTGCATCAACGGCTTACGGCTCGTGAATCATACGGGGAAGTTATCATCGTATCCGGTGAGGCCGGATTGGGGAAATCGGTGTTGGTGAGCTCAGTGCTTGATGAAGCAGATATTCCATACAGCATTGGCAGGTCCGTATCATCGGAGACACCCCCCTACGCGCCGCTGGCAGATGTATTGCGCGGATGGCTCCGAATCCAAGGCGCCGATGAGCGCGAAATGCTGTCGAGATATCCTGCTTTGCGTATGCTGATTCCATCGCACGATCGGCCGGCCGTTGCATCTGAGAAACCTGCACTGCTCGATGCTATCTATGCAGTCCTCAGGCTCCATAGCAAGAACAGATCTGTCCTCTGGTTGGAGGATATTCACTGGGCTGACGATGCGACACTCGAGATTCTTCCCGACCTTGCCGAAAAAATTGCCGCTCTGCCGATAGGCCTGATTGCTACATACCGGTGGGAAGATATCACTCACACACACAGGCTACGGTGGTTGCGCAGCGAACTCCGCCGCAGGCATTTGCTTACCGAGTTCGCATTGAAACCAATCTACAGGGAATCGGCGAAGGACCTGATCCGCACAGTATTGGGCGAAGAGCCATCGGATCACCTCACCGATCTTGTGTACGATCTTACGCAAGGTGTTCCCTTCTATGTTGTTGAGTTAGTTACCGCTCTTGCCGCCCGGGCTGAGATCCAATCGCTCGACGAAGGTGCCGATGTTTTCCCTGGTACCGTATTGCCGGTCCCGGAATCGATCAGAGATACCGTACTTGTCCGGCTTGAGAGTCTATCGAAGGACGAACGTGCAATTCTTGAGGTCGCGGCGGTAGCGGGGTTGCAGTTCCCTTGCGATTTGCTGGCGGCATTCGCAGAGTCATCCGAAGTCGTTGATGTGCTGTTTGATACCGGAGTTCTTGTCGAAACTCCGGACCGAAAGGCGCTGTTCCGTCATAACCTTGTTCGAGAGGCGGTCTATGCGGAGGTCGGATGGTCGCGGAAGCGTTGGCTCCACGGGGAGATAGCCGGACATCTTGAACGGATGAAAGAATCACCCGAGGTCGTGGCAGAGCATTGGCTCGCCGCGCACCAGGAGCAAAAGGCGCGCGCTGCATTTGTGCTCTCGGCCCGCCAGAGCTGCGCCATACATGCCTACCGCGATGCGGCTCGGTTTGCGAGCCGGGCTCTTGATCTTTGGCAGCAAGGTGTCGATGAAGAAGAGCGGCTTGCGACGCTGCGCCAGTATGCGCGGTGCGTCGAAGTTACGGGAAACTACACGCATGCGGAGAAAGCGCTCCGGGAGATCCTCGACAGTATATCAGCCGAGCGTGATTTGAATGTGCTTGGCGATACGCATCGCGCCTTGGCAGCAGTGTATGAAATGCAAGGCTTTTACGAGCTTTCGATTAAAGAGCGGATGACTGCGGCAAAAGCGTTCGAGGATGGAGGCATGTACGCCGATGCGGCCGCCGAAATATTAGCCGCTGCAGGAAAACAGACAGCTTTGCTCCAACTGAAATCTGCGCTGCAGAGCTGCGAAGAGGCCATCGAGCTGTCGCAGAAAGCCAGCCGAAAAGATCTTATGGCCAAAAGCATGGGTTTGAAAGGCAATGTGTTGGCTATGACGGGCAACGAACAGGCTGGAATAAAAACCGCGCAGGAAGCGCTGTCGCTCGCGTTGGACGAACACAACGCCGAAGCTGCAGCGGAGGCCTACAGACGGTTAGGGAGCGCGTTCGAATATAGCGGCAAGTACGATGATTCCAGAAACGTGTATTCCACGGCGCATATCTATTGCAAGAAGGAGGGCGTGAAAGGACAGGCACAGCTCTGCATGAGCTGCATGTCCTACGTGCTGTTCCGGACCGGAGATTGGCGGCGTTGTATCGAGATATCTCTGGATGTGCTGAATGATGCGGAAGCGCCCAATGGTTCCAAAGCCGTCTCAGCCGGTGCGCTGGGTTTGATACATCTCTATAAAGGAGAGATCAAGCAGGCGAAATCGCTGATAACCGAATCTGTGGATCTATCTCGACGCTATAATGTGAAAGCAATGAGTATCGTCGGTGCATGGGCAATGGGGATATTGCGAGCCCAGGAAGGACAGACTCGCGCCGCAACCGAGCATTTCCAAACGATGCTTGCTCTTCACAAGGAGTTTCACAATTTCCATGATGTGCTTCCGGGACTCGCCGCTGCTGCTGCCTTCTACGGCTCGAACGGCATGGAGACAGAACTTTCCGAGTGCATCAATACGCTGGCGTTGATTTCGAACCGCACAGCAAATCCCGAAGCCTTGGGTGTGGTGGCGTTCGGGCTTGGCGAAGGAGCGATGCTGCGGGAAGACTACACCGATGCTGCTGGCCATTTCGCTGCTGCGGTTTCGCACTTCACAACAGTGCACATTCCGGTAGAACTTCTTCAGGCCGAATTCCGCTGGGCATGCGCATTGGGTAATTCGGGTGACACTGCAGCCGCTCAGGTGAAGTTTGGCTCCGCGTTTCGCAGGGCCAAGAACCTCGGCGCCAGAATGCTCGCAAGAACAATCGAGGAGACGATGGCGGAGTTCGGGCTTCAGGCCGAACAGATACATACCGATCCGCTGGGCGCTCCGAACGAACGATTGACGAGACGCCAGATTGAGATAGCGAAGTTTATCGCTGATGGCCTGACGAACAGACAGATTGCCGATAAGCTGTTTCTGAGTCCGCGCACAGTTGAAATGCATGTCGCTAATCTGCTCGACAGGCTGGACTGCCACACGAGAACCGAAGCTGTGACAAAGGCAGCATCGCTCGGTCTTATTGAAGTGTAAACGAAACGGGTCCACTGCCGCCTGGGCCGACGACCTCTCTACCGCAACTCCTACCGTATGTATACGGTAGCGATACCGTACCCCTTCTTTTACAAACACGTATTTCTCCCGTAGTCTCACAGCATTGCCCAGTACTAGATTGGTGTATCGCCGATTGAGATAACATTCGGCAGGCGCTTCGGATGCAAAGGAGCGCATGGAATTACCAATCATAAGAAAGGACGACATATGTGTAGAATACATGAAATAGATACCACGCAGCAGGTGGATTTCGCTGACGATCTCGTCGATATGCTGAACAAGGGTGCCCTGGCGTTGATGGTCTCAGTCGGGCATCGGACAGGGCTGTTCGATACCATGAGCGGAATGAACCCTGCGACAAGCGAACAGATTGCCTCGAAAGCCGGGCTAGACGAACGCTACGTCCGCGAATGGCTCGGAGCGATGACGGTAGGAAGGATAATCGAAGCGGTGCCGGCAGGAGAGGAGACGCTCTTCTCGCTCCCGGATAAACATGCACGGTATCTCACCCGCGCAGCCGGTAGCGATAATATTGCCCTGTTCACACAGTACATCGCCGAACTCGGGTCGGTCGAAGAGGATATTGTGCGGTGCTTCCGTGAAGGCGGTGGGGTACCGTACGAACGGTATCCAAGATTCCATGACATCATGGCGGAAGACAGCGGGCAATCGATTGTGTCCTCGCTCTTCGACCATGTGCTGCCTCTTATGCCCGGTATGGTCTCCAAGCTGGTGGCCGGGATTGATGTCCTCGATATCGGATGCGGCAAGGCGCGCGCGATTACATTGCTTGCCACCCGATTCCCGAAGAGCAGATTTATAGGGTACGATCTATGCGCCGAGCCGATAGAAGAAGCACGCAGACGCGCCGATGAACTCGGGCTTACGAACATTTCGTTCGCGCAAAAGGATTTGACTGAATTCGATGTCCGCGGCGAGTTCGATCTTATCACCGCATTCGATGCAATCCACGATCAGGCGAGACCTGATGCCGTCCTCGAAGGGATTTATCGCGCCTTAAAGCCCGGCGGCACTTTCTTCATGCAGGATATCGCCGGGTCGGAGAAACCGCAGAACAATCTGGAGCACCCCCTCGGTGGGCTTCTCTATACCATATCCTGTATGCACTGCATGACGGTATCGCTGGCGCAAGGCGGGATGGGGCTCGGTGCGATGTGGGGGAAGGAGCAAGCGCTCCGGATGCTGGATCAGGCCGGCTTTCAAGAAGTACGAACCCGGAACCTGGACCACGACATTCAAAATAACTATTATATCATGAGCAAGGCCTAGTATGTTGTTGGGCGAACCAAGAATGTGACACGTACAGCCTATGACCGCGCGTCTGGAACCCACATTTTGTCGGCCAGGCGCGCGTTTCTTATTGTTTTATTGCTATGGAATATGCCAGATGGTAATAGACAATAAGGTAATGTTATTATCACCCTAATACTGCCTACAGGTTAACATAATGTTAATTTTAATGCGATTATCAGCGAGAATTGTGAGCAACACGCATGTTGCAAGGATGACGCGGTATATAAAAGGAGATTCTTGTTCGAGACATTTGCAGTCGCCGGGGTAAAGCTTGTTTAAACATGTTTCATAATGCAACATAGGGTTGCCAGGTGTGCAAACTTGTTACGTTTTGATTCGCTGCAACTCAAGGGATTGCAACAACTTGACCTTTGGCATGGATTTCGTGAAACCTTACAATGCAAACTCATTTCAATTTCATTGTTTTGCGTCATCTTGGCAGGTGCGACAGACATTTTCGGTACACAGTAACACTGATATTGCAGCAGCGCAGATTTTGAATCTACTTCTCACACGAATTCTCACTTTTCAACGTTTTGTACGTGACGGAATTCCAATGCGGAAGAGTCTACTGATAGCCCCATTCCTGTTTTTAATAGTCGTTTCTCCGACAGCGATCAGTCAGGTCGAGAATGCGGAGGCCGTTTCCGATACTTCCGAAGCTGCTACGGATTCGACCTTGACTGCTGAGACCAGTGAAGGCGCTACCGAGGTTCTGGAGTCGGAAGTAGAGCAGGATGCAACCACCGAAGAGCAAGAATCCCGAACACTTTCGGGCATTGAGTTCGACGGTTTTGTTGTCGACCGGACGATAAGCAAGATCGGGCGAGATTTTTACGATTTGTTCTACTCTCAGTGGGAAGCGCCGAAAGGAGCGAAAGGCTACTCTCTCATCATCTCCGAAAAGGTTATGCCGCGGTTTGGAACGCAGATTATTATCGAGATTGACGACCAAAAGATTTTTGAGCAGTTCGTTCAGCCTCGATACGATATTATAGAACAAATGGCCCAATATGGCGTCTACTACGCGTACATGCACCTGGTTCAGACCGAGCAATTGAAGGACGATCTCGAAGATCAGGACATGCAAGGAACCGGGATCTACTGAAATGGTGTTACGATATCTTCCATCAATGAACGTATAAGAGTTTTAATGTTATGAACACTCTTCTTCCAGCTTTATTTGTGAGTGTACTCGTCTTCGCTTCCCCGGCGGTCGCGCAGGACTTGGTCTACGAACCATTGAACCCCTCGTTTGGCGGCAACTCTTTCTATAGTTCGCACATGCTGACGAAGGCACAGATTCAGAATGGTTTCAAGGAGGAGGGCGATGGCTTCGATCCGTTTGAACGCAATGCACTTGAGGATTTTTCGGAAAGTCTCAACCGCCAGATCCTCAGTCAGCTCTCGCGCCAGGTGATTTCATCGACCTTCGGTGAAGACGAATTAGAGGACGGTACATATGACTTGGGCGACTTCACGATTGATATCAGCCAGGATGCTGATGGCGTGAACATCAATATCTTCGATGCCCGCGACGGCAGCGAAACCACGATAGTTGTCCCGTACTTTTAACGGACGAAATGAAGAAGCACATCACACGCAAAGTACTTTTTGCTGCCCCGGTTTTCTTCCTCGTCATTGCGATAGCAGGTTGCGGGTCCTACATGACCCCTCTGCGTACGCAAAGGGCGACTGTGGGAGCTCAAACACAGATCACGCATGAGTTGACGCTCCTTCCGGAGCCCAGCGACAAGATCGTGGCTGCTGTCTATAAGTTCCGCGACCAAACCGGTCAGTACAAGGCTATGGAGGCCGGGTCCAGTTTCTCGACGGCAGTGACTCAAGGTGCCACATCGATCTTACTCAAGGCTCTGGAGGAGTCGGGATGGTTCACGCCGATCGAGCGCGAAGGACTTTCGAATCTCCTTAATGAGCGGAAGATTATCCGTTCGAGCCGTGCGAATCTCGCGCCCGATGAGGGCGATGTGCCCCAATTACCGCCGTTGCTTTTTGCCGGCGTCATCCTCGAGGGCGGGATCATCTCCTACGATACCAACATTCTGACCGGAGGAGCGGGGCTGCAGTATTTCGGTGCCGGCGCCTCGGGTAAGTACCGCCAGGATCGAGTCACGGTCTACTTACGTGCGATTGCAACGAAGTCGGGCAGAGTGTTGAAGACAGTCTACACCTCCAAGACGATTCTTTCTCAGATGGTCGATGTAGGTGTATTCCGATTTGTGAAGTTTCAACGACTACTCGAAGCCGAGACGGGATACAGTTTCAACGAACCCCCGGAAATGTGTGTTCGCGAAGCCATTGAAAAGGCTGTACTTGCACTCGTTGTGGAAGGT
>PABJ01000023.1 GCA_002699105.1 Ectothiorhodospiraceae bacterium | reverse complement strand
GTTGTTCACAAAAGAGCTTGAACGGGCGCTATTGCAATGCGATATCGATATTGCCGTCCACAGCCTCAAGGATATGGAGACGACTGTTCCCGAAGGTCTTCGGCTGACGGCTATCACGAAACGGGAAAAAGTGAACGACGTTCTCATTTCAAAGAAGTGGAAGTCCCTCGAAGACCTTCCAGAAGGCGCGACAGTTGCAACGGGGAGTCTGCGTCGATGCTCTCAGTTGAAACATCTTCGGCCCGACCTCAACATCGTGGACTTGCGCGGCAATTTGAACACCCGATTCGCAAAATTCGACGAGAGCAAATGGGATGCGATGATCCTCGCATATGCGGGTGTGTTGAGACTCGGTTGGTCGGATCGCATAGCAGCAACTCTGCCCACACAGTTGTTGCTTCCAGCGGTCGGGCAGGGCGCACTCGGCATTGAGATTCGTGAGTCCGACAGGGATGCTGCCACATATCTCGCGGCATTGAATCACGAAGAATCATGGGCCGCATGCGTAGCAGAGCGGGCACTCCTTCGTACCCTACAGGGCGGCTGCCAGGTCCCTGTTGCCGCATATGCACGTATGGAAAAGGAAAAACTGGTACTGGACGCAATGGTCGGCTCGCTCGATGGTACACTCCGCCTGGATGCCAGAGGGACAACGAGTAAGCTCTCCGGCGCTGAGGCTATGGGTGTAAGGGTAGCCAACAAGCTGTTGCGGGAAGGTGCTGAAGATATTCTTGAAGATATCCGCGGGAGTAAATAACATGACCGACTTTGCGCGCATAGTACTGAACACCCGCCCCAGAAATACGTCCGGAGAATTCGAGGCAGCTCTCGCCAAGCACGATATCGAAACAATCAGCTTCCCGATGATAGAACTCGCGGCTCCGTCAGATTGGGGAGAGGTTGATAAAGCGATTGAAGCAATCGAACTATACACGGCGATTATTTACACGAGCGCAAACGCCGTGCAGTTCTTTCTGCGGAGAGTGCAGGAGGTTGGTCGCGATATTACAACGCTTCCTGACGCAATCGCAATTGGAGATAAGACGAAAGAAGCGCTCAATGCTTTCGGATTAGAAGGCCGCGTCTACGATGGCGTTGAGACGGGCTTCGATTTGGCAAATGCCATCGAGGATGTTTCGAACCAGTATTTCCTTCAACCTGCATCGAATATCGCGAAGAAGGAACTGGCGGAACGAATTCAGGAGCGAGGCGGGAAGGTAAATACAGTATTGGCCTACGAGACCAAGCTACCTTCCAATTCGGATTTACGAGCCATCGACGATAGGCTCATTATGGGCGAAATCGATTGCATCGCATTCTGGTCCCCTTCCGCAGTCAATAATTTCTGCAAGCTGATACCAGAGTTTAAACAGGCCACCGTGCTCATCGCAGCTATTGGACAAACCACTGCCGCAGCAGTCGGCGCAAATGGCCTGCGAATCGACGTAATCGCAGACGAGCCAACGGGGGAAGTCTTTGCACAATCCATCGTTGACCGGTTAATATCGGATGAACGCATTCAGTTCAACGAAGGCGAACAAGTCGATCTCACATAAAACCAAAACGGTACAAAATAAAGAACGCCCGGTTGCAGCCGGGCGTTTTACATTCGTGTTGGGTTGCTGTCAATGAGCAACGGTAACCTTCATCGTCTTCTTGAAATCAATGCCTGATTCTACGCCCTTCATCGTGGCTGTGATGAAGTACGTTCCGTTTGGGAATTGGGTCATATCGAGGGTTGGACTGTACAGACCTGCTACTCTAAATCCATCCAAAAGTACCTGGATTTGCTTCCCTGTGATATCAGAAAGAGTCAACGTGACTTGGGAGTCCTCCGGCAGGTTCACGTGGAGAAGCGCTGTGGAATGTACAGGACTTGGGAAGCTCGAATTACTGACATCAAATCCTTCCAGGTTGAAGCCATCGTCCTTCTTCGGTATATATGCACCATGATTGCGGAACCAGTTCTCCTCAAGCGCGATCATATCATATTCGTTGATGCTGCCGTTGCCGTCTACGTCTGCCGAACAACCACCGAGTAGATCCCAGGGAAGTGCCGCCTGCGCAACAAACTCGAGATTCGAACCTGCATCCGGGAAGGACGGACCGAAGCGCATTTTATCGCTCTCATGCAAGGGGACTCCGGAACGCTTCGCTTCATCAATGATATATTGCAATGCCTTTTTATCGGCAAAATTAACGAGTCCATCGTTGTTCACATCTCCTGGATAGACAATGCAAGGGAACGTGTTCTCATAGACCTGCAGGACGGTCCACTGCTTGGATATGCGTTGATTGCCGCAGAGACCAGGATCGTCCAATACTATTTCTACTTGATAAAACCCTTCGTCAGGCACATCGAGCCTTACTTCGCTGAATTTGATCGATCCATTGTTCCCTACCTCAACCTGGCTTTCCACATGCTGGCGGAGCGAGTTTTGAGGCAAAGGGCCATACACATTCACATGGAATGGAATGACCTCCAAGCGGTCATCAATATCACTGAAATCGAATTGAATCCGCAGATCACTGCCTTTGGCATATGCATAGGAATCGTAGCTGCGATTCTTCAGCAGCTCGAAATCAGCAACATTATAGTTGTCCTCGACATCGATTTGCGTGAGGAGGGCGGATTGCAATCTGTCATCCGAGGGGTTCACAAGATACCAATAGTAGGAGTCATCGGAGCCAACGGTCGGCCAGCAACCATTGATAATCAGATTTCGGGTGTATTCTTGATCACCATTTTTATCGACCAATGCCGAAAGTGTCAGGTAAGCATTGATCCGAATCCGAGGGATAAGACCGGCCTGAAGCAACAAAGGCTGATCACGGTAATCGATCCAACCTTCAATCGTGATCTCCTTGCGCTCAGTATCGATTTTACGTACGACATTGGAATTTTCTGCTACGCGCGGCGGATCGCCCCATGCGGAGTTATGCCACGGTGAATGCATGCGCAATGTTTGATACACAGCCTTCGCTTCCGGAAACTTATTCCAGCCGCGCATGCCAGCCAGCGCGTATTCAACTTTATTAGGAGTGAGCATACCGGGGACAGAGATAACGGCATCAGGGGCGTACGTCTGGTTTTTGCTGTCCCATCCATCCCAGTACATGTCGCCATCAAGATCGAACCAAATATTTAGAGCGCAGCCTGCCTCTTCAATACTTTGGAACCCATCACCGTAGAGTTCTTCAGAACTGAGATGACCATACGATAACGTCGCAGCGATGTAGAGCTTGCAGTTATCATTTTTCAGCCAAACTCGGGAGGGCGTCGGCGGTGCTCCGTCGAGTGTGAGGTCAAGATTCAATTCAACGGCATCACTCCATTCTTCTTCATAGAGGATACCATCGACTGTGACAGGTTCGGATTGTTCGGGGATCTCCATTGTCTGCTGCGAGAGGCTGCCGATTTCACCTTCCATATCAAAGGAGCCCTTCTTCACCAAGCCAGGGTTCTGAGCGTACGACATCGCAGCAACTATCAGTATAGCCACCAATACGGAAGACAGATGTCCGATCATACGTCTCATAGTAACCTCTCGTGGGCTCTCATTAAGATCGAGATATGGATTTGATAATGGAGATATGCTTGTCCACGTTCGCGGACAATTCTCCACTTTCATCTTACCAAGAAGTGGGGAGAATGTCAAGGGAAAACGTGAAAAAAAGTCACGGTCAGTGATCTTTTCGGTACTACCGCGATAAAAAATGGAAAAGCCCGGCATTTGCCGGGCTTTTCTGCTGAAGCTTCCATTTCCTTTACGAGTAGCAAGGACAATGTGATCATTGTACTTTATCCCCGCTCTCGGGCGCGTTCAGCGTAGCTATTCGATGAATGCCTCTCAAAGTCAGTGTGCAGGAGGGGCCATCGCATGTATGGGCTTCCTGCCTCTCATACACTAAACACACAAACATTGAATCTGTTAGGCATAGGTACAAAAAAAAGCCCGGCTGAAGCCGGGCTTGAGAGGTCCAATCAGATACATCATTTGGAGACGAGCATCTTGATTGATTTTGTGAAATGGAGACCAGATTCCACTCCCGTCATCTGAATTGTGGCCACATACGTTCCACTGCTCAGGTCGGAAGCATCGAATGTCGCTACGTGCACACCAGCAGCGACAGTGCCGTGTACGAGCTTCGCAACCTCCCTCCCGACAGCATCCATAACACGGAGGCTTACGTCACACTTCTCGGGCGCGTTATACCGGATCTGTGTGGAAGGATTGAACGGGTTGGGATAGTTCTGGTCAAGCGAGAAAGTCGTGACATCGAACTCATCGTGGCCCTTCGGGCTCGCATTCGAATTCGTCTTGAACCAGTTCATGCGAATCGCGATGTTGTCGAAGGAGTTTACGACGGAATTACCGTCACTATCCATATGGCAACCCAGAGCTGTTTGCCAAGGAATGGCGGCCTGTCCGACGTATTCGAGTGCAGCAAGTGGCGTGGGATAGCGTGGCGGCAATCGATAGTACCCTTGCAGCCATGTAGGATTCAGATTCGCATCATGAATGTAGTTGTTCAGTGCCATCTTATCGCCGTAATTAACAATACCGTCGTTGTTTACGTCGCCTGGGAACACTGTACAAGGAATCTGTCCAGGACCGATAATGAGAGCGTTGTTGTTTTCAATACGCGGTTCAATGCCACAATCCTCGGGATCGTCAACCTCGAATTCGATCACATAGAATCCGACCGGTACGTTCACTGGTATCGTTACCGTAGCAGTCCCGGAGGAGTTATTTGCCGTCACCGAGCCGGAATGCGTTTGGGCGAGATTGTTACTTGGGTACGGCCCATAGAACCGTGCGCGGTAATCGATATCCTCTGGTGGAGCAACGTTGAGTGTATACTCGATCTTGCCTTCCGCGGTTGAACCAGTTTCGTATGCTTTGGAGCCAAAGTTCGGGTTGTTTGCTAGGTATGAGTCATCAACATCGTAGCTATTGGATGCACTGAGCACGGCGGTGATTTCGGTATCCTCGAGCTCACTCGGCGTCGGGCCGTTGAACCACGTACTTGTGTTTGAACTTGGCCATGTCGTCTGAATCTGGACTGTACCGCCGCCGGTGTAGTAACCGGAATATGTGTTGATCCACAATCCGAACTCAGATGAGGTTGGCAGTTTCACAGAGCCATTCGCGTAATCGATCTGGGCTTCGATGATACATTGTGACGAGGAGATATTCGTGATCCGTACCTTAACGTCCGCTTCAGGAAGTACAACGCCGGGTGTGGACCATGGACGGTGATATCTCAAACGCGCGGTACTGCTCGTTGTCCAGCCTGTGAGTGTATTATAGCCCCAGGCAGCTTGATTTGGTTGATACTGGATGCCCGGCGCTGGAAGCGCAAGATTTCCATCATCGGAACCATCCCAAGTACCATCGTTATCTACGTCGAACCAAATGTTCATCATGTTTGAGTTCCCGCTATAAGCGCTGTTCACCGATAGCATACCGGCGATATACAGATAGCACGCATCATTCTTCAGGTAAAGTTTCGTTCCTGAGCCCTGTGTGACTGCAAGTGCCGGCGTGAGTTCGATCGCATCCGTCCATTCTCCGGAGGACATGACGCCGTCGATCACTGGCCTCACAAATGCCTGCGGGATCGTAACTGCAGTGGTCTTACGAAGCGAAGGCTTCTCATCAGAGTCTTGAGTGAGAGGATTCGCTAAGGGTGGTTGTATGTAGGGCTGATTGGGATTGTAGGTATCGATCGTGGGATCGTTCTGGGCTATTGCTACTGTTGCAAAAATGCAAACAGGGAGTGCAATAGCAAGGAAACTCCGTAGCGTAAGCTGTGGACGCATATAACCTCCATATGTATGTCATTTTGCGGACGCAGTTTCATATTGTTAGCCAGAGAATGAAATCAACGGCAACTTCACTCCTGCCTTTCACAGCAGGAGATTCAATGAACCATAGAATGTCTGGCATTGTGTACGCACAGCACTTCATCGCACAGCAAAAAGCACAAATGAGCGGTACGTCCGCTTATGTGTTGATTAAGTAAATACGCAATTACTTTTTTGGGCTTAATTACATAACACATGAAATCGTGTAGTGTTATGTTGCGCTTTAAATAATTTGAAAAATTGCCCATTACGCTTCGCTAAAGGCGGTTTTCTTTGAATACATTCTACCGCCGGCAAAGCTGAGATTACAAAAAAGCAAAGAGACCCGGTGTTGCCGGGTCTCTTTTGATTGTTCCAATCATATGCATCATTTGGAGACGAGCATCTTGATTGATTTCGTGAAATTCAGTCCAGACTCTACACCTGTCATTTGAATCGTGGCCACGTAAGTGCCGCTGCTCAAATCCGAAGCGTCGAAGGTCGCAATGTGCACTCCTGAAGGAACTGCGCCATTCACGAGTCGGGCAACTTCCCTTCCAACAGCGTCAGTCACGACCAGACGAACGTCACTCTTCTCGGGCACGTTGTAGCGAATCTGGGTGCTAGGATTGAAGGGGTTCGGGTAGTTCTGGTCAAGATCGAACGTCGTGATATTGAATTCGTCGCGGTTCTTCGGATTGCCGTTATCATTCAACTGGAACCAGTTCGTGCGAATGGCAATGTTATCGAAGGAATTAACGACTGCATTTCCATCGGTATCCATATGGCATCCAAGATCGGTCGCCCATGGCAGTGCTGCTTGTGCAACGTATTCCACTTCTGCCAACGGTGTTGGGTAGTGAGGCGGGAGGCGATAGTACCCCTGCAACCATGCCGGACTTAAGTTTGCATCGTGGATGTAGTTGTTCAACGCCATCTTGTCGCCATAGTTCACGATACCGTCGTTATTCACGTCGCCGGGATATACCGTACACGGCACCTGTCCCGGTGCAAGTGTCAGAATATTGTTGTTAGCCAACCTCGGCTCGATACCGCATTCCTCAGGATCGTCCACCTCAAATTCTACCACGTAGAACCCTACTGGTACATTCACAGGAACCGTCACAGTGGCTGTACCGGACATATTACTTACGGTTACGGAGCCTGAGTGCGTTGCTGCGAGCGAGGTACTCGGATATGGACCGTAGAACCGTGCTCGATAGTCGATATCCTGTGGCGGTGCAGCCATGAGTGTGTAGTCGATCTTTCCTTCGAAACTGGTACCTGTGATATATGCCTTCGAACCAAAGGTCGGATTATCGGCAACGTATGCATCATCGATATCGAAGATATCGGCAGGACTGATCACAACCGAAACTTCGGTATCGGTGAGGTCGGATGGATAGGGTCCCGAGAACCAGGTGCCTACGTTATAGGAAGGCCAATTCGTTTGAATTTGCGCACTTCCGAATCCTTGGTAGTATCCAGCGTAGGTGTTGATCCACATTCCAAATTCCGAACCCACTGGGAGTTTAATAGAACCGTTGGCATAGTCGATTCGTGCTTCAACGATGGACAGGCTAGAGGATACCTGAACTAGACGAACCATGACATCATCCTCAGTCAGAACGTCACCCGTAGCGTACCATGGGTAGTGGAAGCGAAGCCTGCCTGTGCTGCTGGTCGTCCAACCGCTTTTCGTATTGTATCCCCAGGCAGCCTGATTCGGCTGATACTGCGTTCCCGGGCCAGGCAATGCAAGATTGCCGTCGTCACTTCCATCCCAGGTGTTGTCATTGTTTACATCGAACCAGATGTTTACCATGTTCGAGTTGCCACTGTACGTAGGGTTTGTGTACATCAATGCAGCAAAATAGAGGTAGCAAGCATCGTTCTTCAGGTAGAGCTTCGTACCTGAGCCCTGCGAAACAACTGTAGCAGGCGTTAATTCAATGGCATCTGTCCACTCTCCCGAAGAGAGGACGCCATCAATAACAGGTTTTACTAGGAGTTCTGGGATGGTTACGGCAGTAGTCTTGTGCAACGACGGGTTAGTGTCATCGGCATTTGGATTTTCAACATTCGCAGGAAGCTCTATAATCTGCGGCTGGGGGCCGGTGTAGGATACAACCGTAGGGTCGTTCTGAGCGACAGCAAATTGACCGGCTACCAAAATGGCAACCATCAACGCTGCGCCCATCAGTCTGTGCTGAGGGCACATATCTCCTCCATAGAAATAAAATGTGTGACAGTAAGTACGCACCGTGAATATAATTCACAGAAAGTCTATTGTCAAGTTTTTATGTAAATTCGATGAAATTTATCCGAATAGGCAGTTCCAGAACAGAACGTGGAGGGAGAACGTCAAATAGCTGGGGGTATGGATAAAACCTGCGTTTGGAAGCATATCGGCTTTGTGTTTCTCCCCGCAAAACGGCATCTTAGGTGTTACGATTTTTTTATCTAGATGATAAGAGCATATGTGCGGATTAGTAGGCTATATCGGTGAAAGAGACGTCACCCCAATCCTTTTAGATGGGTTGAAACGGTTGGAATACAGGGGGTATGATTCGGCAGGCATAGCCACGCTGGTGAATTCCCATGTGGAGATCGTGAAGCGGGCAGGGAAAGTCAATGACCTTGAAAACCTTGTTGCACTGAACCCGAAGCCAGCCACGATAGGTTTGGGACATACCCGCTGGGCGACGCACGGTGAACCGTCCGATAAGAATGCGCACCCGCATATCGATCATACGGGTACGATTACCCTTGCACACAATGGCATCATCGAGAATTACGCTGCGATCCGCCAACGGCTTCAACGAGACGGGGTGGAATTCACGACTGATACCGACACGGAATCCCTTCTTCAGCTCATTTCTGCCTTTTACGACATCACAGGCAATCTCGAGGATGCTGTGCGTTTCGCCCTCAGCGAAATCGACGGCACCTACGGGATAATCGTCATGTCAAGCAAAGAGCCGGAAAAGCTGATAGCCGCCCGGATGGGCAGTCCCCTCGCACTAGGTATTAACGACGGCGAATACATTGTCGCATCGGATGCTTCAGCGATCGTCGGGCACACCCGTCAAGTCATCTTCCTTGAAGATGGAAATATCGCAACTCTCACGCGGGAAGGGTACGAAATCAAGACGATATACGATGAGAAAATCGAACACAAGGTGACGGAGATCACCTTCGATATTGAGCAGATCGAAAAAGGCGGCTACGACCACTTCATGCTCAAGGAAATTCACGAGCAGCCTCAAACAGTACTCGATTCCATGCGTGGCAGGATTCTGAAGAATCACGGCACGGCAAAGCTCGGTGGATTGCGCGATGTCATGAACGCCCTCAACAGCGCTCAGCGTATTCTTATCACTGCGTGTGGAACGTCATGGCATGCAGGTCTTGTCGGAGAATACATGCTTGAGCAGTACGCCCGTATTCCGGTCGAGGTTGAGTACGCATCTGAATTCAGGTACCGCTCACCCATCATCCGCCACGATGATGTGGTCATCGCTATCAGTCAAAGTGGTGAAACCGCCGATACCCTTGCAGCTCTAAGAGAAGCAAAGCTGCAAGGCGCATCGGTGATCGGGATTTGTAATGTGGTCGGAAGTACAATTGCCCGCGAGACGCACGCAGGAGTGTACACGCATGCGGGGCCGGAGATCGGCGTGGCTTCAACCAAGGCGTTTACTTCTCAGTTGGCAGTGCTCTCCCTCCTTACCCTCATGCTAGGAAGAAACCGCGGATTTATCTCCCTCGAACAAGGCGTCGAGATCGCGAAGGAGTTCGAAGCCATTCCAGGCAAAATCCAGCAGATTCTCGACGAGAACATCAGCGAAATAAAGACCATCGCTGATTCCATCACAGAGTCGACAAACGTGCTCTATCTAGGGCGCGGGTACAATTTCCCGACCGCTCTGGAAGGTGCTCTCAAGCTGAAAGAAATTTCCTATATCCACGCAGAGGGCTATCCCGCTGCGGAGATGAAGCACGGCCCAATTGCCCTTATCGATGAAAATATGCCAGTGATCTTCATTGCCCCGCAGGATAAAATCCACGAAAAGGTCATCAGCAACATCGAAGAAGTGCGTGCACGGAAAGGTCGCGTCATTGCCATCGTCAACCACGACGATGAACAGATTGAAAGCCTTTGTGAGCATGTCATCAAGATCCCTCCGACAACAGACTTCCTGACTCCGATGCTCACGATAATCCCGCTGCAATTACTCTCGTACTACGTGGCGGTCAATCGTAACTGCGATGTCGATCAGCCGAGAAATCTCGCCAAAAGCGTGACGGTTGAATAAGACGAATCCCATTCTGGGGTGTTATACAGTGTAGGTACAGTGCGAAATCTTCTGCGCGAAGGGATAGCAATTTGACTTTCATCAGTTGCTACAATTTGCGACATTACTGTATTGAAATGAAAACGAGAGCAGAACATTCATGATGCATGATTCCGGTAGCGCTTCCGCGGAAGATCGACGTACGCTCATCGAAGAAATCCAGCAGCTGAAATCCGAGCGAAATGCTGTCGTTCTTGCCCACTACTATCAGCGGGGCGAGATACAGGACGTTGCCGATGATATCGGCGATAGTTTTAAGCTCGCGCAGGAAGCGGCCAGGACAAGCGCCGATGTCATTGTACTTGCCGGTGTCATGTTCATGGCCGAGACCGCAAAGATTCTCAGCCCGGGTAAGACTGTTCTGATTCCCGATGCGAAGGCGGGCTGTCCGCTCGCCGACAGTGCGCCAGTCCAATCCTTCGCATCCTACCGCGAACAGCATCCGGAGCATCTAGCGCTTACCTACATTAATAGCTCGACGGAGGTGAAAGCATTTAGCGATATTATCTGCACTTCGTCGGTAGCGAGGAAAATCCTTGCAGCCATTCCGAAGGATCAACCAGTGCTGTTCAGCCCGGATGAAAACCTCGGAAGGTACATCGGAGAAGAGCTCGATCGCGATATGTTATTGTGGAAAGGCAATTGCCTTGTCCATATGCGTTTCAGTCCGGAGAAGCTCTCCGAGATGCGGTCTCAGCACCCCGATGCCAAGGTCGCGGCACACCCTGAATGCGAACGGGCAATTCTCGATCAAGCAGACTTTATCGGCTCCACAAGCGCGATACTCAAGTACTCCCAAGATAATCCTGCAAGGAAGTTTATCATCGTGACAGAACCTGGGATCATCCATCAGATGAAGCTTGCCGATCCCACGAAGGAGTATCTTCCCGCACCCTCGCGTGGGTGGGCGTCGGAAAACCTTTGCCGCAATATGAAGAAGAACACACTGGAAAAACTCCACGATTCTCTTCTCCATCTTCAGCCGGAAATATATGTCGATGAGCAACTGGCAGAAGCCGCGCGCACACCTATCCAGAGAATGTTGGATATTGGCGCAGCATCCGGCGATGAACATATTGATATCATCCGGTCGATTGAACTCCCTTTTCAACGTTCAAAGATCGAACGGCAATTAGCGATTGCGTAAGAATTTGAAGAAATAGATACAGCCATAAACCAAGAGGTAGGTATGAAAAAGTGGTTATTAACTTGTACCATCGTGATGATGGCAGCAACAGGAGCGCTCGCTCAGCAAACAACGCTGCAATACTTCACGCAGGTACCGAATCCGTCGCGTATTAATTTCGGCGGTTCAGCGATGGCACTGGTGCGGTTCGAGACTACTGCGCCGGCGCGTCTCAACAGGATCTCAATGTGGGTGAACTCCCAAGGGGCGACCCAAGCGGATAGCCTTTTCGTCTTCGTTTTTGGACGCGAAGGCGGCGGTCCGTTCCCTTCATTTCTTATTCCACTCACCCAGCGCGTTCGCTTGAACGTTAACCCGGATTTCAGCGATTTCGTAAACATTGATTTCCAGACGCCATTGACGTTCTCACGTCCAACGACGTTCTACGTTGGCGTCCTTGCCAACAACAACGTCACCATTCTGGCAGACGGTATTCAACAGACTCCATCGTGTGCGCTCTCCACAGGCGATACGCTTTGGACGAACAGCTTCGCTATCCCGCAACAGGGCGGCGGCTGGAATTTTGGGTACACACTTACGAACCAGCAAGGTCAACGGCTCTTGATGTACAACTGGTACATCTCTGCGCGCGTCGAGTACTTCAACACAACAAACAACACCTATTTCACCGATGTCACCTCGCAGGCAGGACTCACGAACCAGCCATTCCCGAATACAAACCGTAAAATCGCCTGGGGCGATTACGATGGCGACGGCTTCAATGATATGATGGCCGGCAGCCAGTTGTTCAGAAACCAGGGGAACGGCACATTCCAGGATGTCTCCATGTCGGCAGGATATGCCGATGGCGGAGCCGTGAACATGTTCGCCGATTACGACAACGATGGCGATCTGGACATATTCTGCATGCCGGATAATCACCTGTACGTCAACGAGAACAATGCCTTTAGTCTCAATACGTTCACAGGTTTCCAGACCTCTGTGAACACTGAGGCGATGGCATTCGGATTGGTGGACGACGACCAGTTCATCGATTTCTTCGTCGTGAACGGCGAATACATCACGATTGCCAATCCTAACAACCCCTCCGATTCTGCGTTGGTCTCCGGCGCCGCGTGGGAAGGCAGGCTCTATGTAAGCTTGGATGAAGGCGATGACCGCTCATTCCAGGACTTCAAAAACCAGTACTTCAGTACACTGTATCAGGAAGAGAACCGAGGCATCAACCCGTTCACCGGGCAGTTCCAGTACTCGGGATATCTTTCCGGAACCTCTGCTCAGTGGATTGACTACGACAATGATGGCGAATTGGATCTCTACATAGGAAACAAAAGCCATCAGAGAAATTACCTGTTCAATAAGAGCGGTGGTTTCTTCCAAAGTTGGGCAGGACAAAAAAATCTCGCCGGCGAAGCCGGGACAGAGGGCCTCTACGGCAATACCGTTGGGTTCGACTGGGGCGACTATGATAATGACGGCGATCTCGATATGATCGGCGCACATGTCGCCTTCCCTCAGAACCTCGATGTCTCCGATGTAACGCAGATCTGGCGTAACAACGGCGCCCCGAACTACGACTTCGAGATGCTCCAGGGCGTTCAGGAAACTGGATTCGGCTACACCGATATGTTCCACTACGATGCTGCGTTTGGCGACTTCAACAGCGACGGCCTGCTCGATTTCGTGCTCACGTCGGGCGAGAATTGCTTCCCAACGCGCCTGTACATGCAGAATCCTGATCACACCTTCTCTGAAGTCTCGTATGCGGCAGGTATCGATGCGATGAACTCATACGGTACGGCATGGGTCGACTACGACAATGACGGCGATTTGGATCTTTCGATCGTAACACATCAAGGCGTCAAACTGTACCGCAACGACTTCCCGACTCCGGGTAACTGGGTGCAGTTCAATCTCACCGGCGAGACCGCAAACTCACATGCAATCGGTTCACGCGTCACCGTGTTTGCCTCAGACGGCACACAGTATATCCGGGATGTCACTGCAGGACGCGGTGCAGGTTCACAGAACCCGTACACACTGCATGTCGGCCTTGGTACCGCAACCGTCGACTCAGTACAGGTTCGTTGGACTACCGAGTTTACAGAATCGTTTACCGATATAACCGAAAACACGATTCACAATCTCGAAGAATTCGTCGAGCCGCCTGACACGACCGTGTCTGTCACACCTGTAACCTCGGCCAGCTCGATTCAGCTTCAGCAGAACTTCCCGAATCCGTTCTCGAAGTCGAAGAGCGCTGTCACGAGTATCGCCTACAATCTCCCATCGAGCTCCGCGGTTCGAGTTGAGATTTACAACACTACCGGCTCACTTGTTCGTGTGCTTGTTGATAAACAGCAGAGTGCCGGTACCTACTACGTACAGTGGGACGGATTAGACGAGGTCGGTCGACCAGTCACGAGCGGTAACTACCAGTATGTCTTAAAGACTGACGGAAAGGTACTCACGAAACGAATGGTCGTGATCAAGTAAGACATTCTCACGTCAAAAACGGAAAGAGGCGCCAATTGGCGCCTCTTTTTTTTGCCTACATGTCAATGCCTGTCAGCGAATGGACTCCATAAATGCTTTTGCTCGGTCCGGGTCCACAGGGTTGGTTGTCTTCGCGTTGAGCTTAAGTGAAGTACCGATGATGATTGCATCTGCTGCGGCAAAGTACTCTCTTGCATTTTGAACCGTTACCCCGCTTCCAACAAGGACGGGAACATCGACAACATTCTTCGCCCGTTTCACATCATCGATCGAGGCATGTGTTCCTGTTGCCCTACCTGTAATGATGATCCCATCTGCCAAACCGCGATACACAGCATCGCTGGCTGCATCCTCCAACCCGATATCCCCAAACTGGTATGAATGCTTCACGCGTACATCGGCCAGGATTCGTGTTTCTATGCGGAGTTGTTCGCGCAATCGGAGGGTTTCGTCTGCCTGGCCCTGTATCATGCCCTGATCAGTGAGTGCGGCAGCGGTATGAACGTTCACGCGTATGAATTCACAACCCGTAGCGGCCGCAATACTGAGAGCGGATATTGCGTCGTTTCTTAGCACTTGCACACCTATGGGAATCCGAATCGCGGTCATTAAATCACAAATGACTCGCGTCATCATAGCGACTACAACCGGTTCAACATCGTCCTTGTGGAATGGCAAGTCTCCATAGTTCTCAATAAGGACTGCATCAAATCCTGCCTCCTGCAGTGCCTCTGCATCCATCAACGCCCTTTCCAAGATCTCTTCGACCGAACCTTTATACCCGGGCGATAGCGGCAGTGGCGGCAGATGCACCATTCCAATTGTGCGATATGGTAAGTTCATCATGGACCTCAAAAAACAAAGCGCACCAAGGAGCAATTACCCTGGTGCGCAAATGGGTGGTTACATAGTCAACTAGAAGTTCGGCGATTCACCGTAAGCAACAGCAGCAGCTTCCATTAATGCTTCAGACATCGTTGGGTGAGCGTGCACTGTTTTGATAATTTCGCGCTCGGTCGATTCAAATGTTCTGCCCAGGGCAGCCTCTGCGATCAGTTCCGTGGCTTCGGCACCGATGATATGCGTTCCGAGAAGTTCGCCATACTTCGCATCGAAGACCATCTTCACGAAACCTTCCGCGTGACCTGCGGCGACAGCTTTTCCAGAGGCGGTGAACGGGAACTTCCCGACCTTCACTTCGTACCCGGCTTCCTTGGCTTTCTTTTCCGTCATTCCGACGCTGGCGACCTGTGGTTGGCAGTATGTGCAACCCGGGATGTTACCGTAGTCAATCGGTTTGGGTTCTTCACCGGCGATGGCTTCGACACAGGTGAGTCCTTCAGCCGATGCTACATGTGCAAGCCAAGGAGGCCCGATAACATCACCAATGGCGTAGACGCCATCTACATTGGTCCGGTAATACTCGTCGGTCTTGATGTATCCCTTTTCCAGCTCAACGCCAAGGTCTTCCAGGCCGATGTTTTCAACATTTCCTTGAACACCAATCGACATCAAGGCTACATTTCCTTCGAGAGTCTCTTCACCTTTATCGTTCGAGACACGGACTTTCACACCGTTCTCCGTGGTTTCAAGTCCCTCTACTTTGGTCTTCGTCTTGAGTGTAATCTTCTTCTTACGGAAACTCCGTTCCAATTCCTTGGATACGTCCTCATCCTCTATCGGCAGTATATGGGGCATCATCTCGACGATAGTGACATTACTGCCGAGTGCGTTGTAGAAATACGCGAATTCTACGCCGATAGCTCCAGCCCCAAGTACGATGAGGTTCTCAGGGACGCTCTTCAGCGACATAGCTTCGAAGTACGAGATTACTTTTTCGCCGTCGAAGTCAATTCCCGGGATTGCGCGCGGCCGCGCACCCGTTGCCATGATGATATGCTTCGCTTGGATCTCGTCCTGCTGATTCCCATCCTTATCGAACGTGCCGACCTTCCCTTTACCGAGGAGTTTCCCGTAGGCTTCGATGTGTGTGACGTTGTACTTCTTGAATAGGAACGCCACGCCTTTCGACATCTTATCCGCAATGCCCCGGCTTCTACCGATGATTTTCTCGAAATCATACGATACGTTGTCGAACTTTATACCGTAATCGTCGGCATGCTGGATCGTTTCCCAGATTTCGGCGTTCCGGAGGAGCGATTTCGTAGGGATACAACCCCAGTTCAAGCAAATACCGCCGAGATGTTTCGCCTCGACGCAGGCAGTCTTAAGACCTAACTGAGAGGCACGGATCGCAGCTACGTAGCCGCCGGGTCCGCCTCCAACGACAACAACATCAAATTGCTGTGCCATATGTGCGTGTTCTCCATTTATCTATCAACATTCGAATTTTGTAGTTCAATGGTGTGAACAGGCAAGATAGTCAATTCCGACCTGAAGGAAAATTGCCGCCCCGCCCATACTGCCGATATGGCATTGCAAAGCGAAAAAT
>PABJ01000022.1 GCA_002699105.1 Ectothiorhodospiraceae bacterium | reverse complement strand
TCTACAAACGGGACGCCCCTCTGGGGCTTGAAGAAGATGGCAGCGCTCGGGATAGCTTCGGTTTAGGTCACTCCTCTGTGCATTGCATCTCTGTGAGCTGGTCTGTAGATTCTTAGAAATCAAGAAGTTAGAAAGAATGTCCATGTTCCACCGGCCGAACGCGTTGATTGTTGCCATCTTCATCGTGGCGTCGTTTCCTGTGTTACCGATGTCGGTGTTTGGGCAAGAAGTACAACCAAGCAAAGGCGTAGAACGATATTCGAATCAACAACTTCAGTTCACAGTAGACTGGCGATTCTCGTCAACAAAGTGGACTTACTGCAGATTGAGCAATGGCTATTCTTTTGCTGGAGACTTGATCCATTGCAGCGAGAGAGGCATGCTATATATAGGAGAGAAGGATACACCCTCTGCCACGGACTATAATTCAATAGTACTTGTAGAGTTCCCAAGAATCGATAGTATTTCGCTCAATGGTGATAGCTACGCATTGGAAGGCGCAGGCATTGGGTTTGTTTTGTCATTCTTCGCTGGCATGGCGGTGTATCATGCTGGGGGAAGCGAGGCGCCAACTACAGAATCTATCTTTCCTCCTGAACTTGGTGCTGGTGCGGTATTCGGAGTTGTCGGAGCGCCTATAGGTCTCATTATTGGGCATTTCATTAGAGATGACGGTCCCGGCGCCTTAGTACACACAGATAAAGGGCATGCAGAAGCCATTGACAACCTCCAGGATTACCAGCTCTACGATGAAGACGATCCAGAGCTGCTGGATCTCCTGCAGCGTATCGAAGAGGCAGAAGCGGAATGATGGAAGAGAATGATGCTTCCGAGTCCGCCGTGGCGGAAGAAAGTGATGAATGATGAGTGCTGAGAACCGCGTGCTCATGAATCCCGTAGGGATGAAATGTCGATAGAAACCGAGAAGTAAATATCTGGCTGAGCCCCAGCGGGGCGGCATGTAATGCGCTCCAGCCCCCAGACTTCCCAGAGCCCCGTAGGGGCGACCGGCGGAACGTCCGCCGTGGCGGATATGTAGCAATTGCCATCCACCACACATTTGTTTCATGCCGATGCACACGTCCCTGGGACGCGTGCATCGGCTAGCGGGCTTACTATATTGCGATGTTTCTACAAACGGGCCGCCCCTACGGGGCTAGAAGAGGCATTGTTGGCCGGGGTGTAGGGCTCGGCCATCCGGGCGCATTGTGCTCACCGGGGTATATATACAAAGTTGATTTTTAGTACTGACTTTCCCCTAAGAGGGGAAAGTCCTCGACGCTATAATTATTTGCGTCGAGGGATAGGGGTCAGCATTCCGGGGACTTCCGCGCTATAAAAAAAACAGGACCGGCGAGAGTGGTACGTTGCTGTATAGGATGTAAGAGGTTCGCCGGTCCGTGTTTCAGAAGTATATATGAAGCGTACTATCTGCGGTGTTGCTGCTCCCGGTGATTGTGGCAAAGATCGCCGCAAGGAGAGTGGGTGACGCGCTTGTAGGCCGTCCCGGCACTGCGCTGCACGGTATCGCCGTTCACGCCGTCGGTAAAGCCGGAAGAGCCGTCGTCTTCGTAGTTATTGCCGAGCGAGATGAAGCTGCCTTCAAAATTCCCGCCGAAGTTTTCCGCAAGCGATGAAGAACCTACGCGCGTAAATCCGACGTAGTCCTTAATGCCCGCGCCGGAGCCCGCCAGGTTGCCGTAGAGCGTGGTGCTCTCCAGGACCAGCATGCTGAAGCGGTTATAGATCCCGCCGCCGAGATGCGCGGTGTTCTTCAGGAAGCTCGTCCCCGAAACCAGCACGTCCGCTTCCACGGCGCAAATCCCCCCGCCCAAATAACTGGCGTGATTGCTTTCGAACATGGTTCCGAGCACCGTGGTAAAGCCCGCGGTGTAGATCGCGCCGCCGTCCTCTGCATGGTTGCCGACAAAGCCGGCATCGATGAGGGTCAGAGCGCCTTCGTTCAGGATCGCCCCGCCGCGATCGGCCTTGCCGTTCCTGAAGGTAATACCTTGAATCTCGGCGTGTCCGCCCGCGCTTACGGTGATGATACGTCCGTTGTTGCCTGCATCTATAATAGTATGTTCGCGGCCCGCGCCTTTGATTTTCACCTTGCTGCTGACGGTGATGCCGCTATGGGAATCCGCGTCCAGCGTGTACACGCCTGCAGGGATGGTGATCGTGGCGCCGTCGGCGGCATGGGTAAGGGCCTCGCGAAGCGAAACGCCCATTCCGCCGCCCACGTAGCCGTCGTCCTCATCGAAACCGGTGGTCACGGTGATGGACATGGCGGGTGCGAATGCATCCGGATGCTCTGCGCGTGCGGTCGTGCCGAAGGCTATCGCCGCCGTGAGAGCAAGGATTGTAAGAATACGTATGTGCTTTATGATCTTCATGATGTATTTGTTGCAAAAATCGCAGTGATCGCGCGTCGTTGCTATCTGCTCTGGCTTTTTTCAGCCGTGTTTATCGGTCGATACTGCTTGCATTGTGAAAATATAACAAAACCGAGTGTTGGTTTTATTGCCGTAATGTTAAGTTATTGCAAAATGTTCAAAAGAGACTTAGCCTGTCCGGATTTCGCGAGGGTCTATGTGTCCCTCTTGCATCAACCAAGGCATGTACTACGAAGAAAAACCGGGTAAGTTACACGCCGTCTGAGATCTATGTGTCGGAGGCTTCGCTCTATGTAGTAACACATTGGATGCCAGATGGTTTCAGACCGCGAATTATTGCTCGATTTGCTTCTCAAAGTCCTGTTTTCGCTGTATATTCCGGTTTCTGAGTGTGCGAAGCAGCGTCAAAGTACTGCCGTTTGTCAAGGAAATGACGTTTTCTTCGCTCAATCTTCTACCTAATGACAACCGATACCCCATGAAAAGTCACACCCAGGCAGGAAAAAAAGGACCGGACGTGCGTTCCGATTGCTGGATCGGGCTTGAAATTGCCGATTCCGGCGGTATTTCCGTCGATTTGCAGAGCAAAGTGGCGTCGCTTTACGGCGAATCCATCCGCAAACTGATCGAGCAGGAGCTGCAGTTCTTTCACATCGAGCATGCGAAGGTTGCGATCGAAGATAGCGGCGCACTGCCGTACACCATCGCAGCGAGGCTTGAAGCCGCCATCAAGCGCGCAATGCCGGAGACGCTGACGGAGTTTCTCCTCCCGGTGGAAGACGGTATCCGCACACAGACGGAGCGGGAGAGATTCCGTCGCTCGCGGCTCTACCTGCCGGGCAACGATCCGAAACTCGCCATCAACGCGGGCATCCACAATCCCGACGGCGTGATTCTGGATCTGGAGGATTCGGTGAGTCCGGACGAAAAGGATGCAGCCCGGATCCTCGTGCGCAACGCCCTCCGCGCGGTGGATTTTTACGGCGCCGAACGCATGGTGCGCATCAACCAGCTTCCGCTCGGTCTCGCCGATCTTGAAGCCGTGGTGCCGCAAGCCCCGAATGTCATCCTTATCCCCAAGGTGGAATCCGCAGCGCAGATCTACGACGTCCAGCGGAAGATCGACGAGGTGAAATACAACGCCGGCGTCTCCTGGGATATCTACCTTATGCCGATCATCGAGAGTGCGATGGGCGCAATGAAGGCGCTGGAAATTGCCCAGGCTTCGCCCGAGATCGTCGCGCTTGCCATCGGACTGGAGGATTACACGGCCGATATCGGCGCCGAACGCACGCTGGAAGGGAAGGAATCCCTCTGGATGCGCGGGGCGGTCCTGAACGCAGCCCGTGCGGCAGGCATTCAGCCGATCGATACGGTATTCAGCGATGTGGGCGATGAGGATGGACTGCGTGCAAGCGTTGAAGAGGCGAAATCGCTGGGATTCGAGGGCAAAGGATGTATCCATCCGCGGCAGATTCGCGTGGTACACGAGGCGTTCGCGCCGGGCGAGGCACAGCTCGAAAAAGCCAAGCGCATTGTGATGGCCTTCCAGGAGGCGCAGGCGCAGGGGAGCGCGGTGGTCTCGCTCGGATCGAAGATGATCGATCCGCCGGTGGTGAAGCGCGCATTGCATACGATTGCTCTGGCCGAACGCGCCGGCCTGCTCAACGATAATTGGATGGAGGAGGCCGATAATGGCTGAGTATACAACAAATGCAGCAGGGCGCGAGGTCCTGACAGAGATAAACGGGGAAGCGGCGGTGCCGTACAAGGGAGTCGGCAAGCACCGGCCCGAGGGCAACAAGGCGCCGCGTCCCATCCGCACGAATGCCGACTACCCGGACTCCGGAGATAAACGCCTGCCGGATCTCAAAACCGCGCTGAAAGAGGCGGGGCTGCGCGATGGCATGACGATCTCCACGCACCACCATTTCCGCAACGGCGATCTGGTGGCGAATCAGATATTCGACGCGGCTGCCGAGCTCGGCGTCAAGGACCTGCGCTGGTTCCCCTCGGCGTCCTTCCCGTGCCATGCGCCCCTTATCGAACATCTCGATAGCGGGGTGATTCACCACATAGAAGGCTCGATGAACGGTCCGCTGGGCGATTACGCGAGCCAGGGCAAGATGCGCGGTTTGGGCGTTTTGCGCAGCCATGGCGGCAGGTACCAGGCAATCCAGGACGGGGAAGTGCATATCGATATTGCCGTCATCGCTGCGCCGACAAGCGATCCGTTCGGGAACTGCAACGGCGTCAACGGTCCATCCGTATGCGGTGGACTCGGCTTTGCGCTTGCCGATAGCGAGTACGCGGAGAAGGTTATCGTGGTGACCGATAACCTGGTGCCGTTCCCGTGTGTGCCGTGGCAGATTCAGGGCAATAACGTCGACTACGTAGTGGAGATGGATAAGATCGGCGAGCCTGCGAAGATCGTCAGCGGGACCACGAACATCACCAAGAGCCCCGACCGCCTGCTTATCGCCGAGCTGACGGCGGAGTTTGTCCGCGCGGCGGGCATTCTGAAGGAAGGCTTTAGCTTCCAGGCGGGCGCAGGGGGAACGGCGCTGGCCTTCGCGATCTTCCTCAAGGAGATGATGAAGGAAAGCAGCATCCGTGCGCGTTTTGTGCGCGGCGGCTCCACCCGCTACCTCGTGGAAATGCTGGAAGAAGGCCTGACCGACTACATCCTCGACGGGCAGACGTTCGATCTCGACGGCGTGCGCTCCATGCGCGATAATCCGCGGCATATCCACACAAACCCGTTCGTCAGCTACAACTACCACAACAAGGGTAACATTGCCTCGATGATCGACGCCGTGGTGCTGGGCGCAACGGAGGTGGACGTGAACTTCAATGCGAACGTCGTTACGCACAGCGACGGGCGTTTGCTGCACGGCATAGGCGGGTGGCAGAACTGCCTGTTCTCCAAATGCACCATCCTGCCGATCCCGAGCTTCCGCGACCGTATCCCGGTCATCGTGGACGAGGTGACCACCCTGTGCGGTCCGGGCGAGCTCATCGACGTTATCGTGACCGAGCGCGGCATTGCGATCAATCCCTTGCGCCAGGATCTCATCGACGCGACGAAGGGCTCCGGCCTGCCGATAAAGACGATCCACGAACTGAAGGCGGAAGTCGACCGCATCTGCGGCGGCCCGCCGGCCAAGCCGCGTTTCGAAGACACCCCCATCGCCGCCATCAAATGGGTTGACGGCACGGTGATAGACGTGGTGAAGCAGCTGGCGACCCCCTGAATCCGCGCCTGAAGCCATAGCACGGATTCTTGTCCCCCTCACAGGGGGACCCGGTTTTAGATCGTATCATCGAATCCAAGCCGCATGTGAAACCGTGCCTGTTTGATAGCAGGACTCGTTTTCAGATCGTATCATTGAATCCAAACCGCAGTCAAAACCGTGCCCCCCTCAAGAGGGGGGCTGTCGAGACGAATGGGAAATTCGTCGCGACGGGGGGTCGGAAAGCAGCAGTGTGTAAAGGCAATCTGGATTGTGTTCCTTGGACTATTGACCCCCTGAATCCGTGCGGCACTTCGTAGCACGGATTCTTGTCCCCCTCACAGGGGGACCCGGTTTTAGATCGTATCATTGAGACCAAGCCGCATCTGAATCCCTGAGCCCCGCCCTCGCCGCTGAAAAACATTCGGTCGCAGTGCAGCTACATACTATCCATTTAGTCCAACCTGTCCATAGGGGACAGGCGCGCTAGCTGCGGCTGGGATTCGTGCACGGCGCTGTTGGAAGCCTTTTGGATTATTGCGCCCACCCGACCCGTCGCAGAAGTTTTATAGCGACGGGTCTGCCCTCCCAACCCTTCGGCTTCGCTCAGGGCAGGCGGGAGGGCGTGGTGTTATTTAAACGGCTGAGGTTTTGGCTTACGGAAGCAGGACGGCGCAGGAGATGACGGTCGTCCAGAGGCCGGCTTTGCCTTCGGCGCTTTGGGTGACGTTGAAGGACTTGAAGATCTTCCCGCTGGCTTTGTACACCTGCTCGCGCTCGTCCCATGCTTTGTCGGGATCGAAATCCACGCCCAGCGTGGTGGCAAGCATCGTGGCGGCAAGGTCCTCGGCATAGTCGCCGGCTACCTGCTTGGTCTCGCCGTAGGGGTGGTGCTCGGAAAGATAGCCGTAGTTCTCGCCGTCCTTCGGCACGGCAACACCGATGGAAGAGGCGATGAGTCTGTTGGGTTCGTTGGTGGCGTTACGCGCCATGACGCAGAACGTAATCTGTCCCGGCTGCAGCAGCTCGATCCCGACCTTCGGCTTGATGATCTTGCACTTGGGGGGAAGGATACTCGATACGGTGACGATATTCTGCTGTTCGACGTCTGCTGCGCGCAGCGCGAGCTCGAACGAGGTTAAATAATCCTTGTGGCGGCCTACGCCCTTGGTGAAGAATATCTGTTGCGGAACGAACACGTTTCTACTCCTGTACTTGGGTTATGATCTGATGACGCGCAGGAATCTGCGCTTGCCGACCTTGATAACGAGCTCCTCGTTGTTCGGGAGCGGCAGCAGGGGATCGTCTATTTTTACTTCGTCGATACTGACGGCGCTCTGGCCGATAAGCCGCCGGCCTTCGCCTTTGGACTGCACGAGCTTTGCATCGGCAATGACATCGAGCACGGTGGTCTCCTCCGACATCGGCACGCGGACTTCCGGAATATCGTCCGGGACGCCCTTCTTGATGTGCACATTATCGAAATGCGCCTCGGCGCCGGCAGCGCGCTCGCTATCGTAGTACTCGCCCACGACAGTCCGTGCGAGCTCGCGCTTCAGATTACGCGGGTTCTCGGAGCCGTGCTCGAGGATCGCGGCGATCTCGGCAATTCTATCGGCGGGCGTATCGGTTGCGAGGCGGAAATACGGCACGATCATCGTATCGGGGATGGAGAGCACCTTGCCGTACATATCCTCGGGCGTATCGTTAAAGGCGATGTAGTTATCAAGGGATTTGCTCATCTTCTCCACGCCGTCGGTGCCTTCAAGCAGGGGCATGGTGAGGATGACCTGTGGTTCCTGGCCGTATTCGCGCTGTATCTCCCGCCCGACGAGCAAGTTGAATTTCTGATCCGTGCCGCCGAGCTCGATGTCGGATTCGATGGCCACCGAATCGTACGCCTGCGCCAGGGGATAGAGGAATTCGTGGATAGAGATGGCTTCCTGGGCTTTGTAGCGCTTTTCGAACTCGTCGCGTTCCAGCATCCGTGCGACGGTGTACTTCGCAGCCAGCTTGATGACGTCCTGGAACGTCATCCCGCCGAGCCAGTCCGAGTTGTACTGGATCTTCACCGTGGCGGCGTCCAGCACCTGCGCGGCCTGCTCGAAGTACGACTGCCCGTTGACGCGCGTTTCTTCCATCGTCAGCGGGGGGCGGGTCTTGCTCTTGCCCGAAGGATCGCCGATCATGCCGGTGAAATCCCCGACGATGAGGATCGCCTGGTGACCGAGGTCCTGGAAGTGCCGGAGCTTTTTGAGCACGACGGCATGTCCGAGGTGGAGATCCGGGCGGCTGGGGTCGCAGCCGAGCTTGACGTTCAGCGGGGTGTTTTTTTCGATGGATCGCTCGAGCTTTTTAACGAGCTCTTCTTCCGGGATGATCTCGCTTGCGCCCCGGCGGATAAGATCCATTTGTTCGTTGACGGTTGGAAAAGCCATTGGCTAAATCTTGATGTTGCGTTTCATTTCACGGTCGATATCGCGCTGCTTTACCGTCTCGCGCTTATCGTAGAATTTCTTGCCCTTGCAGACGCCGAGTTCCACCTTCAGATAGCGGCCCTTGAAGTAGAGCACCAGCGGGATGAGCGTGTAGCCCCGGATGGCGGTCTTATCGTGCAGCTTCTTGATCTCGCGCTTGCTGGCCAGCAGCTTGCGCTTGCGCACGGGGTCGTGGTTAAACACGTTGCCTTTTTCGAACGGACTGATGTGCAGACTATGCAGCCAGAGTTCGCCGCTTTCCACTGCGGCGTAGGCGTCCTGAAAGCTGACCTTGCCCGCGCGGATAGATTTCACCTCCGTGCCCACCAGCACGATGCCCGTTTCCACTGATTCCAGGACGTGGTATTCGTGCCGCGCCTTGCGGTTCGTGGCAATGGTTTTGATCTGTTCGTTGGTGTTCTGCTGATTCATAGTTCAGGCGCACATCCTGCGAATGCACATCCTGCATGCACAATTTGGCAATTTGTACGAATATCAATGATATCCATTTGCCGGTAGGAATCCAACAGAAGAAAGTTGGAAGGGGGAAGGGGGAAATGGACTTCCCCCGTTTTGGCGGACACTTCGATAAGGGGGTATTTTACCTCAAGGAGAAGTGTATATGTCGAGAAAACAGTATAGTGATGAGTATAAGAAGCGAGCTGTGCAGCTGAGCTATCAGCCGGGACACACGGTCGCTGGTGTGGCCCGCGATCTTGGTATCGCTGAGAATAACCTCTGGCGCTGGCGCGAAAAGTACGCGGTCAAAGGCGATACGGTGATCGAGAAAACACCGCCGATATCTCCGGAACAGGAGCGCATCAAGGAACTGGAGCGTGAGCTGGCCAAGGTCAGCGAGGAACGCGACATCCTAAAAAAAACGATTGGCATCTTCAGCCGCATGAAGTGAGGTACGCGTTGATACGATGCCATGAAAGTCACCACCATGTGACCTCACTCTGTACACTCTTCGGTGTCGGCCGCAGCGGGTATTACGATTGGAAGAAGCGCGAGGTGAGTCAGCGCGCATCCGAGAACCAGCGGATCCGGGCGATTATCGAGGATCTGCGCAAGAACAAGGCGGTCATGCGCACCTACGGATCGCCGCGTATGGCGGTCGAACTCCGCGCGTTGGGCATCGCCTGCAGCGAAAACCGTGTTGCCCGTATCATGCGTGACTACGATATCAGGGCCGTGCAAAAGAAGAAGTTCCGGACCGGGACCGATGCGCAGCACGACTACCCGATCGCGCCGAACCTGTTGGCACAAGACTTTACTACTGCGTATCCTGATCAGGTCTGGCTCAGCGATGGCACTCATATCTGGACGCAGGAAGGCTGGCTTGTGCTTGCGGCGGTCTTGGACTTGCATCTGCGGCGCTGCGTCGGAATGGCAATGGGACCCCGGATCAGCAGCACCCTGGCCCGGCAGGCGTTACTCCAGGCGATTGCCGCACGCCGGCCGAAACCGGGCCTGATCCACCATTCGGATCGCGGTGGCGAATATGCTGCGGGCGCGTATCAGGCTGTCGTCGCCAGGCATCAGATGCGTGCCAGTATGAGCGCGACCGGCAATTGCTACGACAATGCACCGATGGAATCGTTCTTTGCCACGCTCAAGAAAGAACTGGTGTATCGGCAGACCTACATCACACGAAACGAAGCTGCGTTAAGCGTTTTTCACTACATCGAAGGCTTCTACAACACGCATCGACGACATTCGAGTTTAGGCTATCTATCGCCACTGGAATACGAGCAGAAGATCACAGAATCGAACCAGAAAAGCATGCAATATTCACCCAACCCCCCTTACTAATCTGTCCGTTTTTTTGGGGGAACTCCAAAATGGGAAACGAAGCCGAAGTTGAAAGTGGAAAGTGGAAAGTGGAAATTGGAAATGGGAAATGGAAAGCGAAGCCCGAATGGGCGTCTTCTCTGCGTAGGGGTCGACCCCTGTGTCGACCCGTGAGGATGCTGTTCCGAGTATGCAGGAACCACAGAGGTTCAAGGCCGTTTGCAAGCCCTCCCGTTGGCTTTTGGCCTGGCGGTTGTGCCCACCCCTATCCAGCGCGCTTTTGATAGCGCTGGATCGACCCTCCCAACGGGAGGGTATGTAGCGCAAGCCCGGAATGAGGAGATGAGCGTTCGCTTTACGCCGCGCCCGTTCGCTTTCCGCCGCGCCCGTTCGCTTTCCGCCGCGCCCGTTCGCTTTCCGCCGCGCCCGTTC
>PABJ01000021.1 GCA_002699105.1 Ectothiorhodospiraceae bacterium | reverse complement strand
GAACCAACCTTCACATGGCAAGCCACGGGCACAGGTCAACAGCAGAGCCATTCTCGTAATCCCGGAATTGATCCGGGATGTCTCACTGGCGAGAATGAACTAACCACCGTTCCGAGTATGCAGGAACCTCAGAGGTTCGAGAAGAGAAACCGTTTAATCTCACCCCTGCGACAGCAGGGGTCCAAACCAAACGGATGACGTATGTCCGCCGTGGCGGAACGCCGGTGCATTGTTTTCCAAATCCCCCCTTTTATCCCCCCTTGACAAGGGGGTACCCAGACGGCCTATAACCCAGTACATACAAAAACGCCCGGCAAAGTGCCGGGCGCTAGATGCTGATACGGATTATAGACGTTTACGAGGCGGCTTCGGCTTCGTGCATACGCTGCTCTTCGAAAAACTTCGCCATTAAACTGCCGAGCGCAATGGATAGCAGCTTTGCGTCTGCTGTATCGGAGCGGGAAGCAATCAAGATCGGCGCCGTTCCTCCAACGATGACATGCGAGAGGCGATAGCCTGCGAAATACGTCGTGCTCTTTGCCAGCGCGTTTGCCGTATCGATCGAATGCGTCACAATGATATCAGCGTTACCCGCCACCGGGGATTTCGTGCCCTTGATCTCGGCAGCCTTCCGGCTCATCGCGACATCCAGCGCAATCGGTCCATCGACCGTGCAGCCCGTAATCTGACCTGTCCGGTTCATCTTGGTGAGCACAGCCGCATCCATGGTCGCGGCCACGTTCGGGTTTATCGTCTCGGATGCGGCAAGAATCGCCACCTTCGGATTTGGATTCCCGAGCGCGTGCGAGACGACGACTGCATTCTTGAGGATTTCGATCTTCTGCTGAATCGTCGGTTGCAGCGTCACGCCGCCGTCGGTAATCATGACGAGCCGTGTGCCGTCCTCATCCGGGTATTCGAACACAAACGTATCGCTGAGGAGCGAGCCTTTCCGTAGTCCGGTTTTGCTGCTGAGCACCGCGCGCATGAGCGTGGGCGTGTTCACTCCGCCCTTGAGCAGGATATCGGCCTCGTGGTTCCGCACGATTGCTACCGAGGCAGCCGCCACACCGGGGTCGTCCTTCTCGTCGATAATCCTGTACTCGTCGATCGGGAATTCGGGAAACTCCGCGGCGCAGGTCTCGCGGATCTTGACTTCATCACCGACGAAGATAGGCGTGCCCAGGCCGAGTTCAACGCATTCGATGCCTGCATGGAGCGCTGCCTTGTTGGATGCCCCGGCAATAGCGACAGTGCGCTTCGGAAGCTTTTTCACCGTCTCGAGCATTTCTTCGAAGGAACGCACGCCCTTGCTTTCCTCCTCGGCTCCACCCCCGGATACGCTGCTGTTCATCCGTCCCGGGGCTCTTTCCGTAAGTTCAACGCCGCTTCGGAAGGCGGCTTCCTTCTTATCCATGCCCGTGGGATTCAATTCTTGCATAGCTGTGAGCCATGCTTCTTCCGGGATACCGCTGACACCCGAAAATGCCCCGAGGAGCCGTTTGCCGAGCAACCCGGAACTGTCGTTCTCGCCTTTCGGGACGACAAGGATATTCTCGCTGATCTTTGAGAGGAATTCTTGTATATCCTCGATATACTGCTGACCCTCCGTTCCGCTCGGCGGCGCAGTGGTGCTCGTTTCGTTCACGATGACATGGACGCCGTCGCGCGCGTAGGTGAGATAGCGCAGGGTCTCCAGCCGATCGAACGATATAATCGCATCGGCCTGGGCGGACTTTATAATCGGGGAATACACTTTTTCCCCGTAACGGACGAAACACGCGATGCTTCGGTTGGTGCCTTCCAGTGTGGTGCTCGTGCTCATTTTCACGTCGTAGCCTGCGTGGAAGGCTGCCTTGCTGAGTATTTCACCTGCGCGGGTCACTCCCTGGTTCGAAACGCCGCAAATGACAACATTCATGCTCTGGTTCATAACAATGCCTGGTCTGATAAATCTCTTATGAATAAATGTAGTTCTAATCTGCGCTGTGCGCAGAGGCAATGATGACAGAGACGCCGGGTTTCGGGAGTTCTTCGCCCAGCGCGCGTTCGATTGCTGCTTCGTCCGTTGAATCCACCTTATGGAGGGATTCGATCCCGAGTCCGCGGCAGATCTGCTCAAAGTCGATTTTCTTTGTGCCGTTATCGCTTTCGCTTCCTTCATGTGCCAAGATGCACACGGTGGCTGTGCCCTTGTTGCTGACGATGTTGGATAGCGACTGCAACCCGCTATGCAGGAATGTGGAGCCGGAGAGCAGCGCGACCGTTTTATTATCGGCATGGCTGTTTTGCGCCAGGCTGATTCCGTATGCAATGCTCATGGACGCGCCGATGCAGAAGCAACCCATTTCATGATCGGGGTTCGGCGGGGTTTCTCCGGCAGCGTAACAACCGATATCGCCGACGACATGCAGACCAAGCTTCGTGAAGACGTTCATCAATCCCTGATGCTGGCACCCTGCACAGGATGCATCCTGCTTTACGGGCAGTTCGATTATATCGCGCTGCAGTTCTTCGGATTTCACGCCCTCGGCTTCC
This sequence comes from Ectothiorhodospiraceae bacterium, assembly GCA_002699105.1. Taxonomy (GTDB): domain Bacteria; phylum Bacteroidota; class Ignavibacteria; order SZUA-365. The sequence goes on along the minus strand of PABJ01000021.1, from coordinate 16,620 downwards.
AGGCCCTTCGCCACGATATCCGGATTCAGTTCACCGGTGTGCGGGAAGACTTCCTTGCCGATGACCTTGATACCCATTGCGCGGATTTGCTCTTCGATGAACGGATCGAGTTCTTCGATCACATACAGCCGCTGGACGAGGCCCGCAAAGTAAGTAATCAACTGCTGCGGCAGCGGGTGGATGATGCCGATCTTCAAGTACGATGCTTCGGGCAGGACTTCCTTCGCGTACGCGTAGGAGATGCCGCTCGTGATGATGCCGACATCCGGGCTTCCGACATCGATCGTGTTGATATCGAATGCCTTGTTCCCGAAGCTGCCGATGGCGGCAAGCTGTTTTTCGATCTCGCCGTGCCGTTTCGAACGGTCGGATAGTCTGGGGATCTCATCCAGCGGGGATTTGATGCCGTTGGTGAGCGGCTCATCGAGCCTGCAAACGCTGCGCGTGAAGCAAAGTCTCGAGGTCAGGCGAACAACCACAGGCAGGTTATACTGTTCGCTCATTTTGAAGGCAAGCTTCACAAAATCGAGCGCTTCCTGGGGATCCGAGGGAGCGAGGAGCGGCAGCTTCGCCGAGCGCGCGAAGTGGCGCGTATCCTGCTCGTTGGAGGAGGTCAGCATGCCCGGATCGTCGATGGCGACGATGACCAATCCGGCATTCACTCCGTGATATGCGGCAGAGACGAGCGGTTCGGATGCATTGTTGATACCGGAATTCTTGAGCACCACCATCGACCGCACGCCGCCGGTGATCGTTCCGTATGCGACTTCAACTGCGACTTTTTCGTTCGGCGTCCACTGGACGTTTCGTTCGTATTCTTTCTGGAAATGCGTCAGGATATCCGTCACCGGCGTACCGTAAAAGCCGCAGCCGAACTTCACTCCGGCCTCGTAGGCTCCCCGGCTTATCGCCTCACTCCCCGATAAAAATGCTGTTGTATTCATTGTTGCACTCATTTCAAACGACATTCGCGTTTCTCTATTAGTACTGCTTTGCGGTTTCTTCGTTCGTCAGGACGCGGAGCGTGCCCTCTGCCAGTGCGAGCATTTCGTGCTCGCCTGCGTAATTGTGCATCGGTGCGATCCACTCGACGCGGTCCTTCACAAGGTTGTAGACCATATCCGATTTCGAGAGGCCGCCCGTCATGATGATGCCGTCCGGCTTCCTGCCGATGGCAGCGGCCATGTTGCCGATCTCCTTGGCGATTTGGTAGCACATTGCTTCGACGACTTCCTTCGCTTTCGTATCGCCGTTGGCGATGCGTTCTTCGATTTCGATCAGGTTGTTCGTTCCGAGATAAGCGATAAGTCCGCCTTTCCCCATGACGAGCTTCTTCATCGAAGCCGCGTCGTATTCACCGCTGAAGCACAGCTTGATAAACGGCTGCAGCGGGAGGGTGCCTGTGCGGTCGGGCGAGAACGGCCCGTTACTCGAAGCATCGTTGACATCGATGATCCGCCCACCGACGACCGGACCTATCGAGATGCCGCCGCCGAGATGCGCTACAACGAATGCGCTTTCCCCGTACGGGATTCCGAGTGCATTCGCAGCCTTGCGTGCCACGGCATGCATGTTCAGCGTATGGGCGAGTGCGCGTCGCTCGATCTGGGGCAGCCCGGAATAGCGCGCCACCGGCTCGAACTCATCGGTGCATATGGGATCCACGGTGAATGCCGGGACGCCGAAATCGGCAGCAATCGACTGCGCGAATGCGCATCCGAGATTGGCGGCGTGTTCGCCCTGGAGGTTCGCGCGGGCATCGGTAATCATGTTCTCATCGACGGTATAGGTACCGCCCTTCAGCGGCTTCAGCAATCCGCCTCTTCCAACGACCGCATTCGGGACGCGGTTCTCGCGGATTTCTTCGAACTTCGCACGTATCTGTGCTAGCCGGGACTCGAATTCGTCCCATATTCCTCCATCCGGGGGAGTGTGATCGATGGAGGCAGTGGCGAACGGCTCCGTCCCGTCGAAAAGCGCGATCTTCGTGGAGGTAGAACCGGGATTGATAGCCAGTATAATGTACTCTTGTGCCATAGGTGCGTGGTTAATGGATATATGTATGCTGTTTATGGTATTTCAGGCTATAGTGGGGCAATCCTTTTAATTGGTCGTGAAGCCTGCAAAGCTCAGGGATGCATACAAATGTACAAAGAACCCGAACGCTCGGCAAGGAAAACCGAACTCGGAGTATCAATATCCCGTTCTATTCTTCCTGCCGCTTTGCAACGCCGCAGAAAACTGATAAATATAACGCGAATTCCCTATGCTTCTGCTTCTATGTGCACGCTGCAATTCACGCGAATAATCCCTGTAAGTCTTTGTATATCAACAGCTATGAGTCCATAAAATTGACTACGCCTTCCAGATTTCGTATATTCCCTAAATATTTGCAGATACGGACATCGAACAAGAATAGGAATATTCTGCCTGCGGATAGGAACGTATCTGCTTCCTCGGTCCTTGAATCATGGCAGGCACCACAAGCGAGGATTCCGCAGAGATTTGGGAGCTTTCGCCAATCTCCTGAACCCACGCGGATCGAACCTGCGAACTACAATATAGAAGCGTGAAAGAGCACACATGAAACTTTCCGATTTCGATTACAACTACCCGAAGACCCTTATTGCAAAGTACCCCGCCGAACCGCGCGATAGCGCGCGTCTGATGGTCGTCGACCGCAATACAGGCGATATCGAACACCGCCGTTTCACCGATATCCACGAATACTTCCGCAAGGGGGATTGCCTCGTCCTCAACGATACCAAGGTCTTCCCTGCACGCCTCTTCGGACGCAAGGAAAAGACCAACGCGAAGATCGAAGTGTTTTTGCTCCGCGAACTCAGCAAGGACGAACATATATGGGACGTCATTGTTGACCCCGCACGCAAGGTCCGGATCGGCAACAAGATCTACTTTTCCGATAACCTCATGTGCGAAGTCATCGATAACACGACCTCGCGCGGCCGGACCGTGAAGTTCAATTACGAAGGCGACTTCTTCAAGATCATCGAAGACGTCGGCAACACACCGCTTCCGCCGTACATCAAACGCGATGCGGAGGAAGAGGACAAGGCACGCTACCAGACGGTGTTCGCAGAGAACATCGGCGCCGTTGCCGCTCCGACCGCCGGACTTCACTTCACGAAGCCGCTGCTCTCGCGCCTGAAGCGAAAGGGCGTTTCGGTCACCTCGCTGCTGCTTCACATCGGACTCGGTACGTTCCGCCCGGTGGAAGTGGAAGACCTGACGAAGCACAAGATGGATTCCGAGTACTACGAGATCCCGCCGGAAGCCTGCATGTCCGTGAACAAGGCCAAGGACGCCAAGAAGAATATCTTCGTGTGCGGCACCAGCACGGTCCGCGCTGCCGAATCCAGCGTCACAACCATGCGGAAGCTCACCCCGGCCCGCGGCTGGACCGATAAATTCATCTTCCCGCCGTACGATTTCAAAGTTACCGATAAGCTCATCACCAACTTCCATATGCCGAAGACCACGCTCCTGATGATGGTCGCCGCATTTATGGACTACGACCTGATGATGAAGGCGTACAAGAAGGCGGTCAAAGAACGCTACCGCCTCTTCAGCTACGGCGACGCCATGATAATTCTCTGATTTTGAGCAGGTAACTATATTATAAGGCGAAGCGCTGTGCTTCGCCTTTTCTATTCTCCGATGCTACACATACCCGCATGAACGCAACATTCTTTACCGTATGTATACCGGCTGGCGGCACCGGTACCCGGATGGGCGCTGAGCGCCCGAAGCAATTCCTGGAGGTCGCCGGGAAGCCAATCATTGCGCATACATTGGCGCTCTTCTCCTCGATGCCGGAATGCAGGCGCATCATCGTGGCTGCAAACGACGAAGCCGGCATGGCGGCCTTGCTGGACGAATACCCGCTATCCACGCCGCACCTTGTGGTGCAGGGCGGTGCTACCAGGCAGGAATCCGTCCTCAATGCACTGAGCGCGGTGGAAGCGGACGACGAGATCGTGCTGATCCATGACGCTGTACGGCCGTGCGTTGCGAAGTCCCATGTGCTGGCAGTCGTCGAGGCCATTGTGCGCGACGGCGCTGCCATGCTCGGGATACCTTCCAGGGACACGGTGAAGGAAGTCCACGACGCAATCGTGACGGCCACGCTTGACCGCGCGAAGATCTGGCTGGCACAGACGCCGCAGGGCGCGCGGTGCTCGGCGCTCAAACGCGCGTTCAACCATGCAGTCTCGCAGAAGCTCTCGGTGACAGACGATGCGTCCATCCTTGAACGCGCAGGGATTCCGGTGAGCATGGTGGAAGGCTCGATGATGAACCTCAAGGTCACCACACCCGACGACCTTCCGGTGATAGATTTTTACCTTCGCAACAAGGAGAAGCTGTTCTGAGCGCAGGCACGCTATACGTTGTCGGGACGCCCATCGGGCACCCGGATGATATCTCCATCCGTGCGCTGGATTGTATCCGGAACGCCGACGTCGTTGCGTGCGAGGAGATGAAGGTCGCGGCGAGACTGCTCAAGCACCATGGAATCCGCAAGGACCTCGTGCCGGTAAACGAGCATACCGAGCGCGAGGAGACCGGTGGACTCATCAACAGGATGCAGCAGGGCCACACCTGCGCGCTGATATCCGATTGCGGTATGCCAGTCTTCGCCGACCCTGGCCGATTCCTTATCGATCGGGCGATGCAGAGCGGTATCGCCGTGGAGGTCATCCCCGGACCGACGTCGCTGACGACGGCCCTGGCGGTGTCCGGCTTCGATGCCCACAGGTTTTATTTCTACGGATTCCTCTCCCCCAAGAAACCCGAGCGCAGGAAGGAACTCCACGCCCTCCGCACCTTCCCCGCCCCCGTTGCGTTTCTCGATGCGCCGTACCGTCTTCCGCAGGTCCTCACCGATATGGTCTCGGCATTCGGTCCCGGCACGGCCGTATGCGTTGCCTGCGACCTCACGCTCCCGGACGAGGAAGTCTACAGAGGAACACTCGGCAGCGCCCTCGATCACTTCACAAAGCACAAGCGCAAACGCGAGTTCGTCATCATCGTCCAGCCGGACTAGGCGCTGCTGACAGGCCTCCTCTTCCTCCGCTTCCGCCGCTTCCTCTGCTTCCGCCGCTTCCTCTGCTTCCTCAGCACCCTCCGCACGTTCCGCATGTTCCGCACGTTCCGCGTGTTCCGCATGTTCCGCACGTTCCGCGTGTTCGGCGGGTTCGGCACGTTCGGCGGGTTCGGCGGGTTCGGCGGGTTCGGCGCCCCTTCGACTTCGCTCAGGGCTTCGCCTACGGCTTCGTTTCGGCGGGTTCGGCATGTTCCGCACGTTCGGCGGGTTCGGCGCTTTCGGCGCTCTCCTCCACTTCCGCTGTTTTGGACACTTCTGCGCCGTGGCGTGCAGGAATCTCAATCAAATAGAGGCGCACGGGCAGAGGCCAACCCCCTTGTCACCTGTGCGCCGTGGCGTAAGGGGGTCGCGAATCCGGCACAGCCGGATGCAGCGGGGGGATTTGGAAAACAATCAATTTTATCTGCGAAGAGGCGGCCACTGGCCGCCCTTGGGACAACCGAGGCGCTTATAAAAACACAATAGTTCCAATGGCATCGAGCGCATCTTCGAGATGCGCTCGATGCCTAGAACATTACTTGGTGTGTGCCTAATACCCCGGGCTAGCGCCCGGGGCTACAAATCCGCCACGGCGGACGTTCCGCAGGTCGCCCCTACGGGGCTAAAGAGAATAGCATTTCGAGATCTCTGGAACTCACCCGCGCCGCGCCTACGGCGGTCACCGGCCGCCCTGGGATGAAGCGTAGCATGCGGGGGTCATCAGAAAAAAGACTAGGGCGACATTTTGGACTATCTTCTATCATTTCTTTTTGATACATTCCGGTGTTAGTCGTCCGCTATTATGAGGTGCAGCATGAAGTCCTTTCTTATCATCCTCGCCATTCCTCTAGTCCTAGAGTGCGTTGCCGCGCAAGACTCCCTTCGTTACGCAAACCGAGGTACAGAGTTCTATACAGAGAACCATGGGCAGTGGAATTCAGAACTCTTGTACGCTTCTTTGAATGAAAAGATGGCGGTCGGATTTACAAAGAACGGCTTTCATATCTTCACCGAAACCCCAGCTTCTCTTCATACGAACAGATCATTTGAAGCGCGTTCCTCTGATGTTGTATCGAGATTCTTTGGAATCGAGTTTAAAAATAGCTCAGAGAGAATGCGAGTCAGGCCCATAGAGCTGCTCCGCAATCCGTCACATTTCTATGCTGGGGGAGATACATCAAGGTGGTTTGAGAACGTATCAAACTATGCCGGTCTTCGATATGAGAATGTGTGGGATGGTGTCGATTTTTTGTGTTTCGATGACAATGGAACGACAAGATACGGATTCAGTGTCGCGAACTATGACGTTCTGAACTCGATAGTCTGCGAAATCCTAGAGGAGAGCGGTAATCGTATCGTAATTTCAAAATCAGAGCTCTCTCCGGCGACTGTGTCATTACCAATTTCTTTTCAAAGCGACTCACTACAAGCGATCGCTACTAAATTGTTTATATTCGACTTTGAGTTTGGTACATATTATGGATTTTCAGGGCATGAGGTGCAGCACAATCTATGCCTTGATAATGAATCAAACATATACTTCACAGGTACTACGTACTCGTCAGACTTTGATTTTGTAAATCCGTTAGATTCAACATTTTATTACTATTGGAGTGTTGTTTACTGGCATAGCTTTCTGTCCAGCATAACCCCAGATGGTGCTACCATACGCTTCTCTACCTTCCTCCCTGGTACTTTGTCTACAGACGGCGATGCGAGACGTGCGTTGTCTTTGTCCAATAACAATACTATTTGGTATTTTGGAACTGTGGCTTGCAGTAGGGACTCAGGCTCACCTCCTCAGCGTGTTGAGTACTTGTTACCATTGACACCAGATGCTCAATATACAACATGCGTAGATTTTGGTCTATGTTTTCTTGAGTTTACAGCCAACGGGCACCTTAATTACAGCAGCTACTTCCGGGATACAAAGAACATCGATTTTGGAGAGTATTTTGAGCTTAAGTTCATTTTTAATGACACAGCTATCATTTCGTTTAACATTGACAATCCAGAATCCGATCCTATACCCTTTTTGAGCAATGGCTCATTTAGGGATACCGTCTCTTCTCCCCGTTCGTCCGAACTATGCCTCTTGAAGTATGATATCAAGTCCGACTCCGTTTATTTTTGCGCATTCATTAATAAGCCTGGTCGCAGTGAAACTTGGATAAATGACCTTGAAGTCGACTCGCAGGGCAATATTGTAATCGTGGGCACTCAAGCGCCACAAGTACCACCTCAGATTCCTTTAGTTAACTCCATGTCGAGTGATCCCGGAAAGGGATCCTTTATCATGAAGATTGATAAAGATGCAAAGAACATCCTCTTCTCAACGTTTTCACCAACTCCAGGATACACAATACTAAACGATGTTGAAATTGACGACGAAGATAATATTCACATAGCAGGGACTGGTGATTCGCACTATCTTCACTCGTACGTTAATCCGTTGCCATCCCCCTTTCTCACACAATCAATACAATATAACGGGAGCGATCAGAATACTCATGGCGTCCCCCTCTATTTGCAGCTTACCCCCGACGGCGATGTGAACCATATTACTACATATTCTGGGGATAGCTCAACGCAGTATCTAGGCAACGGGAGCTTTCTCCATCTCGATCCATGCGGGAACGTCTATTTATTTAATCCTAGGTTATCGCGTGGGCAGACAGTATTCCCTCGGTACCAAGCAATCAACGCCCCATATTTGACGGTCCTCGATTCGGGAATTAGTACCGTGCTCTTCTCATCCTCAATACTGCCCACTGCCGCCTATCCAGGATCGGGTATCGGTACATGGGATCCATCAGCCATGTATCATGACGGGAGCTTCTACTATGCTGTTCCTGAAACAGGAATGCTTTACGAACTACCAACATCCAAAAACGCATATCAGCCTGAGGTAGCAGGTAGTACTGATATCTACATCGGAATGATGCACCTGCCTCTGTGTAATAGAACCGAGAACTGTGAACTTCTTGCTCCTGATACATTACGGCTCATTAGGCAAAATGGCTCGACTACACCTCCCGTATTTAGCGTGAACTTCGCCTTGCACAACGGCGGACCGCTTCCATTGGAAACGCCTCTGATGGAGCTTGAGACCGCTTCCGCATTTACTATTCTCCAACCTGGTGGGACAACCGCTGTACCTTCCCCCGCCCCCATCATGCCGAACGATACAGGGTTTGTCCAGTGGCTCCTTGCTCTCGATACGTCAATCGTCAAAGATACATTGCTCGATATCCGTGCGCTTGCTACATACACGTTCCCGCCCGATAGCGGCTCGTTGGTTATCTGCAGAAAAAACATCTTCATCGATGTCGTGGAATTGCCAGAATACAAGCTATCATGCTCCGTGCTAATGCCTGATACGATTACTGTAGAAGAAAACGATTACAGTATAAACCCAGTCCCGATCGAGATCAATCTCCAGAATACAGGCATGGCCGGAATTGAGATGGGATATATGGTTCTACGGTATGGGAGAGGTTTAGGTATAGAGCTACACCCTATCGAAGATACTATCCGAACACTTGATTTCATTGGTGCGAAACAGGAGCATACCGAGACGTTCCTCTTCAATCTTGCCCGTAGAAGCAATGAGCGATATATGCAGATTGAGATCATCGCTTATGATCGCTACGGCCAGGAAGTAACGCGCTGCTTCCCAGAGCTTTATGTCCCGCCCGTACAAGGTTTGTTTTGTACTACACTTTGTCCAGACACAGTTGTCTATTACCAAACAACCGGAATATCGGTGCCTTCACCCATAACGGTCTCCCTAGAACTTCGGAATGATCTTGATACAGCGCAGCGCTCGACAGTGGCCGAGATCGATCTATTGAGCCTTCAAGAACTCCAGCTGGTCGCTGGATACCCCCAGAGGCAAAGCAGATTCATAATAGATGCGAACGGCACGACTAACTTCTCTTGGCAGATGGAGGTGGTCCCACCAGTCACGGACATGAAAACCGTTTCGATCCCGATAGAGTATTATTCTGTGACGGACTCAACGCGGCGTATCTGCACCTGTGAACTTACGTTGAAGCCGCTGAACCCTGATGCTGTCTGCAGTATCGACGGGCTAGATGCGCTGACAGTCGAACAGAATACATACACCCCGAACCCCTTCACGCTCGACTACCGTCTCCTCAACAACGGCAGCGGAACGCTGGCTGTGACGGAGATAGAAATCCTGCTGCCGGATTATATAATTGCAAGCGAGAGCACAACACAACCCGCATCTCCGCTATCGGCAGGCAGTGAGTACACCTTCACCTGGAACCTCACCGCCAAGACATCGATGTATGCACGGGATGCAATAATAACCGTGATCGCAAAAGATGCTGACGGCGCTACGCTATCTACATGTACCCATACTATTTATTTACCACCGGTGGAACCAATAGAATGTATATCACCGGAAGAGTTTGTACTGAACTATGATAAAAATGCGGGCAGGTATGTACCCGATCCGCTCTCCCTGAATGCAAGCTTCACCAATCTCCTTGATACGACGTTGGTAAACGTCGAAGTGAAGCTCGATCTCTCAAAGGCACCGAACGTAGTTGGCACTGTTGCCGTACAGTCTCTGGGCGATATCGGTCCAGCAGACAGCAGAGCGTTCGTATGGATGCTAACATTTACAGAGGTTGACGTTCAGACAACCGATACGGTGCAGATATGCTACCGCGTAAACGGCGGGGAATGGATGTGCGATTGCTATACGTTGATCGTAATACCACCAGCGATAAAAACATACAGCGCCATCTGCCAGGCCGGCGGTCACGATTCCCTCTTCATTGATCATAGCGGTGAGATTGTTGTACCGGTTCCACTGCAGGTATGGTATACAATCACAAATACCGGCTCAGGTACACTTACAAATTGCGAAGCGACTATACAACTACCGAATGAACTCAGCCTCTATCCGGGCGAAACTGCCGCAAAACCATACGGCGTTATCGGGCGCGGTGAGAGCATCACAAAGACCTGGTCGTTACTTCCTGCGGCTAATCCTTCCATCATCGGTCGCCACGAAGTGCAATGGACGTTCACCTCAACTCCGGAAGCGGAGAACTTTGTCGAGTGCAAGAAGGTCATAATCGGTGAAGCTAAAGATGACGTACCGCTACAAGTCTCGGCAAAGCGGCTGTATTTCGAAGCGCTGCAATACGGTCCGCTGCCAGCCGAGCAAATTGTCGATGTGTACGCCGGACCGCCATCAGCCATGCCGTGGACGATGCAAAGCTATGACACATGGCTGGATGTCGATCCGAACACCAGTCCAACCCACGAGCTGGTCAGCGTGCAGCCGAACACTACCTCGCTCGGCTATGGTATCCACACAACGAGCATCGATATAACAAGCTCCACCCTCACCGGTCCGACTGCGATCGAAGTGTACTATACAATTTATCAAACGACGAGCACACCGGAGCCGCAGTCGGCAACCGCGTTCAGGCTAGGCGTCCCGTACCCGAATCCGGCAAGCAGCACGATCTCCGTGCCGTACACATTACAGAGCAATCAGACAATCACACTCACCCTCTACGATACCTACGGTCGCACCGTCAGAACGCTTCCCGACGCACCGAACTCGCCCGGCAAGCATCTGGCACAGTTCAACGCAGCAGGCCTCCCGGCTGGAAACTACTACATCGTCTTGCAGGCCGGCACTGAGCGGCAAGTCCGCGCAGTTGTGGTGAGGAGGTAGGGGAGGAAGTAGTTTGAAGCGGAGCCGCAGGCGGAGTCCTGAGCGAAGCCGAATGGGTGGAAATTGCCCGGCTTGCGCCGGGCTTTTATCTTGTTGCCACACCTCCTCATGCTGAACGGCAGCACAAAGCCAACCCCCTTGTCAAGGGGGTCGCGAATTCGGCACAGCCGGATGCAGCGGGGGGATTTGGAAAACAATCAATTTTATCTGCGAAAAGGCGGCCAGGGCAGAACCCACGCGTGCGTAGAGAAGAATTCCCCCGACTCGCCGCTGAAGATTAAATGCGGCGAGCCACCCCCCTTGTCCGGTCCTTCGGACCTCAAGAGGGGTCGCAAATGCGCCGGGGCGTGTTGCAGAATTTCGCTCCGTGCGAACATCTGCGCCCACCCGGCCTCGTCGCAGAAGAATGAGAGCGACGGGTCTGCCCTCCCAACCCTTCGGCTTCGCCTGTCCAGAGTTATCGAAGGGCTCAGGACAGGCGGGAGGGCATGGTCATCAGTTTTAGCGCCGCAGAGTAATCTTGGAGAGATGCTGCGGCACGGTTACCCCTCCCGCCGCGGCGCTTGCATTGTGAGGATGGAAGTGCGTATATTCGCTTAAACGAATAAGCGAGTACGTCAGATGAACGACATCGTCCAACTATTTCACAGCCTTGCAGACTCCAACAGACTGCGTATCCTGAACCTGCTGCTCAACAGCGGCGAACTCTGCGTTTGCACCATAGAAGATGTGATGCAGGTGCCGCAGGCGCGGGTATCGCGTCACCTCGGTGTGATGCGGCAGGCCGGCCTTGTCGCCGCGCGGCGCGAGGCGCAATGGGTCTACTACTCGGCGGCAAAGGATACCCTGCTGAAATCGACTCTCGCGAACGTCCTCAAGGAGACGATGGAGGAGGATTCGCAGCTGCGCAGGGACCTCGCCCGTTTGAAGAAGCTCGAGCCCAACGCCTGCGAGCTCCCCAGGCGAACGAAGGCGTCCGCAGCGCGGCAGGAAGCCGCCGCCCGATAGAACCCCATACCCCGGCACATATTCAACAGCACGCACATGGCACAGTCAACGATCTCTAAACTCTCCTTTCTCGACCGCTACCTCACGCTCTGGATTTTCCTCGCAATGGGGATCGGCGTTGCGTGGGGGCATTTCTCTCCCGGTATCGCAGCGTTTTGGGATACCTTCTCGGTCGGTACGACGAACGTCCCGATCGCCATCGGCCTCATACTCATGATGTATCCCCCGCTCGCAAAGGTGCGGTACGAAGAGCTGGGCGATGTGTTCCGCAACGTCAAGATCCTCGGCCTCTCGCTTGCGCAGAACTGGATCATCGGCCCCATCCTGATGTTCGCGCTTGCGATCCTGTTCCTGCCCGCGCATCCGGAGTACATGACGGGGCTCATCCTCATCGGCCTCGCCCGCTGTATCGCAATGGTCATTGTCTGGAATGAACTCGCCTGCGGCGATAACGAATACGCCGCGGGACTTGTGGCCTTCAACTCCATCTTCCAGGTGCTGTTTTATTCGCTGTATGCGTGGGTGTTCATCACCGTGCTGCCGGAATGGCTCGGCCTCGAAGGCAGCGTTGTCGATGTCAGCATGTGGCAGATCGCTGAGTCGGTGCTGATCTATCTCGGGATTCCGTTCTTCGCAGGCATGGCCACGCGGTTCTTCCTTATCAAAAAGCGCGGCAAGGAATGGTACGAACGGAAGTTCATCCCTGCTATCTCGCCGCTCACGCTTGTGGCGCTGCTGTTCACCATCTTCGTGATGTTTTCGATGAAGGGCGAGATCATTGTGCAGCTGCCGGGGGATGTCGCACTCATCGCGATCCCGCTTGTTATTTACTTCGTGGTGATGTTCATCGTGTCGTTCGCGATGGCAAAATTCTACAAGGCGGACTACCCGCGGTCGGCGACGCTTTCGTTCACCGCAGCGAGCAATAATTTCGAACTTGCGATCGCCGTAGCGATTGCCGTCTTCGGTATCAACTCCGGGGTTGCATTCGCAACCGTCATCGGACCGCTGGTAGAGGTGCCGGTGCTCATCGGCCTGGTGAACGTCTCGCTGTGGATCCGCAAGCGCTGGTACAGCGAAGAAACGCCGCCTGTCCAACACATGAATGCAGAATCCTGAATACTGGAGCAACGATGACCCGTTGCATCATACCCATACTCGTACTTTTTCTTACACCCATCATAGGAACCATCGCAGTGGGACAGCAAGAGACACCCAACAGCCCGTTACTGCCGGCACTGGAACGCGCCGTGCAGGATATCAGCAAGAAACTCGACCGCACACCGGCGGAGCGCAAAGAGACGCTTCGCGGCATAGCCGAATACATCGCAGAGAAAGCCCGCGCCGGGGAGAAGGCAAAACTGACCTTCATCTGCACGCATAACTCCCGCCGCAGCCACATGAGCCAGATATGGGCGCAGGCGTTCGCGCACCGTGCGGGGTTCGGGCATGTGGAGACGTTCAGCGGAGGGACGGAGGCGACGGTCTTCAATCCGCGTGCGGTGAAAGCGCTCCGCGATATCGGCTTCTCCATCCCCGCTCCTGAAGAAAGCGGGAATCCTCACTACAGCGTGCAGTACGCCGAGAGCGCGCCTGCCGTGGAAGCATTCAGCAAGAAGTACAGCGACGAGTTCAATCCGCAGGAGGGCTTCCTCGCAGTGATGACGTGTTCGGATGCGGACGAGGCCTGCCCCGTGGTGTTCGGTGCCGAAGCCAGGATTTCAATTCCGTACGAGGATCCGAAGAAGTACGACGGCACCGACCGCGAGGAGCGCGCATACGCGGAACGCAGCATGCAAATTGCTGCGGAGATGTATTACGTGTTGAGCGAAGCGCGGAAATTGGCGGGAGAGTAGCCGGCAGGCTAGCGTTTCCCCCATTCCCAGATACCGAACGCCACGGACTTATCCACGGGATGGCCTGCCTGCTTGAGGATCAGCATGACCTGGCCGCGGTGGTGGGATTCATGGGAAATGAGATAGCTGAGAAACGAAGCGTTGCTCGGCTTGAAGCCGGGCATGCGCTTGCCCTTTTCTTCGAGGCTCGAAATTGTCCGGGCGATAGCTTCGCAGGAGGCATCGAGGGATCGCAACAGTAATTCCTTATCGACGGCGTCTTTCTTTTCGAGCTTTTGCAGGGAGCTGTGAACTTCCTTATCGGCCTCCTTCAGCCACATCAGCCGGACGTTATGCATGTGCACAAACTGCTCGCCGACAGCTCTTCCCTTGGATGTCGATAGGCATGCAAGCTGCGGCTCCGGGATGGCTTCCAGCAGGTAGCCGGTAATGCGGCAATGAATGCGCCATGCATCGAGCAGGTCTTCTTTCATTTGGCGGGCTCCTTCTCGGCTTCTTTCTTCCGCATTTTTTCTTTGAGTCTTCGGATCTCTTCTTCCAGCGCGCGGCGTTCCTCGTCTATCTGCTGCTTCGTTTTATCGAGGAAATCTATATCCTCGCGGAGTTCGTCGCGGTTCTTCGGCGCATCCCATTCGTTGGCGTCGGTCGGAAGTTTAAACTCTACGGGAACCGTTACGCGGCTGCCCGCCGGAACGCCGTCTCTTTTCGCAGGTACGTAGTATCCGTTCTTCACGGCCTCCAGCGCTGCGCGGTCGAGCGTCTCGTGCCCGCTGGATTTCTGTAGCTCACCATACGAGGGATTGCCGTGCTTATCGATATACACAGCGACGACTGCGATGCCTTGCAGCCGCTTGGTGACGGCGCTATCGGGGTAGGCGACATCGAGCTGGCGCGCGAGTTTCGGCGGATCGTCCGTGGGGATCTGCGTCCCGTCGAAGCCGGAGGGTTTTTCTCCGAAGGTCATTTCGCCGGATTGCTGTGCATGGAGGGGTGAAACAGCCGAAAGGCTAGAACAAATGACAGCCGCCAAACCGGCAGCCAGCATGACGTTCATACGCATAGGTTGATTATCCGGAGAAGACTGCGTTCAATCCGGCCAGTTCCACCGATTCGATCTCGGTAAATCTGCGCTTGAGGATGCGCTCCACACCGCCTTTGAGTGTCATCGTCGCGGATGGGCATGTGCCGCAAGCGCCGCTCAACTCAACGAAGACCGTGCTTCCCTTCATCTCCACGAACCGGATTTTGCCGCCGTCCATTTCGATGTACGGACGGATTTCCCTTTCGATCGTCTCTTCAATCTGCTGCTCTAGCGTTCCCTGTGCAGGCGTCTCAGTCATTCTAAACTCCGTTTCCACTGTTGCCAACTATATCGGTTGAAAAGTACAGAATTGCATATCAATCCGCAATGAAATACGGCATGCCGAAAAAAGTAAACGCCTGCCGCGTGGCGGCAAGCGTTTACACACAACATCACCGGTGCAGCTTAGCCGTGCCGGCGGCCGCGATGGGTAATCTTCATGTACTTCTCGAATTGCTCGGCACTGAGCAGCGCTTCGATCTCGTCGAGAATATCCTGATGCAATCGCTTGAGCGCAACCATGAGCGCAACACGGTCCCCGCTGTACTGTGCGAAGAGTTCCTTCTCTGCTGCCTTCTGGCGCTCGAAGATCGCTTTCAATTCCGTGGCCTGCTCGGCTGTCAGATCGAGAGCCTTCGTGAGCATGTTGATATGCTGGGTCAACGGGTCGGGCTTGCCGTCGGGACGGCGGTCCTTGAAGTTGTTCCAGATCTCGAGCTGCTCGGCATCAAGGAGGGCGGCAATTTCATTATCGATGGACTCGCGCAATGCCTGGAGCGCTTCGCGCAGGCCTTCGGGGTCGCCCTGGTACTGCTCGCGCAGTTCGGCAATGCGTTCGTGCATGCGGATGATGATTGCCTTCACCGCATCAACCTGGTCCTGATTGAGATTCAACAGCTTCGTCAGGAAGGCAACCTCGCGTTCGATGCGCTTTTCGAGCAGCTTCTGGCGATGCTCTTCGCGCTTCTGGCGCAGCTCTTCTTTCAATTGCTCCACTGCGGTAAGGCAGGCCGGATCGAGGAGGTTGTTGATAGCCAGCATCAGCACTTCATGCTCTCCGCGGAGGAGTTCGGCAAGCGTTGCAGGATCGGTGCTGGTGTTGTTCTTTATAATCTCGATGCGGGTCTTGTGGCTTTCGGCTATCAACTCGCGGATCGCTTCTTTCGTAGCGGGGTCGATGTCCGGGCATGCGCGAACGATAAGACGGTAGTATGTGAGCGCGGCCATATCCACATGGATACCGGGACGGTGCGGATGCAAGCGTCCGCGTCCGTTGCCCACTCCCCGAGGATCGAGCAACCCGTTCACGAGCGTATTAAAGGATTGGAGTTCGCTGCCGTCGAATAGCAGGCTCATATCTTCTTCAAGGTAGAACATCTCCTCGGCGGCTTCGATCTCGCTGGTTGTAAGATCGATCTTGTCGAGGTTCTTCATCAGTGCGACTGCATCATCCTGGGTCGTCCCAATCGGGGCATTTACATCGGAGTTCTGATCGCATGCCGTAAACATCACTGCAATCGCAAGGACTCCCATCATCAAAAAGCGTTTCATCACTAGTCTCCTGGTTCGTGTTTCACTGTCTGCATTAAGAATCTAGATTCATGTGTATGACACTGGCTCAGACAGTTGCGTTTAACTCGCTGGAAAATTTTTATTCCCGTAAGTCGTTGTATACCAACGATATATGGTTGTAACCAACAAGTAATAACACGCAGGGAGTCAATGTGTTTCAACGCAAGAAAAAAAATAATTCACGGCAAGACGATGAACTTCCCTGCCTTGCTCGCGGTGCGCGTGACGAGCCGGTAGTAGTAGACGCCTTCCGGCAAATGCGAGGTGGGTGCGG
>PABJ01000020.1 GCA_002699105.1 Ectothiorhodospiraceae bacterium | reverse complement strand
CGGGCGCCAAATGCAATCGTATCCTTGCGGTTCAAGAATTTGCGGGATAAGAGTCTTTCCCCTCTCACCATCGCTGATCTCGATCAGCATATCAACGATTGGTTTCGCTGCCAACCCTGGTACCGCGGTGGAGCCGACATGCTCAATACGTACGATGAATCCATCCGGCAAAACGCTCTCAATGTGCTTCCGCTCCATCAAATAGCGATCAGCCCAGTCGGGATTGTATGGAGTTATTTCTACAGTCTCCGCACTCAGTCTGGCAATTTTTTCTTCCGTCGATTCCATTCGCTGTTTCTCCAATGCATCCTCTTGCAGGTACGAAGGGACTTTCTTGAAGTCCTGAGATTGGCGTATTATTCAGGGTTCAAAACAGACATTTAATGATATGAAATACAGCCCTATAGTGCAGCATCACCTTTTCTTCCTTCTCGCTTTCATTATTGTCGCCGGTTGCGGTTCCCAAGAGGTGGACTGGGAAACGCCGTTTGAAAAATCTGGCGGGATGAAAAGCCCCCGGTATGAGGAGACGTACGCCTATCTCGATAGGATGGCTGAGGCAACACCCTGGGTGCAAACGAAGTATTTCGGCGAAACACCGGAAGGCCGTCCCCTCATGGTGGCAGTCCTCTCAAAACACGGAGCGTTTACGCCTGCAGCATCTCGTGCGCTCGGGAAGCCTGTGGTACTGATCTTCGCGGGAATACATTCCGGTGAGATCGACGGGAAGGATGCCGGAATGATGCTGTTTCGGGAGATCGCAATCACGAAGAAGTTAGAGCAGCTGGCCGACAGCGTGACGATTCTTTTCATCCCGATATTCAATCTCGACGGGCACGAGCGGCAAAGCAGGTACAACCGCATCAATCAGGACGGCCCGGAAGAGATGGGTTGGCGCACGACGAGTCAGTATTACAACCTCAACCGGGATTTCCTGAAAGCGGATGCGCCCGAGATGCGTGCCTGGCTTGCGCTCTTCAACGACTGGCTGCCGGAGGTCGCAATAGATTGCCATGTCACTGATGGGATAGATTTCCAGTACAACATCACCTATGCGATGGAAATGTATGAGAACGCCTCTCCGCCGATTGTTACATGGCAGAAAGGACTCATCAAGAGTATGACCGAGGGCATGGAGGAGCGCGGGGATCCAATATATCCGTACGTGTTCCCTCGGGAACGGAAAGACCTCTCGCAGGGCATCGTCACCTACGCCGCTCCCCCTCGGTTCAGTACAGGTTATATCGCAATCCGGAACCGCTGCGGCATTCTTCTCGAAGCGCACAGCCTCAAGCCATTCAAGACGCGCGTCTATTCGATGTACCATCTCCTCATCGAAATACTCGAACACGCAAATACCTCAGCCACCGATCTCCTAAACGCAGCAATTGAGGCCGATAGAAGAAGTTCGGCGCGCTTCCAATCCATCAGCGACAGCGCCGATTTCCCGATCAGGATGACGCGCACCCAGCAGACCGACACGGTCGAATACCATACATATCCGGTCGAACAACGAACCTCAACTCTGACCGGGGGAACCTACCCTGTGTGGGATCACACAAACCCGGTTACCCTGCGCGTGCCGTATTATAACGACGTCGTAGCCGAGCGCTATGTTCGTATACCGACCTGCTACTTCATTCCGCAGGAATGGAAGCCTCAGCTCGATGTCCTTCGCGCGCACGACGTTAAGCTTCACAGGTTAACCGATACGCTGAGCGTTGACATCGAGACCTACTACTTCACGAATGAAAAGTGGCGAGAATCCCCGTACGAGGGCAGGCACCCAGTGTCGTTCGATAGTGAGGTCATCAAACGGAGGATTTACTACCCTGCCGGCACCTACGTTGTCTGGCTGGAACAGCAGGCCGCACAGGCTGCTATTCATTTACTGGAGCCCGACGCGCCGGACTCCTTCGTATTCTGGGGATTTTTCGATGGGATCTTCGAACGCAAGGAGTATTTCGAGACCTACGCAATGGAACCCCTTGCACTGAAGATGTTGGAGGAACAGCCAAACCTTCGTAGTGAATTCGAAGACTACCTTGCTGCACACCCGGAAGCTGCCGACGATCAACGCGCACAGCTCATGTTTTTTTACCAACGCTCGCCGTATTGGGACGCAAAGAAGAACGTCTACCCGGTCGGCAAACTCATGGACTATGTTCGTGTCCCATCCGTCCCCGAAAACGAATATCAACACCCGTACCGCAATTATTGATTCAGTATGAACTTCAAGCACATTTTTCTCTTCCTCCTCACGGCTGCTGTGTTGCCGGGTATCTCCTACTCGCAGCAAGACTGGAAGCTCACAATGGAGGAGAAGATACAATTCGAAACGCCCGACAACGCCGTTGTATCGCCGGACGGCAAATATGTAGCATACACGGTTCGCAAACCGGATCTTATCAACAGCGAATGGAACACCCAAATCTACCGCGTGGAGATTCAGAGCGGAGAAATTGTGCAAATGACGCGCTCCGTTGAAAGCTGTCACTCACCTGCATGGTCACCGAGAGGGCAGTGGCTCACGTTTCTTTCCTCTCGCTCCTATCTGGACGACGAGCTTCAGGAGCAGCAAGGAACCGACCAGCTTTTTGCCCTGCCGATGGACGGCGGCGAAGCGCAGACCTGGACAGCACTCGAACTCGGCGTTAACGAATACAAATGGTCGCCGGATGGCACGGAAATAGCCTTGATCTCGGATGGTGAGTACCCAGCGGGTAGCCCGAGAAACATACAGGTCGAACCGCGTAGAAATGTCGATGCCATCTCAACTGACGATCCGAAGCGGGAGAAAACCATTTGGCTGCTAAATGCAGAAAATGGTGAAATCAGACTGCTATTCAGTGGTGACCGCGGCATTGAGCAACTCTCTTGGGCCAATGATGGCTCATACTTGGTCTATCAGACAAACTATACCGGCGAATACAATGACGACCAGAAGTTCGATATCTGGCGCATGAACCTCGACGGAGAAAGGACGCAGCTCACCGATGTGCCCGGTCCGGAGACGCAGCCGAGCATCTCCCCAACAGGCGGGACAATGGCCTTCATCACGCAGACTGTGCCTGATATCGAGTTCGCTCAGACTGATCTCGTCATTGCTGACACGGATGGTACCAACTGGCGAAATCTCACCGAATCGTTCGACTGGAGCGTTTCCAATTACTCCTGGCTTCCCGACGAAAGTAGAATTATTGTGCAGGTAGCCGAAGGTACAGGCGATGCATTGTATTCGATCGATCCGGCGAACGGTACCATGGAAGCGATTCACGATGACGGGACTGAATTATCCAATCTCGATGTTGCGACAGGAAGCGAAAGGGGCGCGATCTCGATTGTCGAGGAAGGGGTCGAGAGCCTTCCGGAGATCGTCACGGATATTGGCGGTAAGTTTGATGCAGTGACGGCGTACACGGAGCAACTAAACAGTTTCAGGTTTGGCAATCAGCGCGTTATCACAGTCCCGAGCCGGGATGGCAAATTCGATATCGAAGCCGTGCTCATCGAGCCTGTGGGATACGAAAAAGGCAAGAAACACCCACTGTTGCTTGCCTATCACGGCGGCCCGTATGGAAGATTCAGAAATACGCTGATGCAGTACTACCCGGTGCAGATGCTGGCCCAGGAGGGTGTCATGGTCGTGATGCCAAATGTCCGGGGCAGTGCAGGATACTCCGACGCATTCGGTCAATCCAACAGGTATGATCTCGGCGGCGGCGACTATCGCGACGCAATGGACGTTGTCGACTACCTCATCGCTGAAGGCATGGTGGATAGTACAAAGATGGGCGTCATGGGAGGAAGCTATGGTGGGTACATGACGAACTGGACGATTTCGCAAACGAACCGTTTCGCAGCTGCAATATCCCTCTACGGGATTTACTCATGGTTTACGGATTGGAGCAATTCGTTCCAGCCTGCGTTCGAGCAAATGTACTTCGGGTATAATTACTGGGAGAAGCCCATCGATGCGAACAGCCTTTGGATCAGTACCGCCCCGCAAACATATACCGCAAGCATCTCTACTCCGACGTTAATCCTGCACGGAACGGAAGACCGGTATACGAACATCGCAAACTCGCGCGAAATGTATGCCGCCCTGAACGAACGTGGCGTCGAAGTGGAATTCGTAACCTACCCGCGTGCCGGACATGGACTCCGGACCGAGCCGAATCAATACATCGACGCTGTGGAGCGCACTATGGCCTGGTTCAGAAAGTACGCCCTCAGGAAATAGCCAATCCCCGAAATAAATACGGGCAGGAATAACCTGCCTGTTTTCGTATCCGCCGCAGAACTGGGATCAGTTCACGACTGCAATCTTTCGTGTAGCGCTGCCCGATGCTGTCTCGAGCCTGTAGAAATACAACCCCGAAGCTGGAAACACCCGCGGATTAATAATCTCGCGGTACTCACCGGCTGATTTTGCGCCTTCGTACAAAACGGCAATCTCATTGCCGAGTACGTCGTGCAAGCTGATACGGATGTCTTGGCGTTTGTTCAGTCCGTACGGGATTGTCATTGGCTGGTTGCCGGCGAGCGAGACCGGATTCGGATACCCTGCATCCAGGCGGAATGTCGCAGCCTCCGGAATTCCTTCAACGCTGACGAGCTGTTCGCACTGGTAGGCAACGCCTGTTTCTGCGTACACGCCGCAGTTGATGTAGTCGTTATCGGAACGGAATTCAAACAACCAGTACTTCCCAGCCGGCGCGAGTGGCGAGTCCACAATCAACTCGAGACCGATGGCGAATTCTATCCAGGCGCCAGGGTTCTGCGCCCTGAAATCATTCCCGCCGCCGTTCAATGCAGATTCCAGGGCAGCAGGCGAATCGACCCAGGGGTCCGTGAATTCGACATCACCATCGAATGGGATCGCCGGGACACTGCCTTCTGGCGGCGAAAGCACCTGCGGTCCGAGAAACGTCTCGACAGCCGCATAAAGATGTACTGAGTCCAGACTTGGCGAGTAGAATCTGTACACCCACCCGTCGGCTTCACCGGTATCCCAATCCATGGAAAGCGTGTTGCCCAAGACTTCGACGCGGCCAAAGACGACATTCACCAGAACGACATCATCAGCAAGCTCCTGCTTCGCTTGATCAAGGGCGTTCGGGTAGAGTTCCTTCGCAGTGATGGGCGTAAAGATTTGTGCCTGCACGTATCCCGAAACAAGCACGAATGCACATATCACATGTATCACATATTTCATAAATGCGATCTCCTGTTGAGTTTTTTACGTATCAGTAGTCAGAAAATACAGAAAAAACAGGCACCTGCAACTAGCAGCAGGTGCCCGAATTATACGTGAGAATTCGCGGGATAGTTTCTTCGCAGCTTACTTCGCAGCGACATCCTCCGGCATGAGAGGTTCAGCCGTTACGAGCTCTTCCTTTTCAGCAGGCTTGGATCGCGGCACGGCACGGATATTCTGTCCCCACTTGTTCTGCTCTTCCATCCGACAGGACCAGACAAGCTCATCGTTCCAGACAGTGATATCCGGACAGCCATCGCACATGTTGATTCTTCCATCCTCAAACATATCCGCAGGCTGGATGATCATCACGGACTGAAAACGTAGCCGACGGAAGAACGCAGCCGGCTTCGTGAACAGGGATTTGAAGTAATTCGCTGCAACCTTTCGCAATCCCTTGTCAAACGGTGCAAGCAGGAAGAACAGTCTTCCCTTTCTCTGCATTGCCGGGGTCGAGTATGCGAGATATTTATCGTTGAATATGTGATGCCCAGCCTGGACGATCTCCATGAACTTCGGTCCCGTATAGCCGAAAATGCGGTGCTTGTTCCCCATGCGGCCAGTGAGCAGCCATTTGTATGAATCCGCCTTCTCCGTACCGTTCAGGAAGGCTGAAGGCATGAAATCCGGGTATTCGGTGCGGATAAGGTCTACAAGCTCAGGCGATGTTACATCCGTTCGCCGATTGTCGTCGTTCTTCGAATACATGATGTCGTCGAACGCCACCTGCGTATCGCCTACATAGAAGTCGAAGTCCTTGCCCAGAATAGCCATCCGGTACAGAATAAACACCATCACATGTACCTTGTCGATATGCTCCTGGCTCCATTTTAGAAGCGCAGGCACGTATTGCATCGTCTCCGGGTAAATCGTGGCATTGAACGAACAGGAAATGCCGCCGACATCATCCAGCATCGTGGCGAGCTTCAGACGGAGTTCGTTCAGTTCGAGTTCGTTCTTGCCTGTCCACCCTTTGCGTTTCTGACCGCTATCGACATGGAAGGTGAATCCGTCCACACCGGCAGCTTTCAGCTTCTTGAGCAGTTCCATCGTCAACAGCCCACCATTGCTGTTGATAATCGCTTTCCATCCCTTCTTTTTGACCATTTTGACGATCTCGACGATGTCGGGATGCGTCAAGGGCTCTCCACCGGCGATTGAGACGCCGTCGCACTTCCGGTTTGCCTCAAATACATCCAACATCCGCTGTACCTCTTCCAGCGATAGATGGGCTCCCTGGTGATTTTCCCGGTAGCACCCATCGCAGTACAGATTGCACATGCTCGTCGGTTCGAGCCACGAAATCGCATTATCAGCGAAGTTCCAGGGCAGCCGGTACAGCGTTCTGGGTGATATGTGCTGTTCCATGAATGCTTTCTAACCTCATGTCTATTGTAGAATTTGCCAATCGCGGCAAGGGTTATCCTTGATATATCTCCCTCTACACCGGAATATTGTAGGTGTCGTTTCATACTAGAAATGACCGGATAGAGCTACAAATGTAGCAAGTACCCCACTGAATAAAAAAATACAAGACTGATTTATCCTTCATGATTGCCTCGCAAGCGCAGCCACGTTTTTCAATAGATCATCTCGTCACCGAGGTGAACACAATCGTTGAGGATCTGCGCTGGCAGCACTTTGAACTGAAATTGAGAAATCAGTTCAACGAGATTCTATTCCGCGAAGTAACATCAATTGAAGAGTTTCTCGAAGAGGCGTTCCGGGAGTTTCGCGTAAAGATCGCGGCGCTGGAAGTCACGGTATATCTGAAGAACAAGAACAGCTACGTCATCGGGTACCGCGACTTGGAGCCTTCGGCGTTCTGGGAGAATGATCCTGTACCCTGGACGGAAGGATTACCCTCATTATTCAAATCAACATATGAGTCCGGCGAAACTCCACAACCAGTCGTAAGCCATTACACCGTTAACAACGAACCGCTCACCACTCTCACGATGCCGACGGTCATCAATCGTGAAGTGATCGCGGTAATGGTGATCGTTGCCCAATCTTCGAACCTTATCCCAAGATTGAAGAAGCTGTTAACTGGATTATCCAGTGCGCTCAGTGTTTCATATAACTACATCAAGAACTTGCGGCGATTGTTCAGCCGTACGACGAGCGGTGCGAAGAAATTTGCCGACAATACCGTTCCGTACGATACGATGATCCAGCTGCTCGAATCTACCGCCAACTTGAGCAGCGATTTCATTGTCGTGTTCGATGATATGGGGTCTATCTCTATCGTGAATCCCGTTGCCGAGGCGGTTACTGGACGTTCGATAAACGAATTCGAATCGATCCGGACTCTTAAAGAAACCTTCCAGTTGCAACACGGAGGGCGCAGCATCGAAGCAGCGTTCAGCCATGAACCGATTTCACATATCGTTGCACCGATTGCGGATACGAATGGGAAGCCGAAATACTTTTCATGGAGCACACACCGTTTCATTACGGCAAAAAACACCCTTACGATGCTTATCGGCACTGAGCATATACATGATGAATCGGCTGAAGGCGAGATTCACAAAGGTGGTAGCGGTGCTTCGAATCTAATCATCGATGATCTGCTCAGGAGCGTGGAGAACACCTTCGTAATGGTGTTGGATACGAAGTTCAACATAGTCCATGCAAACGAATACCTACTGGATGTGGTCGGCTCGGACAACTATCAGCTTAATGGCAGGCCATTCGTTTCTTCGTTGATTCCGAACCATGAGCGGGCACTGGTCGAAAGCGCTCTACACACAGCTGTAAACCGTTCGACCAACCTGAAGCGTGTGGAGCAGTTTCATATTGCAGCAGCGCAATCCAGCACGCCGCTCATCGAATGGCATATCAGTACGCTGCCGGTTGATCATCAATTCTCCTCTTATCTCGTGTTGATCGGCTCTGAGATAGCAGACGAAGCACCATCCGAGACCAGAGCAAACCAGCAGTCGCCAGATGCACGGCTTTCGAAACACTACCGCTTCCTGATGAAGTACGTCCCTTTTCCTATTGTCCATCTGGATGCAAATGAAGACGTCATCAGGAACGCAAACCTCGCGTTCGAAGAGATTATCGGGACACGTCACTGGGAAAGTGCGCCCATCTCTGACTTCGGAACGCTCGAGGTGGCAGATGGTGTCGGAGATTCATTGCCCTGCGTTCTTTACATCGTCAACCGCGAAGGCATTACTGTCAGCTGCCGCGGTATCATTACGCCCATACAGATTTTTGGGAAACACATCCGTGAAATTAAACTCGACCCAGTGGCTTAACTGAGACAAGGTTCAGATATGAAACTCCTGATCGTAGAAGATGAACAAAAGGTTTGCTCCTTCCTGAAACAAGGCTTCGAGGAAGAGATGTTTACCGTCGACACTGCACACGACGGAGAGCAAGGCGCATTCCTGGCCTTAACCGAAGATTACGATGCGATCATTCTCGATCTCATGCTTCCGAAAAAAAATGGCATTGAGGTGCTAAAGGAGATACGGAAAGAAAGCAATACGCCCGTTCTGATCCTCACAGCACGAGGTCAGCTGGAGACCAAGCTCGAAGGATTGAATCTCGGTGCAGACGATTACATGACAAAACCGTTCGCGCTTGCCGAATGCATCGCCAGGATTCGATCTTTAGTGCGGCGCGCAAACTCAGATAAACAATTTAATGTTCTGACCGCTGCCGATCTGACACTCGATCAAATGCAGCACAGCGTTAAACGCGGCGAAAGTATGATCGATCTTACGGCGAAGGAGTTCAAACTCCTCGAATATCTGCTGCGCAATAAAAACATCGTCATGACACGATCTTCGATCATCGAACACATCTGGGAAGTGACATTCGATAGCGATACGAACGTTTTGGACGTGTATATGACGCGGCTGCGCAAGAAAGTGGATGAACCGTTCGATCCGAAGCTTATCCATACAATTCGCGGCGTTGGATATGTTGTCAGAGATCCCGAACTATGATCATTGGGCTAAAACTCCGCTTCTCCCTCATCTACGGAACCACGATCTTTGCGGTCGTACTCATGGTGACGGGCCTCATCATTGCGGTGTTTACATACCATTTTTCATCTTTGCAAATCATGACGCAGGACATGATGGATTACTTCAGGCAAACATTCATTGCCGTCGGATTGATCTTCGTACCTGTCGGTGCATTCTTCTCTTACACCGTGGGCTTCTTCATATCCGAGCAGCTTCACCGTTCGAAGTACAAAATCTCCCCACAAGCAATAGAATCACCGCCGCTCTCCACAGCAATCCTGGAGGAGGAATTCCAGGACAAGATCTCATCGATCCGCAGCTCGGTCGATAAAATGCACGAAGCGTATGAGCAGATTCAACACTTCTCTGTTAGCGCTTCCCACGAACTCCGGACACCCTTGACAATCATACGCGGTGAGATCGAGCTTGCTCTTCGTCATCCGAAATCCACCGAGCAGTACCAGGAAATTCTGGGATCGCTGTTGGAAGAAGTCATTCGGCTTTCCCGGATCATCGACGATCTGCTACTTGTCGCAAAATCGCAGATCGGCCAGGTGAATATGGAAGATCATGAGATCGACCTAAGGGCTTTCATTGAAGAGTTTGCAGATGAAGCAGAGATGTTCACGACGCAGTCGAATGTTTCCTTTACAATTGAACGCATCGAAGATGCACACATTCGCGGCGATGCACTCAGGCTTCGGCGGGTGCTGTTGAATCTTGTCGATAATGCAGTGAAGTACAACGTTGAAAATGGCAGTGTCATAGTCTCGTTGTTCACCGAAGAAGATGATGCGATTATCAGCATACGGGACACAGGTATTGGTATTCCAAAAGCAGAACAAGCGAAAGTCTTCGAGCGATTCTACAGAGTCGACAAAGAGCACAGTCGGTCGCTCGGAGGGACCGGGCTGGGACTGTATATCGTCCGCTGGATCATCGAAACCCATGGAGGGGCGATAACCCTGTTTAGTGAGGAAGGTAAAGGAAGCGAATTCATCATTAAACTCCCACTGGCTGAAACAGTTGTACGCGAATCTGCATAGGGGTATTGCACATATTGCATCGAGCTAGACATTTCTTTCAGAGGTGTAATGTCCGGTTAAGATTCCCGTAAGGATATGAGAGTATATTTGGGCAACAGTAGCGGTACAAGCGTGCTGCGATCAATGATATAGAGGTACACGATGGGTCAACAACAACTTTTACTTATCGTGCTCGGTGTAATAATCGTCGGAATTGCCATCGTCATCGGTGCATTTCCTGCTTTCGTTAACGGACTCGAGCTCGCGAATAAGGATGCCGTCACGCACGACTGCATTAAAATTGCGTCCGCGGCACAAGGGTATTACCAAAAAGACCCCATGCTTGGCGGAGGTGGGCAGTCGTTTGATGGGATAACAATCCAAGATGTCGGCATGTACGCGAACCTTAGTGGCAAGGGAGAGAACGATAACGGAATCTATGAGGTCACTGGAAACGGTGATGTATGCACCATCGTGGGCTACTCAAAGTTTGAGCGGGACGGCGGGGGTACTGAACTCACCTGTACGATTGTTGTGCGCCCGGCGAAGATGGAAGACCCTGTATACGCTGGTTGGTAATAATTACAATCGGTCCGATTTTTCTACATAAATCCCGCAAGGGATTTTTTTATGTTTTGATGTGAGCAGAATGAAATCATTTCCCATAACACTCCAAGTTGTGTTGTGCCATGTATAAGAACAAAAAAGTCATCGTCGTGATGCCGGCATACAATGCCGCCCAAACGTTAACCCGAACATATGAAGAAGTCATGCAGCAAGAGATCGTGGATCTCGTCATTGTCGTTGACGACTGCAGCAAGGACGAAACGAAGCAGGTTGCATCGCAGCTTCCAAACACTCTCGTCTATGTGCATGATAAAAACCTCGGCTATGGGGGAAATCAGAAGTCATGCTACAGATTAGCAGTCGAGCATGGCGGTGATATCGTTATTATGGTCCATCCGGACTATCAATACACACCGAAACTTATCCCTTCAATGGCAGCGCTGATCGGCAATGGCCTGTACGACTGCGTTCTCGCATCGCGCGTACTGGGCGGCTATGCTCTCAAAGGCGGTATGCCCTGGTGGCGATATATCGCCAACCGCTTCCTTACACTCACGGAGAATATCCTCATGGGAGCAAAGCTCTCTGAGTATCATACAGGCTACCGCGCGTTCTCCCGGAAATTACTCCAGGATATCGATTTCGAACGCGACTCAAACGATTTCGTGTTCGATAATCAAATGCTCGCGCAAATACTCTGGAAGAATTATACAATTGCAGAAGTGAGCTGTCCAACCAAGTATTTCACAGAAGCATCCTCTATCAATTTCTACCGGAGTGTGAAATACGGATTTGGCTGTCTGGGAACAGCAATGAGCTTCTTTTTCTCGAAGATCGGACTAGGGAAGGCACAGATATTTCGTGAGTCCGAGGAGAGCATAGCCCAGGATCTAAAAGCGACCAACCTATCGCATCAATGATGGTATCTGTCGATACATGCTGTATTTGCGGAGACAGTGACTTCACGAAGGTATACGATGCGGAAGATCACTACAGCGGCGAGCGTTTTTCATTGCAAAAATGCGTTGGATGCGGACATGTCGTCACATCTCCCCGCCCAAATGGTGAATCCTTAGGCAGCTACTACCCCGAATCATATTACGGCTCTGAAGGCAAACGCTTTAATACATCGCTCGAAAAAGTAGTCCAGTATTTCCGCACCAGAATTGCCGATGCTGTTACATCGCATTTCGATATGGCAGGGCGAGTTCTGGAGGTAGGAAGCGGTCGCGGTACCCTCCTCGCGGAATTAGCTCGCAGAGGATGGGAAGCGTTCGGGACTGAGTATTCCGCATCGATGGCAGAAACAACGGTGAATAACTTCGGTGTGACGGTATACAATACTCCCAACCTCGCAGATTGTCAGTTCCCTGACGAACACTTCGATGTTATTATATGCTATCATGTGTTGGAGCACATGCCGGAACATCAAGAAACCTTGCGGGAAATGCGCAGAATTTCCAAGCAGAATGGATTGCTACTTCTAGCAGTCCCGAACTTCGGCGGAGCAATGTCGACCTGGAGCAAAGAGCAGTGGTTCGCGATTGACGTACCGCGGCATCTTGGACATTTCTCCCCCGCGACGCTGAAGCGCTCACTCGATGAGAGCAACTTCTCCATCATCAAAGAGAGAACTCTTTCTATTGAGCAAGACGTATTCGGTTTCGTGCAGAGTGTCATGAATCTTATGGGGCTGCCCTACAACATGTTCTACGATCTTATCCGCGCCCCTGAAGCAAGAATGCGCTACAAAGAGACTGGCGGCATCACACGAGCCTCAGTTTTTGCTCTAGGGGCAGTTCTAACTTTAGCCGGCCTCCCATACAGCATCATTACAGCAATGATGGGGCGAGGCGGCACATTGGAGTATTGGGCAAAGCCTGCCTAAATGTACCGGGAGTTCTTCATGGCAGGTGACGGTAAAGTATATAACAAATTCGTTTGGCTCGCAGCAGGCCTCCTGTTCCTCGGGACGCTGTTACTCTACCAAAACGTCCGCTTCTACGATTTCGTAAATTTCGACGATGTCGAGTATTTGCTGCAAACACCACAGATCGAGCAGGGGCTCAGCTTCTCCTCCGTTGGCTGGGCATTTACCACACTGCATATGGCAAACTGGCATCCTCTCACCTGGCTCTCGTACCTAATAGACTATGAGCTGTACGGTGGGTTTGTCGCTGGGGGATTTCACACAACGAACGTTCTTCTTCATGCTCTGAACGCTGTATTTCTGTTCTTCCTGATTCTTCAGCTGACCGGGCGAAAGATTGAAGCATACATTATCGCGATACTATTTGCGATTCACCCAACGCACGTTGAGTCCGTCGCATGGATCTCTGAGCGAAAGGATGTTCTCAGTACTCTTTTCTTCCTCTTGACGATTTGGGTGTATGCACTATATACCAAGCGCGAGAACAAACCCTGGTATTACGTTGGTGCAGTGCTGCTTTATGCCGCGGGCCTGATGACAAAGCCGATGCTCGTGACCTTGCCATTCGTGCTCCTGCTCCTCGATTACTACCCATTACAGCGCACGAATACCGGCGAAAAAAGTGGCATCCTGCGTTTCTTCACCCATTATTTTCGTAGAGATAATCTACACCTGATCACGGAAAAGATTCCCTTCTTTGTACTCACGGTAATATCCGTATTCGTTACCGTTATTGCACAGAGCGGGTATGGAGCTATCAACACGCATCGCGCCAGCGCACTACTCATCGACCGCATTCAGAACGCTATCCTCTCGTATGGGAAATACATTTGGCTAACATTCTACCCGCATGATCTTGCGATATTCTACCCATATCCGCAATCATTCGATGCCTTGCTCATCGCGGGAATCGGGATCGGCTTGGTTGCTATCGCAGTATTGGCTCTTCGGTATTGGCGAACGCACCCATATATCCCCGTTGGATGGTTCTTTTTCGTCGGCACGCTAGTACCTGTAATCGGATTGATGCAGGTCGGCTCTCAGGCCATGGCCGACAGGTACGTATATATCCCTCATATCGGGCTGTTCTTTCTTATCGTCCTTCTCGCCAGCACATATGCCAGAAAACACGCAGCAGTGCGCTATGCCTCGTTTATAATCATTGTCTTCGCGGTGGTGTTTTTCGTGGGCACGTCATGGAAACAGATTCAAACATGGGAGAACAATGAGACGCTGTACCTCCACGCAATAGATGTCACAGCTTCGAATCATACAGCGAATGCCAACTTGGCCGTGCACTATATCCTCGCGCGTGAATACAAAAAGGCGCTGCCTTACGCGGAGGCAGCTCTAAGAGTGGAACCGGGTTCCAAGAAAGTTATGCACAACCTCGGGTCGATTCATCTTGAATTAGGCGAGTACGATCTGGCAAGGCAGTACTACAAAGCTTCACTATCTGTTGATTCGACCCAGTCGAATACACACGGTGATCTGGCGAAGACCTACATGGCATTAGATAGTACAGAGCTTGCTGAGAAACATCTCTTACGAGCGGTTGAACTTGAACCTACATCGGCGCTACACTTGAATAACCTCGGGTCCTACTACCTCAAAACTGGCCGCGCCGATCTTGCTATTGAATTCCTGACGGCAGCACTAAAAGTCGATCCCGATTTATACGACATATACAACAATTTCGGGCTGGTCTTTCTGGATATGGGCAAGTACGATCAGGCGAAAACGATGTTCCAGCGATCTACCGAACTCCGGCACGTCAACAGCGTTGCCCACAAATACCTCGGAGACATCAATGTACTGGAAGGGAAATACGATTCCGCCCTGGTGCGCTTCTCGACGGCGCTGAGCCAGGCGCCGGGCAATGAAGGCCTGCACAACCGTATCCGTTCTTTGCTCGTCGAGCCGGAGAAGTACGGGTACATACAACGCAGCCCTGCATTGGGGATGAGTGCTCCTGTTGCGGTCGATGATTCTACTTTAGCGAAACAGGCTGCAGAATGACTCTCCTATCGAGAGATCGCCTGATCCACATTTTGACCGGGATCATCCTAACCGCAATGGTTATTGGGATCTATTGGAATGTCCAGCATTTCTATTTCGTAAGTTTCGACGATAATCTTTACGTCTACGAAAACCCCATGACACTGCAAGGGCTGAATGCAGAAACACTTGTGTGGGCTTTCACGAGCCTGGAAGTGTTTAACTGGCATCCCCTAGCCTGGCTGTCGCATATCATCGATGTAGAGCTTCATGGACTTTCGCCGGGTGGACATCATATAACAAGCGTTGTATTCCATTGGGCGAACACGCTGCTGATCTATCTATTCTTCGTGCTGGCGACGAAGCGCCGCTGGGAGAGCTTCTTCGTCGCTGCGATCTTCGCCATACATCCGATGCACGTGGAGAGCGTCGCATGGATATCAGAGCGGAAGGACGTCCTCAGCCTCTTTTTCATGCTTCTCTCGTTCCTGGCTTACCGAGCTTATAGAATCAAGAACGGTGATACTGCATATTATATACTTGCGTTGCTTGCATCATTGTTTGCACTGCTAGCAAAACCGATCGCAGTCGTGCAGCCGATATTGCTCATTGCCCTTGATATTTGGCCGCTGAACACATACTCCTCATCTCGTTCGTTGCTGGATAACGCGAAGCGCCTTCTTCTGGACAAAATCCCGTTCTTCCTTCTAAGTGCTCTCGGAGCAGCCATCGCCATTATAGCGCAGCAGAAAGGCGGTACGGTCACATCTGTCGAGTATTTCTCTCTCTGGCAGCGTATCCAACATGCGGCAGTCTCCTATTTGAACTACATAGGGAAGATCGTCGTCCCCACCGAACTCGGAATGTACTATCTCCATGAGCTTAACCCTTCTGTTATGCTTTTTATTGCCGCGGGATTGGTCCTGCTGGGTGCAATTATCGCCGGTTTCCTCATCAGAAAATCGCATCCCTGGTTCCTCAGTGGCTGGATGATCTTTGTGGTGGCCTTGCTGCCTGTTATCGGCTTGGTACAGGTGGGAGCGCAGTCGATGGCCGATAGGTACACCTATATCCCGATGATCGGGTTATCGATCATGTTCATTTGGGGAATCAGTGAATTGGTTCGTAAATACCGCATCGCCCGGTATGCTACTCTGGCCGTTGGTATCATCGCAGTTCTTCTTTATGGTTCCCTGGGCTATCAACAGGTGCAGATTTGGGAGAGTAACGAGACGCTGTATACAAATACATTGCGCTACGATCCATACCATCCGCTTGCAAACAACAATCTCGGTACGCATTACATGCTGACCCGTGAATACGGCAACGCGAGGGAGTGTTTTCAGCGTACTATAGCCGTCACACCAGCATACGCAACCGCCTATCACAACATCGGTATGTGCTATTTGCATGAGGAACTCCCCGACTCGGCGCTGACGTATTTCACGAAAGCACTGGCGCGTAAACCTGAATATCCGGAAGCGATGTTGTTTGCAGGTGTCGCCCACACTGATTTGGGTAATTATAGGCAGGCTGAGTCGTACCTTGTCCGGGCAAGGAAGCTTGCTCCGGAGTCGGTGAGGCCGCATTACTTCCTGGCAAAGCTATACAGGGAAGAACATCGCTACGCGCTTGCAGAAAGAAACTTCATTCGCGCGCTCGAAACCGATCCAACCGTCTGTGAGATTTACCGGGAGTTAGGATTGATGTTAGTCGATGGCGGGAAGATCGAAGGCGCGAAACGCCTTCTTTCAAAAGCCGGGGAGTTCGGTTGTTCCGTCGATACTGTACGAACGAAGATCATGCAGCTATCGCAATAGCTGATATCTCCCCTATTTCTTCTCTTCGTGATACTCCGTTTCGGTGTTCACATTCCAGATGTTTTCCTTTGCAGTCACACCATTCATGATATTTTCGACCGCGACCATCGCTGTTAGCATTGAATGGTCCTGATTGTTGTAGCGGTGCATCCCGTTACGGCCGATGAGAAACAAGTTCTCGTAATTATCTACATACTCCCGGATCTCACCGAACCGGTCGTATGTGCCGAAGTATGCAGGGTAGGTCTTCGGCATTTTGATGACGATGCTCTTCAGCACTGCGTCCTTATCGATAATGTTGATTTTTTCGAGCTCTTCGGCAGCGAACTTCTTGAACGCCTCTTCATCCATTTCCCAGAGCTCGTCGCCCTCGTTGCAGAAGTACTCCACACCGATCCATACCTTGTTCAGGTCGTCGACCATGTACGGACTCCAGTTATTGAATACCTGCAGTCTTCCAGCTTTGACGTCCGGTTCCTGAATGTATATCCATGTATCGGGGACGACGTTATTGACTGTGCGATGCTCGGTTTGATTGCGAATCTTCAACGAATCCAGGAGCAGACCCACTGTGATGAAGTCGCGGTAGATGAGTCCGTTTGCAACAGATTTCACGTCAGCAGGAACGCCGTTCTGCATTCCATTGATGAGGTTCTTTACCGGCATCGTGGAAAACACATAATCGCCTTCGATCTCCCGTTCATCACCTGATTTGTGGTCCTTCACAGTGATGGAAGTAACGTTCTTCCCATTGTTGTTGAGGTTCGTTACCTCATGATGCATATACAGCTCACCACCGCGATCCGTGATATGCTTTGCGACTGTTTCCCACATCTGCCCGGGTCCGTGCTTCGGGTACAGAAACTGTTCTATGAGACTGGTCTCGGTTTCTTTCTGGCTGATATCGCTTTTCTTCTTGAAAATGCTCTTCGCGGCATGAAGAAGGGTCTTCGAGATCGACAAACCTTTAATACGCTGAGCGCCCCAGTCGGCCTTAATTTCACGGCACGGCACTCCCCACACCTTCTCTGTATAGTCTTTAAAGAAGGTACTATATAACTCACGGCCGAAACGGTTGATGAAAAAGTCTTCCAGAGTCCTCTCATCCCGAATTGGAAACAGTCTCGTCTTCACGTAGCTGAAACCTATTTTCATCACTCTCGGCAAACCGAGATTACCCAGCGTGTTCATATTGAGTGAGACGGGGTAATCGTAGAAACTCCTACCATAGAGGATGCGCGAGAGGCGCTTGCGCACAAGCATGACGTTATCGGTGTCTTCGGGATCGGGGCCGTCCTCGGGGAGTTCAAACTGCCGTGACTTCCCTTGGTACTTCAGGTTCAGTAAACGCTCGTCCTTGGAGGGCGCGCCCTGGATCGGCATGATTTGCTGCCACCAGTTCATCACGCGGTCCGATTTGGAGAAGAAGCGGTGACCGCCGATATCTATCCGGTTTCCTTCGTAATACACCGTCTTCGATATCCCGCCGATATCTCCTGACATTTCGAAAATGACCGGCTTAATGTCGGTCTTCGTGACGAGTTCGTATGCCGCTGTCAGACCTGCCGGTCCGGCACCGATAATGATTGCCTGCTTGCTCATGCGTATGTGGTAAAGCTTTCTGGAACACTTTTCACATCCAAGAAGCGAAATTTGTCTGTAGTGTAAAAGCCGGAAATCTAAATCGCTTGTAATAGTTACATAGCATCGCAGTACTTCTCTCGCAACCTTACAAAAGGGTAAATTCTGCAATTCTCGGAAACATTCTGTTGTCATCTCACCTCAAGATCAGGTAGGTTTGATCTTACCAGTCAGAGTCACAGCATTGCTATCTATTGCAGCTAGAACGAATAATCTGCCCTGTCCACTAATCTATGAACGCGCAACGACGTAGTAGAAGGTTTGCCGGATTGCTTCGCGCCATCCAGTTGGTATTCTCCGAGAACGCCGTGAAAGCCTTTATCCTGATCGGACTGCCGACAGGACTGCTGTTCACGTTCGGCACGCCCCCCTTCTATATGCTGGATGAACCGAACCACTACTTCCGCGCGTATCAGATCTCACAGGGTGACATCGTCGCTGAAAAGCGGGATGATAAAACCGGAGGAGTGCTGCCGCGCTCCCTCGCAGCCAGTGTGTATGTATTCCGGGTAGGGGTGCAGCAGTACGATGACGGCCATGTGCCGGTAGAATTGATAAAGGGCGCGCTAACTATGCCGCTCCAAGAGAAAGACACATCGTACGTCTCTTTCGCGAATACTGCTATGTATAGTCCTGTGCCGTACCTGCCCCAGACGTTCGGGATTACCATTGGTCGGTATCTGAATCTATCGCCGCTCGGGGTGATGTACCTGGGGCGTGTGTTCAATCTTCTTTTCAGCATCGTCCTCATTGCGTTCGCCATTCACCTGGTGCCCGCGCATCGATGGGTGTTTATGCTGATAGCGCTCTCACCAACGTCCATGTTCCAAATGGCATCCATGTCGTCGGACGCGCTCACGAATGCTCTTATCCTCCTATTCATAGCGCTTGTTGCACGGCAGGCATTCCTCAGCGAGAGCGAACAGATTAACAGCAGGTATGTGGTGCTTCTTGCCGCTACCGGCATATTGCTCGGCTTTTGCAAGCCAATCTATGTCATATTGCCTGCCCTGATAGTGCTTATTCCTGGCAGGAAGTTCAGTCGTCCGTGGATGAAGTATGCACTTGCATGCGGGGTTCTTCTTGCTGCGGTTGTCCCGGCAGGGGTGTGGAATGCCATCGCAAAAGACATCTACAATCCGTTTATGGATACGGGCGCAAATCCCAGTGAAGCAGTCGCGTATTCGCTTGGTCACCCTATTCAAGTACTCGGCATTCTCGCTCAGGATCTCTGGAATCAAGGGATGTTCTACCTTCAAGGACTTGTCGGCATACAATGGAATGAACAGAACATCCTCCTATCAGGCCCCTTCATCGCTCTCTATTATGCAATCATTCTCGCCACGGCTCTGTTCGATACGTCCGATGAGGTTCGCATCGAACGCTGGCAGCGTGCGATTCTATTCGTGTTCCTCGGTTCCGCAGTACTGTTAGTGACATTTGCCGTGTATATAACATGGGTGCCGCCTGGGTCTTCATTTATTGCCGGCGTACAAGGCCGCTACTTCCTGCCTCTCCTCCCGCTCGCATTATTGTTTCTGTACAAGCGCTGGAAGCCCATCCCCAAGTACCGCGCAGTAGCCGCGATTCTGTATCCGGTGTTCAGTTTTTCCTACCTCTTTGCAAGTTTTTTGCTCTTCCGCCAGCTCGTCTGATCGTTCTTCACCCCTGTATTTATTGGGCGTTCGCAGGTTCGCATCAATGTAACCTGAAGATAAACCCAACCTTTCTGCGTTTTCATTATCGATTCAGATTGCCGTAAGGTTCGGCGTTTATATTGGGTGCGTAATCATGATGAATCACAAACCAAATATGAAAAACGAAATCTTTAACACGTTTAATCAATGATTCAGACGGCTGTAAGATTCGGGTTTTAAATTGGTGACAGATTCAAAATCGAACAAAAAGCAAAATCGCATTTACTCACACTCACTTCAATAATCTTCTAAGGAGACCGTAATGGGTTCACAACAATTGCTTCTTATCGTCCTCGGCGTCATCATCGTCGGAATCGCAGTGGTCGTCGGTATCAGCATCTTCGGTAGCAACGCCGATCAGGCAAACAAGGATGCCGTCACGCAGGATATTCTCCGCATGGCTTCCCAGGCACAGGGTTACTATCGCAAGCCGACTATGCTCGGTGGCGGCGGCAACAGCTTCTCCGGCCTCGATCTTCAGGATCTCGGTTTCTCGACTGCTTCCAGCGGTATCAACGCCAACGGTTCCTATGCAGTTAGCGCAGCAACGGCTTCGACCGCAACGCTTGTAGGTTCATCCTCGACTGTAGCCAGTGCAACGGTTCAGATCACAGTCTCACCGGATGCCGTCAGCTCGCCAACCTATTCCGGTTATTAATAGATCGCGCTTGCTAAGCGCTTTCGCCTAACCGTAAAAACGCCGCTCCCCGTAAGGAGCGGCGTTTCTTTTTGGACTCTTCACAATCGACTTTCGTCACATTTTCAAAGTCTTGTAATATTTTCGTTCCACATACCCCTCAGCAATCTCCTCCCAGTCCTCCCACCTTCGTAAACGCTTGTTATAGACACGCTTACGGCCTCCGCGGTCTAACCCCTCTACCGTCAGGATTTAGGCATTCTCTTTGCATGTAAAAACTACAAACACTGCAATATATGTCGTTTGTCTCAGCACAGCCTCAACATATATTGTAGTCAAGAAGAACAGTACCAGAGTCAATTACACGGGATACGATAACGACCGTAGGATAGAACGATGCCAGATTTCAGGTTCCAAGGAGTAGTCCCATCAGGGAAAATAATTACCGGCAATCTCACCGCGGATAATCCATCGGATGCGAAGAAGAAGATCCAGGAACTCGCGCGCGGGAGAGCGTTTAAGGTTCAAAAGCTCGAGAAGCGCACGACCTTCCTGTACAAAGTCCAGAAGGGCAACGATAAGCCCATAGAGGGTGAACAGAAGGCCTTCTCGAAGGAAGAGGTCCAGAAGGGCCTCGCCGCCCTCGGGTATAAGGTTCTCTACGTGCGTAAAAAGATGATGGACTTCCAGGGCGGCGTCCCAATGCCGGAGGTCATTACCTTTGTCCGCCTGAGCGCTGACCTTCTCCGCGAATCGCTTCCGTTTAACGAGGCAATTACCCTCCTCGCGAACGACGTGCAGAACAAAACCCTGCGCGAAGTACTGAAGGACGTCAATAACGATCTGAAGTCTGGTAAGGAGAGCGAGAAGGTCTTCATGAAGTACGAGAAGATCTTCGGGAAATTCACCGCGAAGATGCTCGGTCTGGCAACCAAATCCGGTAACATGGTCGAGATGTACGAGTCGACCGCGAAGTTCCTTGAGCGTAAGCTGGAGTTCAAGAAGCAAATGAAGAGCGCCATGATGATGCCCGTCATCACGCTGGTACTCTTGTTCGCTGCCGTCATTTTCTACGTTGCCTACATCTTCCCCGAAACTGCAAAGATGTTCCTCAAGTACGGAATCGAGCTCCCGCCGATGACGGCTGCGACGCTTGATTTCTCAGAATGGCTTGTCGCTAACATCATTTGGTTCATCCTTGCGTCCATTGCAGCCGGCATCGGCATTGTGGCTGCGTATATGAATCCCCAAGGCAAAATGTGGTTTGATAAGATGGGTATGCGAATACCCGTCATGGGTGAGCTTATGCACAAAACGGCAATCGAGATTTTCTGCCGGGTTTTCTATTCCATGTATACCGGCTCAGGCGAAAACATCGATGTCATCAAGACGGCAGCCGAATCCACCGGTAATACCTATTTCGAACATCAGATAAAAACCGTCACGATCCCGGCCATGGTCCAAAAGGGGCACGGCCTCCACGAATCCATGGAAGCTTCCGGGGTGTTTACGAAAACGGCACTTTCGCGTTTCCATGCAGGCGCAGAGACGGGAACCGTCCGCGAAACAGCCTTGCAGCTCGCGAACTACTACGAGCGCGAAACAGTCTACAAGCTGAAATCCATCATCGATTTCGTACAGCTTTGGGTCGCCATGTTGATTATGATCGTCATGACGGCAATCACCATCGTCTCCTCCGAGACCTCGGTCGTTAAACCGAAGACTGCACCGGGCATGGGATCGCTGCCGATGTACCTCGCATTTGGTTCAGTATCGTTTCAATTAATCCGGAAGAAGGTCACCGAATGGCGACACAAGCTCCAGCGCAACAACCGCGGCTGATAGATAAGGTAGGGTTCGTCCTCCTTCAGCGCGGGGTTGTCGATAAAGAAACGATCACCAAGGCCCTCGCTGTCAAGGAGAAAGAACAAGGGAACGGGCAGCGCAGCATTGCGCAGATCCTCGTATCCGAGTTCAAGATCGACCACGACGCAGTCTATTCCGAGATCGCAAAGATCTATGCGTTCAAGGAACTCGATCTCAACGAAGGCGTTATGGATGAGCGCCGGATCAGCTACATCAAGCAGCTTCTTGAAGGGCTAACCTCCGAGCAAAAGCGCGAAGTAGCTGAAGCAAAGGCACTGCCGCTGAAATATGATGAGAACGTTCCGGAAAAGCTCATCATCATCGCCTCCGATCCGACGCATAAGACGATCCCCCGGATAGCCTATTATTTCAAAGCCCGAAAGTACGAGACGTACTACGTCAAACTTTCACAGCTTCAGCCGCATCTCGACTCGCTATTACGCGGCGAAAATACCTTCCTTGAGCAAATCAAGGATGTAGAAGAAGAAATCGATGCGGTCGAGTTTGAAACGGCACAGGTCGATGAAGATGCTCTCGATAAGGAAATCAACAAGAGCATGCTCATCAACTTCTTCGAGGGCTGTCTCGTGGAAGGTACGCGCAAGGGCACGTCTGATGTGCACATCGTTCCGAAAAGCCCCCGCGCTACCGACTTCAGATTCCGCATCGATGGTAAGCTGCAGCTCTGGCAATGCCTGGAAGGCCCGCGCCCGGAGGCAGTCATCGCCGTGGTTAAGGATAGAAGCCGTAACGTCGATCGTTTTGAGCGCGACCGAGCCCAGGACGGTTTCATTCAGCGTGTCATCGATAACAGCGTAATCCGGTTCCGTGTCTCCATCATCCCGGTTGTCGGGCAGGAATTCCACCTCCGGTACGAAAGTATCGTTATTCGTATCCTCGATGACAGAAAGGTCATCAAGGATATCTCGAAGATCGGCTTCCAGAAAATGGCACTCAAATGGTTCAACGATGCCATTCGCCAGCCGCAGGGACTTGTCATCCTCACTGGTCCGACCGGTTCCGGTAAGTCCACCACCCTGGTTGCCGCGCTTTACGCTGTTGTTACGCCGGAAGTGAACGTACTCACGGTTGAAGATCCGGTCGAGTACGTGATTCACGGCGCACGGCAGTTGAAGATCGCACCGAAGCTCAGCTTCGAACAGGCGATTCGTGCAATCCTTCGACACGATCCCGATATCGTGATGGTTGGTGAGATGCGCGATAAGATCACGGCCGAAACCGCCATCAAGATGGCGAATACCGGTCACCTTGTGTTCTCGACACTCCATACGAACGATGCACCCTCGGCAGTGACGCGTCTCTTCAAGATGGGCGTCGAAACATTCCTGATTGCATACGCGATCAATCTGGTTGTCGCGCAGCGTCTTGTCCGCCGTCTCTGCACGAACTGTAAAAAAGAGATCGAAGAGGTCGATGTGGTCGAGGCCAAAGCGCTCGGATTCACCGACGAAGAAATAGAGAATGAGACGTTCTACGAGCCGGTTGGCTGCTCAAAATGCAACAGCGGATACAAGGGGAGAATGGGCATCCATGAATCGTTGCACTTCTCCCCTGAGGTCCGCAAGATCATTTTTGATTCAGGTGAAAATATTGATGAAGAAAAAATTCGCCAGACTGCCATAAGTCAAGGTATGCTGACACTTCGTGCATCTGCGCGCGAACGAGTGAAAGAAGGCGGTACGTCCTTCCATGAAGTCGCAGCAGTCACAACTGCCTGATCTTGAACAGCAAGAGAAGGTGCAACAAGAATGCGTCATCTATGCGGATTTAGTTCATCAATTACCGGCGCCATTGGGCAAGAACGCAAAGAGAACGCGCAACAGTCCATACGCCATTTGGCAGAATTCGCAAGAATTGCCAGTTTTTTCTGGATTCTGAGACGGGAAAGTCATATACTTCTCGCGACGAGTCTTGTTATCTACAATGAATTCAATTGATTGCAACAGGAGGCTCAAATGTTAGTTCAACTGAACAGAGCAACTAGCTTCAAAGTAAACTTGGGGCTCATATCGATTGAACAGACACTTGCAACCTCTGTGCTATTGATTTGAAAAGGCACTACGAAGAATGAATCAGGCCAATAGACAAACGACGGCGGCACCGCCGCAAGCTCCTGTGCAAAAGGATTCGAACGGACTCCAGCCGCCACATGGAGTCCCGTCGCTCCCTGAGCCACTAGTAAAAAACGCCCTCGCGGCGATGAACTACGTAGTCAAGGACATGCCCTCATACATGTTCGGTCTGGAACGCCAGGAATTCATCTCGAAGAAGCTAGATTCAGTAGATGAACGTGCGATACAGGTTATACGCCAGTTCTATGAGGCGGTACTACTCCGAATGCGTAAAACTGATGCTTCGGATATCGATCTTGGGAGTTTTGGTGCCCGGGGACATATCTGGATGCGTATACATGGCGATAAAACTCCGCAACTTGATCTACCCGAGATCCCAACACTCCTCACCGATGTTATGATCCAAGGTCTTGTTACTGCGAAACAACGAATTACACTTCTCGAAAAACGTAGTTTGGATTTTTCGTTTCAAACGCAGGTTGAGGGGACGATGCATCGGTATCGTGGAACAGCGTATTTCGATCTTGATTCGCTCGGCATGAACATGCGCGCTATCAATGCCACGGTTCGAGAGTACTCGTCATACAACTTCCACCAGAACGTCACGAACATCACCAATCTTC
The DNA here is from genome assembly GCA_002699105.1 of Ectothiorhodospiraceae bacterium. GTDB lineage: Bacteria > Bacteroidota > Ignavibacteria > SZUA-365. The sequence continues at coordinate 16,119 of PABJ01000020.1, read as the reverse complement.
GGTTTACGAAGGAAGGACTGATCCTCATTACCGGTATCACAGGTTCCGGAAAGTCGACCACGTTGGATGCGATCATCGATATGAATAATCAAGAATCAGATTCACATATCGTAGTCGTCGCATCTCCTGTTGAATATGTCCATACTCCGAAACGGTCCATCATTCGGCATCGCGAAGTCGGTCGCGATGTGCTATCGTTCAAGGAAGGCACTGTACAGGCATTGCGCCAGGATCCGGACATCGTGATGATCGGTGAAATGCGCGATCCGGATACGATTATGGCCGCAATCGAGATTACGGACTCCGGACATAAAGTGTTCTCGACTCTCCATACATCATCTGCCGTCGAAAGTATCGACCGTATCATTGGCGAGGTACCACCAATCGAACAGGACCGCGTGAGGAACCGTCTCGCGGATGTGTTGCGCCTTGTTGTTTCGCAAAAACTTCCGCCCACGACGGACGGGAAACGTACATTGGCGAAAGAGGTGCTGGTAGTGACACCGTCTGTGCGCTCTGCGATCAAAAACGGCAATACAGGTGAGATCTACCAGATGATAGCGGAAGGCGCGGATCTCGGTATGATCACCATGGAGCAGGATCTCAAGCGGCTTGTGAAGATGCGTAAAATCACGACTACCGAGGCGATGAACTACGCAAACAACAAGAAGCGAATGAAGCAATTGCTCGCGATGCAATAAACCACTGGAATACACATGGCTTCGAATCAAAAAGCATCTGACGTCTGCATAGGGCTCTCACTGGAAGGCGATCTTCTCCGTTTAGCGACGGTAGGCAAGGTCGGTCAAAAACTCGAGGTGATGAGTGTGGGTACGCTCGAACTCCCGCATCACGAGGTAGCATTCACCGCAAAATCTGATAGTCTTGATGGAAGTTCGGACTTCGGCGAACTGGCGTCTGGCGACCTTGATACTCCGGATTACTCGGAACTTCACGATTTCCTTCAATCAAACTATGTACGCGGCGCAACAATCGCCGTCTCGTTCAGCGATCCAACCGTCCGAACGGATATCTTAGATGCAGATCCGAAAGACAAGGGTTCGGCAGTGATCGATCGTATCATCGCAGAGGTTAGCAAAACGAACAACATCGCGTTAAGCAAGGATCAGATAGACATTGCTAAAATAGGCGATGAAAAAGTGTTGACTGCCGCCCTACTTGAGATTCCGCCAATCCTCTCGACTTTAAGTGCCCCTCTTGGCGTCGACAAGAAGCCAACAAAGGTGACACACATAACTACGAACGACATAGCGCTCGTAAACATCACACGTGCACACTTCCGGTTTAAAGCAGGCGAAGTTGTACACCTGATCTATGTAGGGAAGGATGAGACTCGGTTTTACGTTCTCCGTGGCCCCGACTTGCACTTCATCGCACCGCCGATTCAGCAAGGCGCAGGAAACCAAGAATATGTTTCCATGCTCAACAACCGGATCGAGCTGGCAGCTGAGCTCGCAGGCTTCCCAAAGGCCGACAAAGTCGTTCTAGCAGGAGCAGCTGAGTCAATGGGGTTGCGCGATGAAATACTCGCCAACAATCCGTATGCGATTTTTCATTCGCTGACAAAGCTTCGTGTGAACCATCCGAAGACTGAAGAATTCAAGGATATTCATAACTTCGTCCTGCCGATCTCGGCAGCATGGCAAAAGCTCTTGCCGAAGAGCGAGCTGTTTTACGATATCAATATCGTTCCTCCAAAGATCCGTCAGCAAACCAACACGCTGCAGCTCAAATGGCATGGCTTCTTGCTGATCTTCCTCATCATTGCCTCTGTACTCGGCATCGGGTATCAAGGCGTGCAGAATCTCGGCCGGATATCCGCAGAGCGGGATGCGTTGAATCAGGAACGCGCCGAGCTGGCTCGCCAGCAAGCATTGATTGATGAAATAAACACACTTGAAACTCGATCGACGGATATCCTTTCGGCGGCGACAACCCTTGATACGCTTCTCATTAGCAGCGAACGTTGGTCCGAGACCTTAGATACGCTTGCCAACGCGACAGCCTCGCTCGGTAATGTCTGGTTCCGTGAAATGCGTCCAGAAGTTGAGACCGGAGGATATATTTTGACAGGATATAGCACTTCGCGCGGGAGTATCCCCAGTCTATCCCATCGAATTGGCGATACCCAACTCCGTGAGATTACAGTTGAGCAGATATCCGAAACCAAGGTGTACGATTTCGATTTCGGACTCATGCTCGAGGAACACTACCCATATTCAGGCTCCAGGGCTCATCGTTGGCACGACACTATCCAAACGGCGATTGGCGATGTTGCCGGGGGCGATGCACCCATCAGCGGTGTAACAGGAGACGATGATGTCCCTCCCCCAGAGGAAGATGAAAAACTCCAGCAGCTTATGGAGGATCTGAGCAAATGACATACGCAACCAAAAACTCGATCATCCTTGGTGTTATGTTCCTCCTCATCGCGGGCGGCGGCGGCGTGTATGTTTTCCTTATGCAGGCCGGCGAACTTAAAGACATAAGTAAGGAACGCGAAGAGATCCGCGCCAAATTCCAAAACGTCGCACAGCTCCAGGATCAACTCGAACGGGCGAAGTACCGTGCCGAATCTCTCGACGTCCTCTGGCGCCTGCGTCCGAAAACCATGCCGACGACAGAAAAGGCAAGTTATACCAATATGTACCTGAACCAGATACTGAGATTGAGCCCTGAATTGGACCTCAATGTCATCACTCAGGAGCAGGTGGAGCAGCAAGGATGCGGCTATGTACGGTATCACCTTGCAGGGCAGGGACCGTTCGATAGTTTTGCCCGCCTGGTTCAGTATTTGGAATTCGGACCGCGCGTCATGAAGCTGAATAACGTCGATCTCCGTGAAGTTCACCGGGTAGACGACGAGCTTGGCATCATTGTGCATGAAGTACAATTCGACGCAGATCTGCTGGCGTATTACTCCGACCAGCCGCTATTCGCGGATAGTGCAGATCTGCAACCCCTATCACAAACGCGCATCCCGGTTATCGCCAACAACCCGTTCCGCTCCATCGTGACGATAGAGATTCCGCCGAACGTCCACGGACTACCTGAGGTAGAGAACTCTACGCTTGTCTCGCTCACGGAAGATTTCGCATACATCATAGATCAGAGCGGCCAGAGCGTCGAGCTCGAAGAAGGCGACCGCGTCTATCTCGGGTATGTATCGAAGATCATGTTCGACCGGAAACAGGTTGAATTCCAGCTCAATAAGGGCGGCATTCAAGAGCGGTACATCCTTACGTGGAAAGAATACAATCTGAACGACATAAAGAGTAGGTAGTGATGAAGACTTTACGACAATATGCAACGATCGCGCTTTGTGCGCTTGGCCTGCTTCTTCTTCAGGCGCAAGCCAATGCGCAGGGACGGCCGCCGATTAAGAACTATATCGCCCCCGATGAGCTGATTACGATTTCTGGGGAGACACCTCTCAATACAGCACTCGAGATTTTCAAGAATTCCTTCAAACGGTTCGAAGACAAGGTCCTTGTTATCGAGAGTTCCAGCAACAAGCCGATTAAGGTGAACGTCCAGCGGATGTACTGGAAGGATGCATTTGAGGTGGTCCTGCGTGTCAATAACTATTGGTACCAGGAGACACCGGACTACGTGCGTGTCTTCCCTATCCCCGATGGCGGCGGAGTGGTTACCGATACGCTTACAGCGGAGAACGCGATCGAAACCCGTGAGGTCGAGATTTCGGCAATCTTCTTCGAGGCTAACCGCACCGAACTTGAGCGCCTTGGTGTCGACTGGGCATTAACGAATCACACACCCAGCACCAACGTACAGACGGGTGTCATCAATTGGGGTTCGACAGAGTTCCAGCCGCAAGGCCAGGAAGGTGGTGAAGGCGGCGGTGGTGGCGGCGGCAGCGAACAAACCGGTATTGAGTTTGGGGAAAAGACCGTCCTTCGTTCGTTTGGTAACACCGTTGATGTGCTTGCCGTGCTGCAGATGATCGAATCCGAGAACCTCGGAGAGCTCATCTCTCGCCCATCCATTACAGTACGTTCGAACGAGACCGGACGAATTCAAGTCGGCGCCGATATCTCGGTTACTCAGCTCGACTTTTCCGGTAACACCGTCGAAAAATTCTATAGCACGGGTACGATCATCAACGTGACACCGACTGTACTTATGGTCGATTCCATTGAGTTTGTTCATCTGCTCATCCAGGCGGAACGCAGTACGTTCGTACCGGATCCTCAGCGGACTATCATCAATAAAACCGTTGCCGAGACATCCGTACTCCTTCTCAACGAAGAGGAAACCGCAGTAGGTGGGCTGTTTTCGAATGATTACACGACTATCCGGAGAGGGGTACCATTCCTGAAGGATCTTCCGTGGTGGGTTTTCGGATTGAAGTACCTATTCGGGTATGACGAAGTGCAAACTGTCCGCAAGGAACTCATCATCATCCTGAAAGCGCGGATCCTCCCATCGCTCGAAACGCGTCTCTCGAGCAAGCTCAATGAAATCAAAGTTGGCCAGAAAACGTTGCAGCGGGAATCGGAACGGATAAAGAAGCTGCGGAAGAATCTGCTCGAGCAAATCGATGCAGCGAAGCTGAAGGCTAACGAAGAATAAATGTCGACTGAAGGGCGTCACATAGTGGAGACTGACTCGATGGATGGCATAGATGCAACGAAGCCATGGATACTCGTCGTGGACGATGAGCGCGTCGTTTGCGATGCTATTGCCAGGCAATTGCGCAAGGCCGGATACAATACGCACGTCGCCTACGAAGGCAAGGAAGCGATTGAGATTCTTGCCGGTAACCGCATTGATCTCGCACTCCTGGATATCAGGATGCCGCAGACGAACGGCTTTGATATACTGAAGCACATTCAGAAACATACGCCTGAGACAAAATCCATAATGATGACGTCATACGCTGATATTAAAAGTGCCGTCGATTCTATCGCCTACGGAGCAGTCGATATAATCAGCAAGCCGGTCGATCTTGACGAAATGATTTTGACGATTGGGAAATGCTTCGCATAGCATTTCCATACGGGTAATGAACCTCCCCACGCCCTTCAAGGCGCGGGGATTTTTTTCGCTAGCCATCACACAATTGTGGTTGAAAGCGTCCAGTCTATGAAGCAGGTGGCAGACTATGAACTATCCATTTAAGAATCTGGTATTTGAACAGGGCGGCACGAAAGGACTCGCGTATCTCGGTGCATTTGAGGTGTTGGACGAGATGGAAGTAACCAGGCAGATAGAACGCGTCGGCGGGAGTTCATTTGGTGCTATGTATGCGTTGCTTATCGGACTCGGCTATTCAACCAGCGAGATAAAAAGCCTCATACGAGGCCTCAGCTTTACTTCGTTCATGGATAAGTCCTGGGCGTCGATATTCGATGTTAACTCACTTGTGACTGAATTCGGTTGGTACGACGGCGATTTCCTGCGTTCCTGGGTCGCCAATATCATTAAGCAGAAGACTGGGAACAGCGAAGCGACGTTCAAGGAACTGCACGAACAGCGCGATTCGAAGGGGTTTATCGATCAGTACTACATCAGCACAAACATTTCAACTGGTCACTCCGAATTGTTTTCCATCGAACACACCCCGCGCCTCCCCGTGGCCGATGCAGTGCGTCTGACAATGTCAATCCCGTTCATTTTCGCTGCGAAACAGAACATTCGTGGTGACTATTACACCGACGGGGCACTTACCGGCAACTCCCTGGTAAAGGTATTTGATCGCGAGAAATACATCGCCGAGGAGATGCGCGACCGGCACATGCTACGAACCGACTACTATGATACACACAACGCCTCGTTGAAGAGCTCTGGTCGCGAAATATCGCCCTACGTCTACAATGTTGAAACACTCGGTTTTCGGCTAGGGACATCTAAAAGAGTAGCCACATTCCGCGATCAGTCGGAATACCCGAATGTAAGGATCGACGATTTTTTTGGATTTACCTGGAGTATCATCGAAATGATGATAGAAGGGCAGTCGAACTATCACATCCACAACGACGACTGGCACAGAACCGTATTCATCGATACAATGGGCGTGAAATCGATGCAATTCGACCTAGATGACAGGACTGCAGATGCACTCATCGCATCGGGAAAGGAGTACGCATCGCGATACTTCAAGTGGTATAACGATGCAGAGTACTTTGCCTGGAACACGGATAAACTTGCCGGGCCTTTGAACAAACCAAGCATTGATGAGTCCGAAGAGACGGAGTAGGAAGGAAAATTCAGGAGGGTCAGTTCCCTATATTGGCGATGAGATCCGCACCGTCAATCCCATTATCATCGCCGGACTCGGTGTCCTCTTCTTTCTGCACTGCTAACGTCAAGAAGGTCACCAAGGCGTTCATACATTCATTCGGATCAATTGTCTTCAACGGAATTGTTTTTATTTGCGGCTGATTTATAAAATCCACCACTTCGTCGTAGCCGATCGAGTCCGCTAGGTCGAGCTTTGTCACGCACATCAGGTATGGGAGATCATAGCGCTCAGTGAAAAAGGCGATGATGTTCTTCGTCTTCTCCAGGCTGGGTTTATCCGTACTATCTGCGAGGAAGATGACACCAAACGCCCCAACGACGAGTATGTCCCACATGAAATCGAATCGTTCCTGCCCTGGCGTGCCATAAATGTGAAGAACGATGTCGTCGTCGATCGTCCTACGGCCGTAATCCATGGCAACGGTCGTGAGCTGCTTTAGCTGCATCACATCGTCCTCGGTCGCCATTTCGTCCGTGGTAAATGCTTCTATCTCACTGATCGTTTTAACGAACGTGGTTTTACCGGAATTCACAGAACCGGTGACGATGAGTTTAAAGTAAGTTTCGACGTCAAGCATTAATCAAATCCGTTCTTTGCTGCCTGCAGGAGTTTCTTTAATCCAGCGACTTTCCGCTGCTTGGCCTTCGCCCGCTCCTGAGGTGACAGGTCATCATCGGATTCGACGATAGGGGCATCGAGCAAGCTGTTGGTATTCTCATCATTCTGCTCGACAATGCCCTCTGAACATGGTTCATCGGCGGCAACAGTGCCATTCCTTTTTGGCTTGTGCCCAAGTGCAGCCTCGGTCCCAAAGAAGGCAGGGTTACGCTTGCGGCGGGTGAGAGATATTTCTGTCGCATCCTGTTCCGAAACGTATTGATTCTCTTGAATAGGTGCATCAGCCGGGTTCCTGGGCAGTCCTGTCCCATTCGAACCGTCCGTCCCTGTAGCCTCATAATCATCCAGGCCCAGTAGCTCTATTGGGTCTATTTGATCTTTGCTTGCACTGTCCGGGCTAGCGTCTTCGGATGTATCCCTACTCTCGTTCGCCAACGGAGTGACCTCATTCCCCCCCTCTTCGTCAGATGAGACACAATGCAGGAAACCGAGCACAAGGAGTGAGAGGAGCGTTCTGTAATAGTGTTCTGCATTCGCACCCGGCTGATCGACAAGGTAGCTCTGTGTGGGTTTGGGTGCGGCTGTGAAGTAATCCATCAGTTCACCCGGCATTGAGCCCCACGAACGCTTGTTGATGCGCCAGGAAGGCTTCTCAGCTCTCACAATACCGAAATCCGGCCCATCGAAGAAGAGTTGCTCCGCGTCTTCCTCCTGCAAACGGTGAAGTGCATGCCAAATTTGGTTGATGAGATCAACCCTGACAATACCCGTTCGATCGACGGGCCTGGATATCGACACCTCAACATCGAGAGCACCTTTTAGATACCGTAAGATATGCGTGTGGATTTCGCCGAGGTGGGGGGAATCGGCCACCATGTGACCTATCACTTCGTATTCTATCCTTGAGGAACGAGAAACACCGCCGATGCGGAAGAATGTCAGCCTCTTCGGCTCGCCACTCGTCAGATCGTGAAGTATGTCAGCAAACTGTTGTACCCGTTCAAGGATCATCGAGCTCCTTCAAGCATTTTGGCGATTCGTGCGGTAGCGATTCGCGCCAGTAAATTCATCAAACCGATGTTTGCATCTTTGTTCATTCCCACGATCAGAACAGCCCGCGGACCTGCGCCATAGACTGAGATATTCCCGTTGGTTGACTCAAGGATCACGTGCATGAAATCCCCTTTTGAAAGGACTTTCACAGTCTTCTTACCCAACCCGAGAATCGCAGCGGCTACTGCGCCGATCATATCCGGTTCGATAGGAGAAAGCTGCCAGTCATGTGTGATGACCTTCCCGTCAGAACTGACTATCGCCATGCCGTTGATTTCGGGGATTTCTTTCCGCAGGGCGGAGAAAATGTCTTTGAACTGTTGTTGAACCATATTATGCCGCTACCCAGAGTCCGCTAGTTAATTGACGTTCCATTTATTGACCGATACAGGATGCACGCGATGTTCACCGGCTATGCGCTTTCTTGTTCTTTGATCAGCTCTTTCAACGATTCCACCATCCCGGCACTCTTGAAGAAGATCATACCCATGTTGACTTCATTCGGAGTGAGAATTGCCAGTGTGACGGATTGATTGACGATATAGAGAAATAGATTCCCCTCGGAGGCGTTTATGGTCACTTCTCCGACCTCGCCTATCCCGACAGTTGGCGATACTTTCTTTCCGAGATTCACCGCAGTAGCAACCATCGCTGATATGCGTTCGGCATTAATACCAGGTTTGAGCTCATGGACGATTGGGAGTCCATCAGCCGAAACCAGCAACACACCGATAACTTCGGGAACCTCCGCGAACAAATCTTCGAACAGTCTCTTAGTAGCTTCTGTCAATCCAAAGTCGGCCATGAGATGTGATTCCTATTTCAATATGGGTGGTTGCGAGGAGGTAGAGAGAACTCGAACCGGCTGCTTCATTGTACTGGAAAATAGCTCAATACAAAAATCGCTCCAAAGAAAAAATGCATTCGGTTGTAATTTGAGCACACCTGGCTTCGCGTCGTCTATCTATTCCGCCGGCGCAGAAATTCTGACCAGCGTTTGCCCTGCAATACCAAGAACTTCGGAGACCACGGCAAGGACACCATCACGATCTAAGGGTTCAATGACAAAAGTTGTGCAGCCGCTCAGCAGGCTTTCGGCTTTCAGGTGAGGATCGGCTTCCGGCAAAACAGCGATAATTGGGATACTCTTGAGAGCCTCGGATTCACGCAATTGCCGAATGAGATGCAATCCTTTGTCGCTTCCGAACGAGCCTAGCCCGAGTAAGACCATGGCAACGCTCGCCTTCTCCTTTAGCTTCACTACCTCTTCGACGGTATGAGCCGACCCGAAATCGAAACGGCCGTTTGTCATCCGTCTGATGGAATCGAGGAGGTCGGTCTGCTGTTCTAGTATGAGGAGCATCGGCGAAGTACTTGTCTGTAGCAACATTCGTTTCTGGGTTAATTCGCGTGAATCATCCAACTTTCTGATAACAAAAGTTCGTATTTTAGCCCTGAAAGTACAGTACTTTTTTAATCTTGCGCTGAAGAAATTACAAGCGGTTCATCCCAATACCACCTGAAACGTTTTCTCGCTTCGTGCATCAAATAGAACTATGAGAAATGACAAACGAAAGATCGGTAGCATATTGCGGAAGATATTTCCCGTTGCACTCGGCGCCTCTGCTGGATTCGCCTATTGGTACTTCATCGGCTGCACGAGTGGAAGCTGCCCGATCACCAGCAGCTGGGCGATTAGCACCGGATACGGAGCACTCGCCGGAGCGTCCTGGTTGATAGATCCAGGGAAATGGAAGAAAAAATCGGAGGAGAAGTAATGCCTACATTTGAGTACCGCTGCAACGACTGCGGCGCAGGATACGAAGTGTTTTTCAAGGTTCGAGAAAACGACGAACTCATTATCTGTCCTTCCTGCGGATCCAAAGAAGGGATAAAGCAGTTCTCAGCATTTGCTACATCGAATGTGGAAGAAGCGTCATTCGGCGACTGCGGCCCGGGTGGCTGCAGCATTCCTGCACCCTCTCCATGCGCGGGCGGCATGTGCGGGCTGAACTAACATCGCCTTACTCCGAATAAAAAGACATTTTTCTCTGCTGACCGGGTGCTATTCGCCCGGTCAGTGCGTATATTGATGTACACCTTGCCTAGATGTTCCACCAGTTACGCGAATGCACCATGACTGTAGACGAATTGCTTGATATCGCAATCCAACACGAAGTCTCCTCACAGAATCTCTACGCCGGTATGCTCGAAAAAACGAATAACGTGGAGATGCAGAATTTCCTCAAGAGCCTCGTCGAGGAAGAGAAGGGACACGAAGATCTCCTTACGACGATGAAAGAGATGGAAATCTACGACGGCAGCATTGTGGTAGAAGATACGAGCCTTATTAAGGGCGTCGAACAGTCCCACACAACCGCGAAAGAACCGGAAGCGCCGCCCGAGTCGATAGAACAGATATTGGAACTTGCACTCACGAGAGAAACGAAAGCCCAGAATCTCTTCCTAACCCTGGCGAAAAGCAGCAAGAATGAAGAACTGAAAACGATGTTCGAAAACCTTGCTGAAGAGGAGATGAACCATCATCACGACATTCAAAAGAAGTTCGCAATGCAGCAAGGCACAATGGGCTTCGAAATGTAGGTTCCGGAGACAGAAAGTTCGACTTTTTCACTTTCATTTGATTCGGAAATTCACTATCTAGCTTGTAGGAATTGGGGCTGCTCTGCAGTCCCATTTTTAGCCTCGGTAACACCTGACACGGGGCCTCCAACCTGACCAATCAACATATCACCGTCAACGAATCCGGAGGAACTACCATGCCGATCTATCAATCAGAAAAAGATTTCCTTCGAGCGTTCAATCGCTACAATTCAATCTCCTCGGATAAATACAGTTGGCACACTTCGGTTTCAGAAAACGATCAGGACTGCGCATTTGGATACACCATCCCTGCCGGTGAGCTCTACTTCAAGAAGTATCTCGACACGGATGGTGAACAAGCGATCCGCGTTTCCCGCGATTGCATGGAGCGAATGGTGTATCTCACTGTCGATAGCGATATCGATGCGCGGGAAACATCTGAGCAGCTCTACATCATGCGCCATCCCAAGAAGACAAAACTGGAACAGAAGTCACTCCGCTGAATTTCACCTCGATGCCGACATTTTGATGCCGTCCAAAGGACGGCATTTTTTTGTTGTCCACCCTCCGGTTAATACATTAGCGCTCATGGACAACACGAAACCATTCAATGTCTGATACGATCTCATTTGCCTTTGGCGATTGGACTGTCCTCACTGTCTACATCGGACTGCTGGCCTTCTTGGCATATCGAGCCACACGTCGGCAAGGCGCTGTACAGGACGATTTTCTCCTAGGAGGCAGGCTCCTGAGCCTTCCCGGCTTTATCGCTGCGCTTGTAGCTACGTGGTACGGTGGGATCCTTGGCGTAGGTGAATTCACCTATCTGTACGGCATTGCGAACTGGTTCGTATTCGGATTCCCCTACTACATATTCGCTCTTGTGTTTGCCTTATTTTTTGCGCGAAAAGTTCGGGAGTCCGAGGTCTACTCTATTAGTGATATGCTCTATGAAACGTATGATCGCAAAACCGGGATGTTCGGATCAGCGATCGTATTCTTTGTAAGCTCCCCCGCTCCATACATGCTTATGCTGGCAATCCTTGTGCAGGTATTCACGGGGCTGGACCTGCTGCCGGCACTCCTCATAAGTGCTGTTATTACGATTGCATATGTGTACTGGGGAGGATTCCGGGCGCTGGTTTCCACAGACATCCTGCAGTTCGGATTGATGTTCCTCGGATTTATCGTGCTGCTCGGATTCCTGTTCGCAGAACACGGCATCGTACCCTTTTTGACGGACAACCTGCCGCCTCTGCATTTCTCACTTACCGGGGGTAATTCGTGGCAGTACATTGTCGTCTGGTTTTTCATTGCGCTTTGGACACTAATTTCGCCGCCTTTCCACCAGTTCACACTCAGCGCAAAAGATGCGCCGACTGCCAGACGCGGCATTTTCATATCAATCGGATTCTGGATGGTCTTCGATACCATCACAACGCTCTCAGGCCTGTATGCCCGAGCTTTATTACCCGGGATCGAGGATCCAGCGCTTGCCTTTCCTTTGCTCGCAGAGACGGCTCTACCCGAGATAGCCAAAGGGATATTCTACGTCGGGATGCTTGGGACAATCATGTCGACTGTCGATGGATTTGCGTTTGTCTCGGCGATTACGGTCGGCCGGGATATGATCGCTCGATGGAAGGACGATCTATCCGAACAATTCGTCGACAAGCACACGAAAACCGGACTCATAGTCACTGCGGTTGTTTCGGTCGTAAGTGTACTGCTCTTTCCTTCGATTGTTAATCTGTGGTACGTCATCGGTACCCTCTTTATCCCGCCCTTACTCCTGCCAATCGTAACGTCGTATTACAGCAAATTCCGAATTACAGCCGGCTTGACATTCATCTCCATGGTAATGGGATTTGCAGTGGCGCTCATCATCTTCACAATCGGTCAGCTGAATGCGCTGGAAGGAACGGCACAATACCCTTTCGGTATTGAGCCTATGTATCCCGGTTTAGTCGTTTCCATCGGCATATACATTGTTGGCAATCTGATGAAATCCCGGTCCTGAAACGAAAACCACCGGCTTGTCTTGTGGCGTGAAAATGCTGATTTTACAGTACTGTAGTTTCTTAGACCCAAGCACCAAAACACCTCGTCCATAAATACCGGATACCGTCATGCAGAACTTCCGCCAATCCATGTATGAACTTATCGTCCAGACATCGACAAACCTCCCAGCAGATGTAAGGCGTGCGATGGAGCGCATCATGACAGACGAAGAAGAAGGCTCCCGCGCTGCCCTGGCATTGGAAACGATTGCCCAGAATATCGATATGGCATGCGAGAATGAAGGTGCTATCTGCCAGGATACGGGCATGCCTACCTTCAAAATCTATACGCCGATAGGCGCCAATCAGATGGAGATGAAAGCGGAGATTCTGGAGGCTATCAAGGAAGCAACCAAGAATGGTAAGCTGCGCCCGAATACCGTGGACTCCGTTACAGGGAAGAACAGCGGGAATAATATCGGCAGCGGCGCTCCAATCTTTTACTGGGAACAATGGGATAAAGATTATATCGAGGTGAAACTCGTCCTTAAAGGCGGCGGATGCGAAAACAAGAACATCCAGTACTCCTTGCCTGCGAATCTTGAACATCTCGGCAATGCAGGACGCGATTTGGAAGGCGTCCGTAAATGTATCATGCATGCGGTATGGCAGGCTCAGGGTCAGGGGTGCTCGGTCGGTGCGATCGGAGTTGCTATTGGCGGAGATAGAGCTGCGGGCTACAAATATGCCAAGGACCAGCTGTTCCGCGAACTGGATGACACGAACCCGGACCCGGCGCTAGCGCAGTTGGAAGAATACGTCATGGAGAATGCCAACAAACTGAATATCGGCACGATGGGCTTCGGCGGGAACGGGACATTGATCGGCTGCAAAGTCGGGTCCTATCATCGCCTGCCTGCAAGCTTCTTTGTATCCGTAGCATACGATTGTTGGGCATTCCGTCGTCTCGGTGTTGAAATCGATCCGGCGACAGGCAGTATCAACAATTGGCTCTACCGGGATCCAGATCCGAAGAAAATGGCGAAGGCGCAAGGAATCTCTCTGACAGGACGCGAAGTGAAGCTCGTTCCACCTGTGAGCGAAGAAGACATCCGCAAACTCAAAGTCGGCGACATCGTCCTCATCAGCGGAACCATGTATACGGGAAGAGATGCGCTGCATAAGTACTTCATGGAAAATGATTCGCCTGTCGATATGAACGGGGGAATTCTCTACCACTGCGGGCCAGTCATGCTGCAGGATGATTCAGGGCAGTGGCACGTGAAAGCTGCCGGGCCCACGACGAGTATCCGGGAGGAACCATACCAGGGTCACGTTCTCAAGAAGTTTGGACTGCGGGCTGTGATTGGGAAGGGCGGTATGGGTAAGAAAACCCTCGACGCATTGAATGAGCACGGAGCCGTATACTTGAATGCAATCGGCGGTGCCGCGCAGTACTACGCAGATACGGTTAAGAACGTGGAAGGCGTTCACTTCCTGGAAGAATTGGGCGTACCGGAGGCGCAGTGGATTTTCAATGTTGAAGGTTTCGCAGCTATCGTGACGATGGACTCTCATGGCAATTCGCTCCACGATGAAGTGAGAGCGGATTCGGCAGAGCGGCTCGAAAAACTCAATCTGCCGTTAGCCTGAGGATTCACCAATGCAGGAATCCATCCGACATTCGTTCCTCGAAGCGCAAGAGTGTCTTGCAGCATTCATTGAAGATGAGAAGCAGTTTTCAAAGGTCGAATCGTTTGCAACAAGCTTGTACGATACGTTTCAGTACAACGGGAAAGCGATCTCGTGCGGAAATGGCGGCTCTATGAGCGATGCGATGCATTTTGCCGAAGAATGGAGCGGCCGCTACCGCGACGAACGTCCTCCGCTTCCGGCCATTGCTCTAAGCGATCCAGGCCATATGAGCTGCGTCGCCAACGATTACGGATACGCCGAGGTATTCGCCCGCCAGATACAGGCCCTAGGTCAACCGGGAGACCTTCTGCTGACACTCAGCACAAGCGGGAATTCCCAGAACCTAATCCGGGCTGCTGAAGAAGCGAAGAACAAAGGGATGACTGTCGTGGGATTGCTGGGGAAATCGGGGGGTAAGCTCCTGCCGCTATGCGATATTCCGATTATCGTGCCCGGAAAAACAAGCGACCGGATTCAGGAACTGCATATCAAGATTATACACATTGTGATAGAGGCGGTAGAGCGAAAGCTCTACCCGCATCTCTATCAGTAAAATCTAATCGACTAGCGTAGAACGGAAATCATAGCAGCGGGGCTGACAGTACCGTTCGCGATCAACCGTGCATGATACAATCCCGTAGGGACGGGGACACCGCTCATATTTAGGCCGCTCCACTGCACGGAGCCGCTGCCGGATCCAATCTTTTGCTCATACACTTTCCGGCCGAGCGTATTTACGATTTCCAAGGTTGCATCGTCCTGCGATTGGACTTCGATGGTTGCAATACTACTTATTGGATTCGGATAGACTGATTGAATCCCGAAGTTCTCCGCTGTGTTCGAAACGTCGCTTATACCAACGATGCTCTTATCGGTGCGATGTACACGCTTTCTATCTGTGCCGGCGAACACCACACCTTCTCCGGAAATCGCCAGCGCCGAAACGACGTTCGATTGGAGACCAGAATTAAAGCTCTGCCACGAGTTGCCATTGTTAAGCGAACGGTATGCGCCTTCCTGGCCGGTACCTACAATCACATAACCGGTGCTGTTGATAACGATCGCAAGAATATCTCTGCTTTCGAGGCCGGTGTTCACCTCTGTCCAAGTAGTGCCTCCGCGGGTTGTACGATAAAGCCCGCTGAACCGTGAGCCTGCGAAAACGAGGTTACCGCCGGTGCTGATGGCCTGAACATCGATATTGGGTAGATTCATGTTGATCCATGAGTTCCCCTGATCGTCGGAGCGATAAACACCGAGTCCTGCCGTGCCAACATATATCTCTCCGTTGATCGATACATGGATCGAATTGACGCCGCTCTGCAGGGGTAACGGGACGTCATGCCAGGTGTTACCGTTATCGAAAGATCGGAGCAATCCTGATGGCGTTCCAGCGAAGACATCTCCGCGAACGCTGATTGCTACAGAGCGCACAGTCCCATCGTAAATCTGGGTCCAATTGAGACCTGCATTCGTGCTGCGGTAGATACCTTTCGAAGCGGAAGCTGCGAACAAATGCTTACTCGTGTTGTATGCAAGCGCAACGATGTTGTTGTTAAGCAGCCCAATAGCGCTCCAGCTGTCTCCTTCGTTCGAAGAAGCATAGATACCGTTGTTTGTGCCGGCAACGATGACACCTTCAGGTAACACCAGCAGGGAACCCACACGCAAGTTGCTGGGACCGTCTGTCTGTTCCCAGTATTCAAATTGTGCCTGTACCTGCGTTCCAAATACAAGAACGAGTACAATGGTTGTGATTATTTCTCGTGCTCTCATGACGATTCTCCATCGAGAGGTTCAATCTACTCTATAGAAGGAACTTACGACATTCCTTGAAGAAATGACATATTATATTTCTTTTTT
>PABJ01000019.1 GCA_002699105.1 Ectothiorhodospiraceae bacterium | reverse complement strand
TCCCGCCGGAGGAGAAGCCGGAGCGATTTATACCGATACCGTTGTGGAAAGGCGACCGGGAGCTAGTCCGGCCGTAAGAAGGTCAATCCCAGATTTTCCAGGGCGGATTGCCCTGCTCCCAAAGCTCGTTGAGCTTTATGTAATCTTTCGGCGTATCCATGCATTGCCAGAACCCATCGTGCGGGTGCACGCCGACACGCCCCTCGCGGACGAGCCCCTCCATTGGCTCCTCTTCGAATGCCGTCTCGTCGCTATCGATAGCGTCGAATACTTTCCGGTCGCAGACGAAGAACCCGCCGTTGATACGCACGCTCCTGTCGGGCTTTTCCTTGAAGCCTGTTGCCACGCCGTTTTCGGAGGCGACAAGTCCGTAGCCTGATTTCAGCATCACGGTGACCATGGTCAGATCTTGCGGTCCGCTGCAATGCTGCCGAAAAACCTCATCGATATTCACGTTCGAGACACCATCGGCATACGTGCAAAGGAACGTATCTCCCTCCACGTACCGTGCGATACGTTTGATGCGCCCGCCCGTCTGAGTTTCCTCGCCTGTATGCGCGAAGGTAATCCTCCACTCCTGCTCGTCCGGTGGAAGGCTGGTATGGAAATCGCGCCCTTTGCTCTGATCCATTGTCATCGTGTAGTCGCAATTCAACTGCTTGTAGCGTTCGAAATACTCCACGATGAGATCGCCCTTGTAGCCAAGAGCAAGCACGAAATCGCGAAAACCGTAATAGGAATAGAGTTTCATCACATGCCAGAGGATGGGCTTCTCGCCCACAGGCACGAGGGGTTTCGGTGTGTTATCGGCGAAAGCGCTCAGGCGGATGCCTTTGCCGCCGCACAATATGACGACCTTTGGCTTGGGTTCCATGCGGCGCAACCGGTTGAATACGACTCATGGTGCAGGCCATCCCTGCACTGCGTTTATTACCTACATGAAACACATTTTCGGGATGAGAACCAATAGCGAAGGAGCGAATTAACAAAAAGGTAGGATGGTGCGGTTAGGTTCTTACTTCCGGTCCAGTTCCATCTTCAACTGATCCGGAGGTGGAAGGTAGTCGCGCAAAAGCTCAAGAAGTGGTCAATGTGCAGTGCGTTCCATGTTGGGAATATAGGAGATAACCGAGATGAGTGCAATGGATGGTATGGAGGACACTTCCATTTAAAGAATGATTTGCCAATATTTCAGACAAACACGTAACCTATTGCATCTTGATGTGTTTACATTATGAGAGATTCTAACCGGCTTCACCCCTTAGGAGACCACCAATGAAGAACACTTCAATGCTTCTGGCAGCAGTACTTGTACTTTGCGCCACCGTGCCTGCCAACGGCCAGTGGGAGCAGACGAACGGTCCTTGGACGGGGCTATCCATCTATGACTTTGAAATAGACAATGACAGAGTATATGTCGCAACAATAACTGGGGTCTATGCTTCTGATGACAGAGCAGAATCCTGGTACAGTCTTGATTTGGACGGATTGCCTTACAATGCGAAAGATCTGGAGGTAACAGAAAACTATCTTTTTGTGGCCGGCGATTCAAAAAAATTCTATAGATATTCGTTTGCACGGCAGGTATGGGACACTTTGGGAGTCCTCTTGTTACCACAGCCCCTTGGAACAAGCATCTCATTTGAATGTACAAACCAAACGCTATACATGCTAGTCCATGGCAATCATGTTTACGCAACGAACGACGAAGGAAGTTCTTGGGATACAATAAAAGTACCTAATCCAGACGTAGCACATAATATTCTCGCTGAATTCGAAGGCGAGATATACATAGCTAATAACGATAATCAAATACTCAGACTCAATACCATTGATAACACCTGGGATGTCCTTGCTACAGCCCCGTCCAAGATCAAGTCGCTTAGTTTCAACAATCCAACACCAGGCGTGACACAACTGTATGTTGGCTGTTGGTCGGGTTTATTCCGGATGGAGCATTATGATAGTGAATGGCATGAACTCCACCAAGTTAGCCCGCTGCACAGCGTATTTTCTATGGCGTTTAACCCAAGAGACAGTGTTATCTATGCTTTGTTGGATCAAGGCATTTATCATTCCTTCGACGGCGGAAACCAATGGCACGACACGGATGAATTTTTTGTACGCCATCTATCGACCACACTCTGCTATTTAGATGAAACATTGTTAGCAGGAACAAGCAACCACGGAATCTATAAGTCTACAGACCATGGTGTAACTTGGCAACCCTCAGTTACTGGAATTACGAATGCATGGATTGACGATTTAATAAATGTGGACCACAAACTCATAGCCGGGGTTGGCGTTCGCGGCACACGAGTGAC
Source organism: Ectothiorhodospiraceae bacterium (assembly GCA_002699105.1). Classification (GTDB taxonomy): domain Bacteria; phylum Bacteroidota; class Ignavibacteria; order SZUA-365. The sequence goes on along the minus strand of PABJ01000019.1, from coordinate 10,544 downwards.
AGGCGTGTACTCTTCCACTGACAATGGTAATTCCTGGTACAACAAGACAGCGGAGGGATATTTCGGTTCTATAACCAGTTTAGCTCATGTCGAAGGTGTTATCGTTGGAAGCGCTTGGAATTCTAGACTTATCCGGTCATTTGATCTCGGCGATACCTGGGAGCCGATATGGGGAACGTCTTTATTTAGCACTGTGCGCTCGAACGCGACTCATTTCTTTTGCTCTGGACCCGATAGAGTATTCGTCAGCTCCAATCGAGGTTCTGAGTGGCGACATCTGGATCATTCAAATCCCCTGAGCAATATAGGCACCATTTCTGTACTTGGACAGTCGATATTCATGAACATCTGGCATAACACCCGACAATATGTTTATCGTTCAGACGATAATGGCATCACTTGGGATTCAACTACCTATGGTCTTTATGGTCACGTCCCAACTGTGATTGGCAACACGGGTAATCTTATATTTCTACTGTCCAACGAAAAACTTCATATTACCAGTGACGAAGGCACTACATGGCTTGAGTATCCGGAGATTTATGACTATACGCCACGAAGAATAAAATGCCTATTCTACAAAGATGGCAATATCATTGCTGGCACTGAAGTTGGCATTTACCGAGCTACACTAGACAACAAGCAGTGGGTAGATATATCAGACGGCATTGGGCATACTTACACTACCTGTTTCGTATCGAATGAAGACAGTCTTTTTGTAGGTACACTGTACAAGGGGGTTTGGTCTCGTAGTTTTAATGAATTCATAGTTGTTGATACTGAAGAACCGACTCCACCACCCACGTTCCATCTTGCTCAGAACTATCCTAATCCTATCTGCGCGGGTGCCGGCGCGACGATTGATTTCTCGCTGCCCAAGCCTGAGCACGTCACTCTAAAAGTATACTCAATACTCGGCCGGGAAATCGCGACAGTATTTCAAGGTGAGAAACATGCGGGCACCCACTCCGCGTCTCTCCCGACATCATCGTTATCTTCCGGGATGTATATCTATAGACTCGCGGCAGGGGACAAGACTGCCGAAAGAATTATGCTGGTGCAATAGAGAACGCCGCCTTCGGCGGCGTGAGATATCCCGGATAGCTCGTCCGGTGCGGACCGGACTTCGCTTCCAGGATGACGATTTTTCGGTGTCCCAAAATTTCCACTTACCCCGTTCAACCTTCCACTGCTTCCTCTTCCGCGTCAAACGTCAGGCCGTTTTCGCCGGCGTCGATGGCGATGGTGGCGCGGGGTGGGATCTCGCCTTTGAGGATGAGCACGGATATCTGGTTGACGATCTCCTTGAGCATCAGCCGCTTTAACGGACGCGCACCAAACACCGGATCGTATCCGCGGTCGGTGAGGTAATCCTTTGCGGCGTTGGTGATTGTGGCATGGAGGCCTTGCCTGTGCAGCGCGCTCAGCACGAGCCGCTCGAACTGTACTTCCACGATGCGGTGCAGATCTCCCTTCGAAAGCGGATGGAACACCAGCACCTCGTCCACGCGGTTCAAGAACTCCGGACGCAGCTGCTTTTGCAGAAGCTCCATGACGTCGCGACGGGTATCGTAGTAAATATCGTCGCGGTTCGCATCGTTGATACTGCGGAAGCGCTCCATGATAACGTCCGAACCGAGGTTAGAGGTCATGATGATGATCGTGTTCTTGAAGTTCACGATATGCCCCTTGCTGTCGGTCAGGCGGCCATCGTCGAGGACCTGCAGCAGCACGTTAAACACCTCTGGATGCGCCTTCTCGATTTCGTCGAGCAGTACAACGCTGTACGGTCTGCGGCGCACGGCTTCGGTAAGCTGGCCGCCTTCGTCGTAGCCGACGTACCCCGGCGGGGCGCCGATAAGCCGCGAGACGTTGAACTGCTCCATGTACTCGCTCATATCCAGCCGGATGACGGCGTTCTCATCGTCGAAGAGAAACTCCGCGAGTGCACGCGCAAGCTCGGTTTTCCCAACGCCCGTCGGACCGAGGAAGATGAACGAACCCAGTGGACGCCGCTCGTCCGATAGGCCCGCACGGGATCGGAGCACCGCTTCAGAAACCGCATCCACGGCTTCGTCCTGCCCAACGACGCGCTGACGCAGGCGCTCGGGCATCTTCAGGATCTTCTCGCGTTCGCTCTCAAGCATCCGTGAGACGGGAATCCCTGTCCACCTGCTTACGATGTCTGCGATATCGTCCTCCGTGACCTCTTCTTTGAGCAAGGTTCCGTGCTCATGGATCTCATCAAGCCGGGTTTTCACCTGTTCCATGGTCTTCTCCAGTTCGAGCAGCTTCCCGTATTTGAGCTCTGCTGCACGGCTGTAGTCTCCTTCCCGTTCAGCTTTTTCTGCTTCGAAGCGCGTTATTTCAATTGCTTCCTTTATGCCGCGGAGCTCCTGTATCACGCCCTTCTCCACGTCCCATTGGCTTTTCTTCGCGGAGTATTGTTCTTTCAGGTTCGCAAGTTCCGCGCCAATCTTGGAAAGGCGTTCCTTCGATGCCTCATCGGTTTCCTTTTTGAGGGCCAGTGATTCGATCTCAAGCTGCTTGATGCGCCTGTCGATCTCATCCATCTCTTCCGGCATAGAGTCGATTTCCGTACGGAGCTTCGCGCCTGCCTCATCCATCAGATCGATTGCCTTATCGGGCAGGAAGCGCTCGGTGATGTACCGGTCGGAAAGCACTGCCGAAGACACGATGGCGCTATCGGCGATGCGCACACCGTGATGGAGTTCGTAGCGTTCTTTCAGTCCGCGCAGGATGGAGATCGTATCCTCCACAGTCGGCTCTTCTACGAGAACCGGCTGGAAGCGCCGTTCCAGCGCCTTGTCCTTTTCTATATATTTGCGGTATTCGTCCATTGTGGTCGCGCCGATCATGCGGAGCTCGCCGCGCGCCAGCATGGGCTTGAGCATGTTTCCCGCGTCCACTGCGCCTTCTGCCGCACCTGCACCAACGACTGTATGCAGCTCGTCGACGAAGAGAATAATCTGCCCGTCGGATTCGGCAATCTCTTTGAGCACTGCTTTGAGCCGCTCCTCGAATTCCCCGCGGAACTTCGCGCCGGCAATAAGTGCACCCATATCAAGCTGGAAGACCGTCTTATCAACGAGGCCTTCCGGCACGTCGCCGTCGGCTATGCGGATCGCGATGCCTTCCACCAGTGCGGTCTTCCCGACTCCAGGATCGCCGACAAGGACGGGGTTGTTCTTCGTGCGCCGGGAAAGCACCTGTATACTGCGCCGAATTTCTTCGTCCCGCCCAATAACGGGATCGAGCTTGCCGCGCCGCGCATAGTCGGTCAGATCGCGACCGAACCGCTTCAGCGCCTGGTAGGTCTCCTCCGGATTCTGGCCTGTCACCGACTGTGTGCCGCGTATCTGCTTGAGCGCAGCGAGTATTTCCTTGCGCGTCACGCCCTGTTCGCGCAGCGCACGGGGACCCTCGCCTTCTTTCTCGTCTGCAATGGCGAGAAACAGATGCTCGGTGCTTATATATTCGTCCTTGAAGTTTTTCATCTCTTTCCCGGCGGCTTTCAATACCCGATCGAGCCGGGGGGAAAGGTACACGCGTCCTTCGGTACCGCCAGTGACCTGCGGTATGGATTGGAGCGATTTGCTCAACGTTTCTTGTATAGCGTTCAGGCTGCCGCCGATGCGCTTTACAATCGCGACCGGAACGCCTTCACCGTCCTGCAGCAGCGCCGTGAGTAAATGCTCGACATCTATCTGCTGATGGCTGCGCTCCGAGGCGAGGTTCTGCGCCGCGATCACGGCCTCCTGCCCTTTTACCGTATAATTATCTAATGTCATAGTTGTTATTCTATTATTCTTTGCTTATCAGCGTTGTGTATTTCTTATTCACCCCCTTGAGGTCCGAAGGACCGGGCAAGGGGGTCGGTCTGATGCTATATCTCTTTGCGTCAGACCGGAGGGATTAATTCATCCCTATATGTACCAAGCTCCTGAGACGTGTGCTCAGTCAGATTTAAGATAGTATTGTATAACCATCCAAATCCCCCTCAATCCCCTTTGACAAGAGAGAAGAAAGCACGTATTACTTTCTTTGCATCTATTACCACTTCAAACCCAGTGCTTCGGCTGCTTCCTTTAGCTTTGCCTTTTGCTCCTCGGTCAAGTTTTTGGGAATGCTGAGGCGGGTGCGGATATACAGATTCCCGCCGTTGTAACCCATTCCCGGCACCCGTAGCAGCGCGTCGGGCTGCGTCCCTGCGGGGATTTGCACTTGCACGCGTTTACCGCCGGGCGTGCGTACACGGACCTTCGAGCCCAACGCAGCTTGCGCAATATTGATTGGGATATCCACGTAAGCATCGTTGCCCTTGCGCTTAAAGAACGGATCACTCGTCGGCTGGGGTTCGGTGCTGCGCTGCGCCGTATCTGCTTTCGTCCATCGGACGCGCGTTCCCTGCTGCCCGAACGGATTACGCGCCGATTGTCGCGTGTGTGCATGGAACCCGTCGCCCCCGCCGAATAGGTTATCGAAGATATCGTTCACCGAGAATCCCCCGGTATATCCCCAATTTGTCTGCTCGCGGCCGAACTCGTTCCCAAACTGGCTCATGAAATCCTCGTAGGACATCGACCCCTGCGCGCCGCCGTTGCCGTACTTGCGGAGCTCGTCGTATTTCTTGCGCTTCTCTGGATTGCCGAGTATCTCGTACGCTTCGCTCACGTCCTTGAACTTCTGCTCAGCAGCCGCATCGCCGGAAGTCTTATCCGGATGATACTGCTTCGCGAGTTTGCGATACGCGCTTTTAATCTCGTCCTGCGAGGCTGATTCTGCTACGCCTAAGATGTTATAGTAGTCTTTCTGCTGCATACATGATCACATTCTTTCAAGAAACGGGGCTATTCCACATGCCAGGAATGCCGCCGCGGAGTTCGATTCAAACTTACAATAATTACTGCTATGCCCGCCGCAACCAGAACCAGTGAAATCATCATCACCAGAATCTTCGGAAAGATGGCGATAAGCACTCCGGCCAAGATCAGATTAATCCCCATGGAGATCGCTGGTATGCGGAACGGGCTGCTTGGTGAGGTAAAACCTCCTACAAATCTATTAGTGAAAAACATCGTACATCTCCTTTGCTGCTCCTGATAAATGTCCCTTCGTACATTAATAGGCTGCAAACTGCATACCAACGGACGAAATGGTCCGATCTGTCAGTCTGAAAGTGCCATTATGACAGCGTGATTTCATTCTGACAGGAGGTATGACAGTTTGTCTGACAGGCTTTCAGTTCCTATCCCCGGGAGCCTGACAAGATGTACAGGAAAACCGGTTGGCACGAGATGTGAAATATGTATGGGCGAACAAACGATATGAACGAATCACATATAACAACACTCTCAGGAGGTTTTACCATGACGATCACAAGATGGAGCCCATTCAACGATTTGGTTGCATTACAACGCGAAATGAACCGCGCATTCAACAACTCTCTCCCGCAAATCGACCGCGAGGAGAATGAATCCGCAGTCTGGAGCCCGATGGTGGACGTCGATGAGAACGACAACGAGTACCAGATCTCGATGGACCTTCCGGGCATGGATAAGAAAGAAGTCAAGATCAACTACCAGGATAACACGCTGACAGTCAGCGGCGAGCGGAAGGCGGTACAACACGACGAGCATAACGAGCACTACGTCGAACGCAGGTTCGGGCGCTTCTACCGCAGCTTCACGCTCCCAAGCAAAGCGGATGCAGAGAAGATATCCGCAAGCTACAACAACGGGGTGCTGACCCTCACCGTCCCGAAGGTCGAAGAAGTAAAACCGAAAGCAATTGAAATCCGATAACGAAGACAACAATAAACGAACACAACAATAATAGAATAGATACAGGAGAATCATCATGACACTCGTACGCTGGAACCCAGTGAAAGAAATGGTGAACTTACAGAACGAAATCAACCGGATGTTCCACGATACCACCCCGGCCAAGGAAGAAGAATACCGTAGTGCGACATGGTCGCCGCTGGCCGACGTGGTTGAGGACGGCGATACCTACACGATCCACATGGATATGCCGGGACTCGAAAAGAAGGACATCGAAATGAACTTCCTCGAGAACACCCTGGCCGTGACCGGCGAGCGCACCGCCCCGGAACGCGAAGGCGTTACCTCGCACCGCGTGGAACGCATCTACGGCAAGTTCTTCCGGAAGTTCCGCTTCCCGCATCCGGTGGATTCGAACAAGATCGAAGCGAAGTTTAACGACGGCGTTCTCACGATCACCGTCCCGAAGGCGGAAGAAGCCAAGCCCCGCCAAATCGAAATCCGATAACCTCTCACGCAAGGCAACATACAGCAACAACGCACACCCGGGCCCAACGGTCCGGGTGTGTTTTTTATGGCACAGAGTGGAATGTTGAGGCACTGCATGAAGCCGGATTGCTATACGCGAGAAACGGCTGCCTTATCGTCCCCTACCGTTCTTCATGCAAGTTGCGTACTTTAGTGATGAACGTACTTCCATCATAATGCATACCGATGCGTCCTTTGCTCAAGAAACGCTTTTACCTTAGCACCATGCTTGCCCTCGGAGTCCTTTTGCTTTGCACTGCTGGCGGCTATGGTCAGCAAGGCGCTAGGGCGTACTTCAATTCAGTTGAAGACTCGCTCGCCATCCGCAATGCAATCATCCACGCCGATACTCTCTCCCTCGTCGATCAGCAAGCCGCACACATTCTCTTGGTCAACACAACGGAATCCGCATCGGATGTCCTCGGCGATAGAGCCCACCCGCTCTACGATTCCGCGTTATTCTACCTCGGTACATCGTTCCTGCAGCTTGGCGTATCGGATAGCGCCATGATTCATCTTGAACGCGCCCTTGCTATGTCGGATACTCTCTACCCTGACGGCAGTCTTCTTATGGCAGATGTATTGCAAATGCTCGCTGTAGTATCGGGAAGAGAGCAGCAGTTCGATCAAGGTATCGGCTATATAACAAAGGGTATCGAAATGGCCGAGCGCTATTACCCGCAGGAGCATCCCGCACTTCCGAGATACTATTGGTACGCCGGTTGGCTGCACAGCTCCAGGGGCGACTCAGAAGCGGCCGACAGCCTTTATCAAATATCGGTGCGCTACAAACGCGAACAGGTAGGCGGATCGGTTGAGTATGCCGATTTCATCCAGTCAATTGCCTGGCATTATTTGACGTCCAGCGAAGAAGTACGCGCTGAGCCACTATTTCTCGAAATGATCGATATCTACAGGGAGCACCAGCCACAGGGCGAGAATCTTCTCTATTCGCTCCAGGGACTCGCCTCGCACTACAGCACAAGCGGACGGATTACGCTGGCGGAGCCGCTCCTCACCGAAGCGTTGAATCGAGCAGTCTCGGCTTCGGAGCCTATCCTCGCTATCGTTGCATGGCTGACCTTAGAGCTCGGCGATTTGTACAGGGAGTTCGGCAGGTATGCGGATGCGGAGGAACTCTATTTCGAGGCGTTGCAAATTTATAGCGAACTCCCTGAAACCACGGCCTCCGAATTTATATACTGCCACCTTTCCATATCAACAGCATTTATTAACCAAGGCAAACATGCCGACGGCGAGTATCACCTATTACAGGCTCAAAGTATTGCTGCCGATAATCTCCCGCCCGATGCTCACGAATACGCTTTGGTACTCAATAATCTCGGTATGTTCTATTTGAACCGTGGGCGCTTTAACGATGCTATTGAACACCTCCAGCATTCGCTCGATATTGTCGAACGTGAACCAGTGCTCTTGGAGAAGGTGATACATGCTACTGTGAACAGCTTGGCGACTGCCTATCAGTTCCTCGGAGAATACGATCGCGCAGACTCACTGTTCCAGGCAGCCTACCAAGCTGCCGATGCGTTTTACATTGGCGATAACCCTGCGCTCGCAAGGATCACAAATACGCTTGGATTTTTTTACTACGAACGTGAAATGTACAAGCGCGCTGAGCCCTACCTGGATTCTTCTCTGGCAATGTACCGGCGCCTTTTCGATCCTCCGCATCCTTCGTTGGCAACCAGTATCGAAAAAGCAGCCAGGCTTTATGGCAGCACCGGGCAGGTGGCACTAGCGGATAGCCTCTTCCGGGAAGCGATTGCTATGCGCGAACGCCTGTTCACTGATACCCATCATGATCTCATACTTGGGCACCGCTATTACGCACAATTCCTCTCCAATCAAGGAAGGCGCAAGGACGCGGCTGAGGAGTTTCGCCTCATGCTGAACGGTCTCTATGCGCGGTTGGACGAATCGTTCCATTTCGAAAGCGAAGGCAGCCAGCTCGAGTTCATGGAAAACATCCTCCGGCCGAATATAAATGCATACTTCAAGTTCTGCCTGAAGTGGAGGGAAGAAGACCCGGAGATCGCAAGCACGCTATACAACGCAGTGCTTCGTTTCAAAGGTGCAGTGGTCAGTGAAAGCGCAAGGCGCAGCGCGGAAATGACGAAGAACCGCCAGGTGCTGGAACTCAATAACGAACTCACCGATCTTCGGGAACAGCAGGCAGCCCTTGCCAGCAGACAGTCTACCCCGGAAATTCAGGAAGAGCGCGCCAAAATCCGGAAGCAAGCCGCGCTGTTGGACGCAGCACTTCGCAAAGTGGATCGCGAATACGAAAAGTACCAGCGTTTGCTGGAAGCAGGCTGGGAAGATATACAGCGACAGCTACAGCCCGGTGAGGCTATCGTAGAATGTATCGCCATTCCCAGGGAATCCGACACGATCTATGCTGCGATCGTATTGCGCCATGAAGGCTTCCCGGTGCTGACTCCGCTGTGCAGCGAAGAGACCATCGCAGATTTCCTTTCCAAGGCCGCGGACCCACGCAGGCCGGATTCCTATATAGCGAATCCCGAGGTTGGTCATGAATTATATAATGCCCTTTGGGAGCCGCTCGGTCTGGGTACCGCTATCAGTAGAGTGTTCCTTTCTCCGGACGGGCTGCTTCACCGCGTCGCTTTCGATGCGCTGGTACTGGACATTGGCAGCGAGCCGGAATACCTCTGCGATTCCTATGAGCTGTTCAGGCTCTCAAGCTCACGGCAGTTACTCAGGCGCGACTTCCGATTCAACCCGCAGCGTGTGCAGCGCACGGAACGTATCGAACTCTTCGGCGATCCAGCGTATGGCAACGGCAGCGGAAGGAACGCCTGGACTCCCCTGGAAGGTACAGCAGAAGAGATAGCATCAATCGGCGCGATGTGCAGGGAGATTGACACTCCGTATGAACTGCACAAGGGGGATGCGGCCAGCGAATCCGGCGTAAAAGCTCTTAGCGGGAACGCGCCAAAAGCGCTGCATATCGCTACGCACGGATTCTTCTTTCCAGCGTTCGAACATCGCTCACACAGCTCCTCAAGCACCGTCGAGCGGTCGGGACTAAGCGGGGGCTCCCAGTTACGGATCATCGAAAACCCATTGCTGCGCTCCGGGCTCATCCTTGCAGGTGCGAACGCTGTCTGGACGGGAGCGCTTCCTGCAGGGCCGAAGGACGACGGCATCCTCACCGCCCTCGAGGTCAGCGGGCTGGACCTGAACGGCACCGAGCTGGTGACGCTTTCGGCCTGCGAGACCGGTCTCGGCGATGTGCGCAACGGCGAGGGGATCTTCGGATTGCAGCGGGCGTTCCATATTGCTGGGGTGGAGAGCATCATCATGAGCCTCTGGAAAGTCGCAGACGAACCCACTGCCGAGCTCATGCGCAAGTTTTATGGATACTGGCTTGGCGGAGCGAAGAAAACGGCAGCCTTCCATCGCGCAAAGCTTGAGATTAAACAGAAGTACAACCACCCGCTGATCTGGGCTGCATTTGTGCTCGTCGGGGAGTAGGTTGAATATCATCGCAACAGCAGTACCTTAACTTATGCACAAGTACATATATCTGATAGCGCTCATCGTCTTCATTCTTCCGGCATGCCGGGAAGCCGTTCCGGAATACATCTGGGTGCCGGGCGAGGACTTTGAGGAGCGGCTCACCGTGCGTGCGGAGCAGGACACCGTTCGTGTGGGTGAAGCGCTTATCCTCCATGCGCAGCGCGAGAACAGCGGATTTGTGCGTGTGAAGACCGATATAGAGAACGAGCCCGCATGTTGGTGGCGCGAGGAGCCGCCGAAGTTCGAGTCGGAAGTTGCACAAAACGTAACATGGTACATAGAGCCGGACGATGAAGGGAAGTTCAATCTCGGGCTGCGCGCCGACGGCAGCCGGACGGTGAAGTTCGCCCGCCCGGGCACCTACACGCTACGCGCGGAAACAGCCGCCTGGTGTCCGCCACGCGAGAAGAGCAATACGCTCAGCGTGGTGGTGAAAAGCAACAAGAAGTAGGCATGCAGTGAAGACCGTGAAGCCCACGGTACGAATGTTTCTGGTTTTGGTAGCGCTGCAATTGCGCAATCTTTTGCCGAGCGTCCTGCAGACATTTATAAGTACAAAGGCAGCATATTAGCTATGCACCTGTCGCCTGCCCGACATTTCTAAAAAAATTATCGCTGCCTCTTGACATTGTGCCCCCCCCCCCCCCC
>PABJ01000018.1 GCA_002699105.1 Ectothiorhodospiraceae bacterium | reverse complement strand
CTGAATAAATCCTAAGAAAAAGCGCTGAAGGGGGTTTGCGATTTAAAATCCCCTTGCTATAATGCGCGGCTTCCTTGGCCCGACTTCACTTTTAGTCGGGCCTTTGAGCATCTAGCTCACACTACAATTTGATTCAAGTTTATGCACCGGTACGGACGGTAAGTCGTAGCCGGTGCCTCTGTCGGAGATATGAGATGACGCTTTGTGTTGTCGGACGCAAGCTCGGTATGACTCGCGTCTTTACCGAAGCAGGTGCTTCCGTGCCTGTTACTGTGATCCAGGTTGAGCCAGCCCGTGTGGTTGCTAAGCGCACCGAGGATCGTGAAGGCTATTCTGCTGTGCAGGTGACTGTCGGCGAGGTGAAAGCGTCTAACGTCACTAAACCTCTGGCAGGTCACTTTTCCAAGGCTGGTGTTGAAGCCGGTCGCCTCCTTAAAGAGTTTCGTCTGACTGCTGACGAAGTTGAGTCTTACGAGCTCGGCGCCTCCATCGGTCTTGATCTTTTCGAAGAAGGTCAAAAGGTTGATGTTACCGGTACTACAATCGGTAAAGGATTCGCCGGCGCAGTCAAGCGTCACAACTTTCGCACGCAGGACGCCACCCACGGTAACTCTCTGTCGCACCGTGCTCCCGGTTCAATTGGTCAGAACCAAACGCCAGGTCGTGTCTTTAAAGGCAAAAAAATGGCCGGTCACATGGGCAACAAGCAGCGCACAATCCAGAATCTCGAAGTGGTTCGCGTTGATGCCGATCGTAGTGTCCTGTTGATTAAAGGTGCGGTTCCGGGTTCAAAAGGCTCCGATGTTATTGTGAAGCCTGCAGTTAAAGGTAAGAAGTAACATGGAATTACAAGTCAACGGTTCTGGCGCTGCAATCAGCGTCTCTGACGAAGTCTTCGGCCGTGAACTCAATGAGACATTGGTTCATCAGGTCGTGGTTGCCTACATGGCTGCTGGCCGTCAGGGCACTTCTGCCCAGAAGACACGCAGCGAAGTGCGCGGCGGTGGTATCAAGCCCTGGCGCCAGAAAGGCACCGGTCGCGCGCGAGCGGGTACCTCTCGCAGCCCGATCTGGCGCTCCGGTGGTGCAACGTTCGCCTCCAAAACGCGCTCATACGATCAGAAAGTTAACAAGAAGATGTATCGTGGCGCGATGAAGGTCATCTTGTCTGAGCTCGTTCGCAGCGAGCGTCTGGTTGTGGTTGATTCGCTCGAAGTTGCTGAGCCGCGTACCAAGCTGCTCAAAGCAAAACTCGCGGATCTTGGCGTCAACAGCGTGACTATCGTGGCCGACGAAGTTACCGAGAATCTGTACCTGGCAAGCCGCAATCTGCCGTTTGTAGATGTGCTGGATGTTGAAGGTATCAATCCTGTTTCTCTGATCGAGCGCGAGAAACTGGTTGTCACTTCTTCTGCGCTCAAGAAGATTGAGGAGCGTTTCGCATGAACGAGAACCGCATGTATCAGGTTCTGGTCTCTCCGCACATCTCCGAGAAGGCCGCGGTCGGCGCTGAGCAGGGTTCGCACACATTCCGTGTTGCGAAAGACGCCAGCAAGCTGGAAGTGAAGAAAGCCGTTGAAAAGCTGTTTTCCGTCAAGGTTGCATCAGTGCGTATCCAGAACGTCAAAGGCAAAACCAAGCGTTTCGGCGCGGTTTTCGGCAAGCAGTCAGACTGGAAGAAGGCTGTTGTCCGTTTGAAAGATGGCGATGACATTGATTTCGCCGGGATCGAAGGTAAGTAATCATGGCTCTGTTGAAAACAAAACCGACTTCTCCTGGCCGTCGCTTTCAGGTTCGCGTCGTTGACACATCTGTCAGTGAGTCCAAGCCGCACGCTGCGCTGGTAGAAAAACTCAGCAAAACCGGTGGCCGTAACTCCAAGGGTCGCATTACAACTCGTCACAAGGGTGGTGGGCACAAGCGTCGTTATCGCGTTGTTGATTTCAAACGCAACAAAGACGGAATCCCGGCAAAGGTCGAAAGTATCCAGTACGACCCGAATCGTACTGCGAATATCGCTCTGTTGCTGTACGCGGACGGCGAGCGCCGATACGTCATCGCGAGCAAAGGTATGGCTGTAGGCCAGCCGGTCATGAGCGGCCGTGAAGCGCCGATTAAAGCAGGTAATACGCTGCCGCTGGCCAACATTCCGGTGGGTACCACGGTTCATTGCATTGAGCTCAAGCCGGGCAAAGGTGCGCAGATTGCGCGTAGTGCCGGAGCTGCAGTTCAGCTGGTTGCGCGTGAAGGTGCGCATGCCACGTTGCGCCTCCGCTCTGGCGAAATGCGTAAAGTGCCGGCCGAGTGTCGCGCCACAGTTGGCGAGGTAGGCAACGGTGAGCACAGCCTGCGCAAGCTCGGTAAAGCCGGTGCTCAGCGTTGGCGCGGTGTCCGCCCGACAGTGCGCGGTGTCGCCATGAACCCGGTCGATCACCCGCATGGTGGTGGTGAAGGTCGTACTTCAGGCGGACGTCATCCGGTGAGCCCATGGGGCACGCCGACTAAGGGTTACAAGACCCGTTCTAACAAGCGTACCGACGGCATGATCGTTCGTCGTCGCAACAAAAAGTAAGTGAGGTTCTGACAAATGCCACGTTCACTTAAGAAAGGTCCATTCGTCGACCATCACTTGGTTAAGAAGGTCGAGGAAGCGCGTGAAGCCAATAGCAAGCGCCCGATCAAGACCTGGTCACGTCGCTCAATGATCCTGCCAGAAATGGTCGGTCTGACAATCGCCGTTCACAACGGTCGTCAGCACGTGCCGGTTCTCGTTAGCGAGAACATGGTCGGTCATAAACTCGGTGAATTCGCACTGACTCGTACATACAAGGGTCATGTTGCGGACAAGAAGTCTCGATAAGGCGGCTCGACAATGCGTACACAATCAACATTGAAACATGCACGAATCTCAGCTCAGAAGGCTCGCCTTGTGGCTGATCAGATTCGCGGTAAGCGCGTCGAGCAAGCGCTCGAAATCGTTGAATTCAGCAACAAGAAAGCCGGTGAGTTGATCAAGCGAGTTCTGGACTCTGCGATCGCCAATGCTGAGCACAACGAAGGGGCGGACATCGACGAGCTGAAAGTAGCTGCAATCACGGTAGACGAGGCAGCGACAATGAAGCGCATGCGTGCGCGTGCGAAGGGACGTGGTAACCGTATCCTGAAGCGCACCAGCCATATCACCGTAGTAGTAGCAGACGAATAAGTTAAGGTATCGACATGGGACAAAAGGTTCATCCGATTGGAATCAGACTCGGAATCTCCGCTGAATGGAATTCCACCTGGTACGCTGGAAACGCTGACTACGCGAACTTTCTCAACGAGGACATCAAGGTTCGCGAGTACCTGAAAGAGAAACTTTCTCATGCGTCTGTAAGTCGCATTGAAATTTCCCGTCCGGCTCGTGCTGTCGTGATTACCATTCACACCGCTCGTCCCGGAATCGTTATCGGTAAGAAAGGTGAAGACGTTGAGCGTCTGCGTGCTCAAATCGCACCGATGCTCAACATGCCGGTAAGCAGCGTGAAGATTAACATCGCTGAGATTCGTAAGCCGGAACTCGATGCGACGCTGATCGCCGAGAGCGTGGCTCAGCAGCTTGAACGTCGTGTTATGTTCCGCCGCGCTATGAAGCGCGTGCTGACAAACACCATGCGTCTCGGCGCACAGGGCGTGAAAATCTCTGTATCAGGCCGACTGAACGGTGCGGAAATCGCACGACGTGAGTGGTATCACGACGGTCGCGTGCCGCTTCACACATTGCGTGCTGACATTGACTACGGTACTGCCGAAGCGAAAACAACGTACGGCATCATTGGTATCAAAGTTTGGGTTTGTAACGGCGAAGTTTTCGACCTCGAGCAGAAGCGCGAGCAAAACGAAAAGAAAGCCGCCCAAGCGAACAACAAGTAAGGTTTTCAGAAAATGTTACAGCCAAAACGTACAAAATTCCGCAAGCAGCAGAAATCACGGAACCGTGGGCTTGCGCAAAACGGAAACCGTGTCAGTTTCGGTGAGTTCGGTCTGAAAGCCACTGAGCGCGGTCAGATCACCGCTCGCCAGATCGAGGCGGCACGTCGTGCCATGACTCGTCACATCAAACGTGGCGGTAAAGTCTGGATCCGTATCTTTCCGGATACGCCGATCACGAAAAAGCCGATCGAAGTTCGTATGGGTAAAGGTAAGGGTAACGTTGAGTATTGGGTGGCTAAGATTCAGCCAGGCAAAGTGCTCTACGAAATGGAAGGCGTGGGTGAAGAGATTGCGCGCGAAGCTTTCAAGCTTGCCGCTGCGAAACTGCCGATCGCCACTAAATTTGTTAATCGGACGGTGATGTAATGAAAACGAGTGAACTCCGCCAGAAAAGTGTAGCTGAGCTCAACGCCGAGCTTACATCACTGTTGAAAGAGCAGTTCAATCTGCGCATGCAGCGTGGATCAGGTCAGGACGTTAAGCCGCACCTGTTTAAAGCCAACCGCAGAAACATTGCGCGTGTGAATACGCTGATTGCAGAGCAAAGTACAGCAGGTGAGAGCAAATGACCGAGCAAACTAAACTTCAGCGCACTGAGATCGGTCGCGTCGTCAGTAACAAAATGGATAAGTCCGCAACGGTTCTGGTTGAGCGTAAAGTGCGCCACCCGGTGTACGGCAAGTTCATCAGCCGCTCTAAAAAGTACCACGTACATGATGAGAGCAACTCGCTTTCCATCGGCGATGTAGTACAGATTAAAGAGTGTCGTCCGTTGTCCAAGACTAAGTCCTGGACGCTCGACGTCGTTATTGAAGCGGCTTCTAAGTAAGTCACCGCTCGGCAACATTTAGCAGGTTCTGATCATGATTCAGATGCAAACAATTCTTAATGCCGCTGACAACAGTGGCGCGCGCAAAGTTCAGTGCATCAAAGTACTGGGCGGTTCAAAGCGCCGCTACGCTCGCGTTGGCGACATTATTAAGGTCAGCGTCAAAGACGCTATTCCACGCGGCAAGGTTAAGAAAGGCGAAGTTTATAACGCGGTAGTCGTGCGTACCCGTAAAGGCGTTCGTCGTCCGGATGGTTCAACGATCCGTTTCGACCAGAACGCGGCGGTCATCCTCAATAATAAACTGGACCCCATTGGTACTCGTATCTTTGGCCCGGTAACCCGCGAACTGCGTTCCGAGCGATTCATGAAGATCATCTCGCTCGCGCCCGAAGTTTTATAAGGTACAGGACTATGCGCAAACTTAAAAAGGGCGATGAAGTCATCATCATCGCTGGTAAAGACAAAGGGCGCCGCGGCACAATTCAGCAGATTCTGCCGAACGAGCGCGTAATCGTCGCAAACGCCAACATGGTTAAAAAGCACACAAAGGGTAACCCCATGCTGGGTACGCCGGGAGGCATTGTGGAGAAGGAAGCTTCGCTGCATGTCTCCAATGTTGCAATTTTTAATCCGGCCACAAACAAGGCCGATCGTGTTGGAATTAAAACACTTGAAGACGGCACGAAAGTCCGCGTTTTCAAGTCCAACGACGAAACAGTTGGCGGGTAATACGTTATGGCGCGTTTGAAAGAATTTTACAGAGAAAACGTCGTTCCTCAGTTGATGGAAGAGTTTTCGTACAAGAGTGTGATGGAAGTCCCTCGCCTGGAAAAGATCACGCTGAATATCGGACTCGGCGAAGCGGTCAGTGACAAGAAAGTCATCGAAAACGCTGTTGCGGATCTGACAGCGATTGCAGGTCAGAAGCCGGTTGTAACTCTGGCTCGCAAGTCTATCGCCGGTTTTAAAATCCGCGATGGCTGGCCAATCGGTTGCAAAGTGACTCTGCGTCGAGAACGTATGTATGAATTCCTCGATCGACTGGTTACAATCGCGATCCCGCGAATCCGTGACTTCCGCGGGCTGAACCCGAAGTCTTTTGACGGACGTGGCAACTACAGCATCGGTGTCAAAGAGCAGATCATCTTCCCGGAGATCGACTACGACAAGATCGACGCTGTTCGCGGAATGGATATCACATTTACTACGAGCGCAAAGAGTGACGCGGAAGCGAAAGCGTTGCTGGAGAAATTCAGTCTCCCGCTTAAGAAAGCAAAAGGTGCTAACTAATGGCTAAAAAATCCATGATTGCGCGCGAGAACAAGCGTGCCAAACAGGTTGACCGCTATCAGGCAAAGCGTCTTGAGCTGAAGAAACTGATCGCGAATCCCAATACGGATTTCGACGAAAAAATGGACGCGGTAAAAAAACTGGCTACGCTGCCGCGCGATTCTGCGAAGGTTCGCCAGCGCAATCGCTGCCGGATCACCGGCCGCCCGCACGGTTTTTATCGCAAGTTCGGTCTCAGCCGTAATAAGTTGCGTGAAGCCGCCATGCGCGGTGATGTCCCGGGTCTGTCAAAAGCGTCCTGGTAAATCGGATAGTTAGGAATTTTAGTTATGAGTATGTCAGATCCCATTGCTGATATGTTGACCCGCATTCGTAACGGGCAGACAGCAAATCTCGCATCGGTCTCTATGCCGACCTCTAAGGTTAAGGTGGCGATTGCGAACGTCCTGAAAGAGGAAGGCTACATCACCGACTTCGCCATAGAAGGCGAGGGTGCAGAAGCTGCACTGAGCATTACGTTGAAGTACTTCGAAGGGCGTCCGGTTATCGATCGCATTGATCGCGTCAGTAAACCGGGTCTGCGTATTTATAAAGGCGCGAAAGAAATCCCGCAGGTCCTGGGTGGCCTCGGTGTCGCTATCGTCTCGACCTCACGCGGCGTGATGACTGGCCAAAAAGCCAGCTCACTCGGCGAGGGCGGCGAGATTCTTTGCGCCGTTTGCTAAGGAGTTTTTGCAATGTCTCGAGTTGCTAAGAAGCCGGTTGCGTTGCCGAAAGGTGTTGAAGTTACCATCGCCGGCCAGACCGTAAAAGCAAAAGGCACGAGTGGCGCCGGTGAAATGGTGCTGCATGACAACGTCACGATCTCTGAAGAGAATGGCGAGCTGCTCCTTGCGCCCAAATCTTCATCGAAAGACGCCGTCATGATGACGGGCACTATGCGTGCGCTGGTTAATAACCTGATCACAGGTGTCTCCACTGGGTTCGAGCGCAAGCTTGAGCTGCGTGGTGTGGGCTATCGTGCTCAAGCACAAGGCAAGAATCTGAACCTGACCCTGGGCTTTTCTCACCCTGTTGTTCACGAGATGCCGGAAGGTGTCACTGTCGAAACGCCGAGTCAGACTGAGATCGTAATTAAAGGTGTAGACAAGCAGGTCCTGGGTCAGGTAGCTGCTGACATTCGCGCGTACCGTCCGCCCGAGCCGTATAAAGGCAAAGGTGTTCGCTACGCCGGCGAATATGTCGTCATCAAAGAAGCCAAGAAGAAATAATCAGGGCAGGTCAGTAGTATGAACAAGAAAATAACCCGGCTCAGAAGAGCCAAGCGCGTACGCTCACACATTCGTGAACTGGCAGTGCCACGGTTAACTGTGCACCGTACGCCCCGTCACATCTATGCCCAGATCATCGACGAAACAGGCGGTACTGTTGTCGTCAGCGCGTCGAGCCAGAGCAAGGATCTGCGTGGCGATCTCAAGTATTCCGGCAACAGCGACGCGGCTGCGGCTGTCGGTGCTGCACTGGCGAAGAAAGCCGTTTCAGCGGGTGTCACTAAAGTCGCTTTCGACCGCTCCGGTTTCAAATACCACGGTCGTGTGAAAGCGTTGGCTGACGCCGCGCGTGAAAACGGTCTGCAATTCTAAGGGTACAGAACTATGTCAAATGTAGAAGCCGGCAACAGCAACGACGGCTACATCGAGAAACTGGTTGCCATCAATCGTGTGGCAAAAGTAGTCAAGGGTGGTCGCCAGTTCGGTTTCACCGCACTGACTGTGGTCGGTGATGGTAACGGCAAAGTTGGCTTTGGTTACGGCAAAGCGCGCGAAGTGCCGTTGGCTATCCAGAAAGCCATGGATAAAGCACGCAAGAACATGCGTACGGTGAATCTTAACGACGGCACGCTGCAGTACCCGACTAAGGGTTACCATGGCGCGGCACGCGTTTACATGCAGCCGGCCTCTGAGGGTACCGGCATCATCGCCGGTGGTGCCATGCGTGCAGTATTTGAAGCCGTCGGTGTGCGTAATGTCCTCGCTAAAATTATGGGCACTAACAACCCGATCAACGTGGTTCGCGCCACAGTTGAAGGTTTGACCTCAATGCAGTCGCCCGAGTCTGTTGCTGCGAAGCGCGGCAAGAGCGTTGACGAGATCCGGGGGTAAGTCGTGAGCGACAAAAAGCTGAAGGTGACTCTGGTTAAGAGCACAAACGGACGTTTGAAGAATCACCAGGCCTGTGTACGTGGTCTGGGTATTCGTCGTATGCATCACACAGTAGAAGTTATCGACACTCCCGAGAACCGGGGCATGATCAATAAGGTGTCGTACATGCTGCGAGTAGAAGAGGCCTGAGATGTTTCTCAACACACTGAAGCCTGCTGAAGGCACGAAAAAAACAGCCAAGCGCCGCGGCCGTGGTATCGGCTCTGGTCTGGGTAAGACTGGCGGGCGTGGCCATAAAGGTCAGAAGTCACGTTCTGGTGGCTTCCATAAGGTTGGTTTTGAAGGTGGTCAGATGCCTATCCAGCGTCGTCTGCCGAAATTCGGTTTTACTTCTCGCATGGCTGCGCGTTATGCAGAGGTGCGTCTGAGCGAACTCGCCAAGCTGGAAGGCAGCGAAGTGACTCTCGAGACGCTGCTGGCTGCGGGCATCGTTCCTGACCAGACTCAGACAGTCAAAATCATCAAATCCGGCGAGTTGAGCAAAGCTGTTACGGTTAAGGGCGTACGCGTCACAGCCGGTGCTAAAGACGCTATTGCTGCTGCTGGTGGCTCTGTAGAGGAGTAATTCGTGGGCGCTTCTGCGGACGCAATGGCCGGGTTGGGCGGTTTAGGGAAATCCTCTGAACTGCGCCAACGAATCCTTTTCGTACTGATCGCGATTGTGATTTTCCGCATCGGCGCGCACATCACGATTCCTGGTGTCGATCCCAGGGCGATGGCAGCTCTGTTTGAACAGGAGCGCGGTGGCATACTCGACATGTTTAACATGTTCGGGGGTGGTGCGCTATCACGCATGTCGATCTTTGCATTGGGTGTCATGCCGTACATTTCGGCATCGATCATCATGCAGATGCTGACTCACGTGCTTCCGAGTCTGGAGCAGTTGCGCAAAGAAGGCGAAAGCGGTCGCAAAAAGATCACCAAGTACACGCGTTACGGCACGCTGGTACTCGCGACCGTGCAGGCGGTTGGAGTAACGATCGCGCTGCAAACGCAGTCCGCCGGCGGCATGCCGTTGGCGTTTTTTACGGGTCCTGCGTTCATCTTGACAGGCGCCGTAACTCTGGTGACAGGAACGATGTTCCTGATGTGGCTGGGTGAGCAGGTGACAGAGCGAGGTATCGGCAACGGTATCTCCATTCTGATTTTTGCCGGTATCGTAGCTGGATTGCCCGCGGCCATTGGCGGCACCCTGGAATTGGTCCGAACTGGCCAACTGGCGGCACTGGTCGTGATCGTGTTGGCGCTGCTGATCATCGCAGTCACCGCGTTTGTGATCTTCGTGGAGAAGGGGCAGCGACGGATTACGGTCAATTACGCCAAGCGGCAGCAGGGTCGTAAAATGTACGCGGCACAGACCAGTCATCTGCCTCTGAAGCTGAATATGGCCGGCGTCATTCCGCCGATCTTCGCCTCGAGTATTATTCTGTTCCCGGCTACGCTCGGGGATTTTGCCGGCAGTGCAAGTAATGCCGGCTGGTTGCAGAGCGTTGTAAGTACGCTGCAGCCAGGCCAGCCGATTTACGTGTTGCTGTACGCGTCGGCTATCATTTTCTTCTGCTTTTTCTACACCGCGTTGGTATTCAACGCTAAAGAGACGGCGGATAACCTGAAGCGCTCAGGCGCTTTCATCCCGGGTATCAGGCCCGGAGAGAAGACGGCTCAATACATTGATGGTGTGCTCACCCGACTGACATTGTTTGGTGCGTTGTACATAACTTTGGTTTGCCTACTTCCAGAATTCCTGATTTTGTGGTGGAATGTGCCGTTTTATTTCGGCGGCACTTCGTTGCTGATCATCGTGGTGGTCATCATGGACTTCGTCGCTCAGGCGCAGGCACACATGATGAGTCACCAGTACGACAGCCTCATGAAGAAAGCCGGCCCGAAAGGGAAGAAGCCCCGCAGCTGATTTAGCTCCGGGGTACAGGTTGACTATTTAGGTTTATTGAAATGAAAGTCCGCGCATCCGTTAAGAAAATCTGCAGAAACTGCAAAGTTGTTAAACGCAATGGTGTTGTCCGCGTTATCTGTTCTTCAGATCAGCGTCACAAACAGCGTCAAGGCTAATATCTTTTAATCCATTGTTTGAATTACCCGGTCATATCACGTAATATGGCTGGCTTTTTACGTCTCGGGGAGACTCAGTATGGCCCGCATCGCTGGCATCAATATACCGGTGCAAAAGCACACCTGGGTGGCGCTTACCTCTATTTATGGCATTGGAAAGACGAGAGCTTACGCTATCTGTAATGCGACGGGCATTTCCCCTGACGTGAAGGTACGTGACCTCAGCGAAGCCGAGGTGGAAGAGCTCCGTAATGAAGTAGGTAAGTATACAGTCGAAGGTGACTTGCGCCGTGATGTCTCCATGAGCATCAAGCGCCTGATGGACCTTGGCTGCTACCGCGGCATCCGTCATCGCCGTGGTCTGCCTCTTCGCGGACAGCGCACCAAAACTAATGCACGTACACGGAAGGGACCGCGTCGTCCTATCCGCAAGTAATTGACTGATTGTTGAGTATCAATAATGGCTGGACCTAGCTCAAGTAAGAAATCGAAGCGCAGCGTTACCGATGGTATCGCGCATATCCACGCTTCATTTAACAACACGATCGTGATGATCACAGACCGTCAGGGCAACGCGTTGTCCTGGGCAACTGCCGGCGGATCCGGATTCCGCGGTTCACGTAAGAGCACGCCGTTTGCTGCGCAGGTCGCGGCTGAACGTGCCGGTGAGGCGGCCAAGGAGTACGGT